>CALUWL010000004.1 GCA_944324445.1 Candidatus Gastranaerophilales bacterium | reverse complement strand
TTTTTGATGAAAGACAAAAGCGCTTATGAGTTTTCCTTCATAAGGGCTGAAAGGAAGCGTGTTTGGAATGATACCGCTGTTTTTTGTTTCTTCAAAAGTTCGCATAACTTTTGCTGTTGTAATTGCGGCTTTTTCCTTAAAGTCATCGGGATAATTTTTCCAACTTGCAATTATCTTATCTATTTGATTAATTGCATAAACAAGTTCAAAAGGCGGACATATTGCAATGAATTTATCAATGTTGCTTGCGCCTTGTCTATATTGTTCATCTGCTAAAAATAAAATTGCATAAGCCCCTAAAGAAGTCCCTAAGGCTGTTCTTTTTAAGAAAACTCTGTCATATTTTTTGGATAAATAATTTATTGCGTTGTTTACCAAAATATTTATATATTTAATATCGTTTTTTATAAGACCTATTTTGTATCCTTTATCTATGCTTTTTAAAAATTCCCACTGAAAATGACTTCCTAAAATCAATACACTATAGCCTTCATCATAAAAAAACTTAGCTAAAATAGTGCTGTGGCTATTATTTACACCTTCACCGACCGAAGGGAAAAGTATTACAAGCGGAGATTTTTTGTTTTTTTGAAGAATGTATCTAAATTGATATTCAGGTCGCTCTTTTGAAATTTCAACAGACGCTGATTTTATTTTCTTATCAAAAGATCTGTTCCAAATTGAAACATCATGCCAGATAGATTTATTTGCATTTTTGACATCCAATAGAGCTGTTCGCATAGAATCCAGAATGGGGCTTTGCGGGTTATAGTCGTTTAAAAAAATATCTGCAGTTAATTCATCATCAAAATAATCTCGAACGATTAGGTTACCTGATTTTTTGACTGTTCCTGAAACTTGAAGAACCTCTTCTTTTTGTTTATCAACAAGTTCAAGTTCTTCGAAAGAGTCGTTTTTTATGTTTTCAAGAACTTTTTTTCTATCATAATTTGAAAGCTTTATATATTTTTCAATTCCAAAAAATTTTTTTGCTATATCATAGGGATCTGCAAAATTTGATTCAACCATTTTAATCATAGGTTGAATTTTTGCTGTTCTATTGATTAATAATCCCATTTTGACTGCAGCAGCAACAGGCGTTGCGATATATGTTGTAGGATTAAGTCCGAAATCAAGTATTCTTCCGAATATATCTCTCGTTGTTGTAGAAGATATGAATGGCAAAACTAAAAAATTCCCGCATTTTACTTTGCATTTTGCCAACGCTTGCTCCATATCTTCATCGTACATCTCAAGATGAAAAAGCTTATAAGCAACATCAATGAGTCCTGCTGCGCCTATTGTTGTGTTAATTAAAAATCTTTTTGTTTCGTTTTTGACTGCATCCATATCCTTTTGCAAGAGTGAACTTACAACTCTTTTGGGATATTCTATGTTGCTATACATGCGGTTTAGTGAATTTATAACAAAATTTGGAAAAATTGATGCCCATAATATATGGATTTTTTTTGCAAAAATCCTATTCATTTTTAAATTAAAATTAAAAACTTTTCTGTTGAAATTTTCATATTTATCTTCGTTTAAAAAAAGATTGTCATAACAGGGATATTTTTGTTGATTTTTAATTAATGGTTCAGCTAAAGAGCTGAAATTTAAAAAAGTTAAATTAAATAATAAAACAAGCGTTACAATTTTTTTCAACTGTCAAATCCTCAAATATAAGTTACTTATAAATTTATATGACTTATTTGAAAAAAATATAATTAGCTTATTTTCTATTAATCACATTGAATAAAAAAATAACCACTGTTTTTATGATTTAAACAGCGGTTATTTTTTTATTGTTTTTTAAATTATTTATTTTTAATTTCTGAAACCTTATTTGCAACACCTTTAATGCAATTGACTGCAAGAATTAATGCAGCTACTACGACACCTGCTCCAATCGCAGTTTTTTTATCAACTTTGTTTATAGTATTTTTTACAGATTCATTTTTTGTAAAAGTGTCAAATTTGTCTTTTGCAAAGGCCCCTGCATCTTTAGTAGCCGTAGCAACTCTGCTGCCTATTTCATTTAAACCGTCAACTATTCTTGAAGGAACATTACCTATACCTGATATTTTCATTTTTATCACCTGCACCTTTCAGTTGTTATTACATCACAGCATCTATTAATTCTGCTGCTACGTTAAAACCTTCGCCGGTTAAATGTCTTTTAGCAGATTCGATTTCAGCTTTATCTTGAATGTTTTCAACTTTATCAGCGAATTTATCTGTTAATCCAAGAGCTATAGCACCTGTTGCGCAGCCTCTTACAAGACCTGCAGTGTTTCTTATGCCCATTTTATCAAGTATCTTAACTACCGCATCACCTGCAGTATTTAAAACTTCACCGTTTGCAGCTGCTCTTTGAGGTATGATTTTGTCTACAAAAGTTTTGATGCCGTTTAGCATTTTTTCATTTGCGGCATTATCTCTTAATTTATTTGCTTTATTTGCAATTACAGCTTTTACAGCTTCTGTGTTGAAATTTTTATTTGCTTTGCCAATCAATCCTACTGCAGCTTTAGATGCTGATTCGCCAAATGTAACGATTATTCTTGAGATTTTTTCAGTAGCTTTGTTGCCTTTAACCAATACTCCTACAAGGAATGCACCACTAGCTAAAATAGTTGAAATTTTAACATCGCCTCTTGTTTTATCTATGGTTTTTGCAAAATTTTCAATATCTTTGCCTGAAACATTGAATTTTCGAGATTCTTCAACAGGCTTATTTTCGCTATCCGGTTTTTTGTCAATTTTATTTTCAGATGCTTCAAAAGTATCTTCGTCTTCTGTAACGGTATAGTCATCAGAATTTAAATCAATAAATTCATTATCGTAACGGTAATCCTTGCTTGTCGGAAGTACCATTATTTCGTTGCTTTTAAAATTAACCGGATTTACTGCGCCTATTTGCATAACCTTTTCTCCTAGTCGGGATTAATACACTTGTATAAAGTAAAAACATAATTTTTTTTGCTAAAAACAATTAATTTAACTTTACAAATGTTTACATAATCAACACAATATTTATATAACAAAAATAATTTTATATAAAAAACCTTATTTTTGCAATAGTTTGAGTAGCTATAAATCGAAATATTTTTTATCTTTTATCTCGTCCGGCATAAATTGTTGTTGAAATTCGGGATTATCGTGCGTATATACGTAATCTTTTCCGAAGCCGTATTTTTGAGCGTCTTTATAGTGTGCATCTCTTAAATGTTTTGGCGGCAGAAAATCAAGTCCTGATTTTATGTCAGCAATAGCCATGTCTATAGCTTTAATTGCTCTGTTTGATTTTTTAGCTCTTGCGACAAATTCAACAGCTTGCGCCAGAGTAATTCTTGCTTCGGGCATGCCAAGATGTTCAACGGCTCTTAGAGCCGCTTGCGCTATTAATAAAGCTCTGAAATCAGCGTTTCCGACATCTTCTGAGGCAACCACAATTAATCTTCTTGCAATAAAACGAGGATCTTCTCCTGCTATAAGCATTTTAGCAAGGTAATATATGGCAGCGTTTGCGTCTGAGCCTCTCAAACTTTTTTGAAAAGCGCTTGCATAATCATAATGTGAATCAATGGAATATTTCACGCTTGATTTTTGCAAAAGTTCTTCTACGGTTGTTTTTTCAATGGTTTCATCTGATGCAAAATAAGAATTTTCAATTGCATTAAGTGAAAATCGCGCATCTCCGTTTGATAATTCTGCTATGCAGTTTAAGGTTTCATCGGGTAAAGTTTTATTTCCGTAATTTTTGCAAAGGTAATCATATCCTTTTAAAATTATTTTTTTAATTGAATTATTATCAATTGAATTAAGCATAATAACCTGAGCACGGGAAATTAGCGCAGGAACGGTGTGAAAAGAAGGATTTTCCGTTGTTGAACCTATAAAATAAAATAGTCCCGATTCAACATAAGGTAAAAGCGCATCTTGCTGGGTTTTTGAAAATCTGTGGATTTCATCTATAAAAACAATGGTTTTAAAACCTTCTCTTAAGTTTAATTTAGCATTTTGCGCCGTTTCTTTTATATCTTTTACACCTGAATTAACAGCAGAAAGTTCTATAAATTTTGCATTATGATATTTAGCACAAAGTCTTGCTAATGTTGTTTTACCACACCCTGGCGGTCCCCAAAGAATAAAAGAAAACAACCTTTTTGCTTTTAAAAGTCTGTAAAAAGGTGAATTGGTGTTTATCACACCTGTTTGTCCCAAGTATTCATCCAGCGACTTTGGACGCATTAATTCCGCCAAAGGAATTTGTTTATTATTATTTTCTAGCGAATCAAATAAATTCATTGTATAATTTTAACACAATATGAAAAAAATAATTCTATATATATTTTTAATAATTTTAATTTTAGGGATAGTATTTTTTGGTTTTCTTTCTCACAAAAAAGACGCGAAAAAAAAGCTTTCCTTTTGGTCTATTCAATTAAAGCCGATTTATGAAAAAGAAATAAATAGTATTATTGCTGATTTTGAAAAATCTCATCCTGATTATAAAGTTGTATGGGTTGATATTCCAATTCAAGAAGCACAAAAAAGAACACTTGCTTCGATTTTATCTTCAACTCCTCCTGATTTAGTTAATTTAAATCCTGATTTTTCGATAATTTTAGCTCAAAGAAATGCTCTTTATACTTTTAGTGATGAAATTACAAGTCAATTTCAAGAGGGGCTTTTAAACAAATTAAAATATAACGGCAAAATTTATGCCTTGCCTTTTTATGCAACAAGTCCGGTTACTATATATAATAAAAAAATATATGAAAATTGTTTGGATAAAAATTTTATAACTTCTTATGATGAATTATATAAAATTTCAAATAGGCTTAAAACCTGTTCAAATATTGCGCCTTTTGCTGCTTCTTTAAATGAAGGAGATACATTAGCTAAAATTTTAAACAAATACGATATAGATAAACTTGAAACAAAACAAGAAATTAATTCTGCAAATAAAATTTATTCAATGTTTAACGATATGTATAAAAATAATCTTTTACCCAAAGATGTTCTCACGATTAATCATAGAGAAGTAATTGAAAAATACATGTCTTCGCAAGCTTTAATTATTGTTGCAGGGTCAAATTTTATTAATATGATTAAACAAAATGCTCCTGATATATATGCTCAATCAGCTCTAAGCGAGCAATTAACAGGTGAAAATCAAAAATATGATATTTCACTAATGAATTTGATTATTCCGAAAAAATCTAAAAATATACAAGCAGCGCTTGATTTTGCGCTTCTTTTAACAAATGAAAAAAACCAGCTTCAGCTTTCTAAATTAACTAATGTTTTGCCTGCAAATAAATATGCTCTTGAAAATGAGTATTTTACAAATTGCTCAAATGATTTAGTGGATAAATCCAGATGTATAAGTGCTAAACAATTGAAAAACCTTAACGATAAAGAATTTCCGGACGAAAATAAAAAAACAACAAATGAATTAATAAATAAAACATTGGAAGAAATTTTACTAAAAGAAAATATTTCAGATAACGAAATCAAAAATAAAGTAAAAACATTATCTGAAGCATTAAAAAAAGGATATTAAAAAAATATCCTTTTTTATTTCCCCCCATACAAAATTTTTATATTTTTACTAATTTTTTTTCTTTAATTTTATCCAGATTTTTCTTTGCCATTTGATTTTTAACTGCAAGTTTTTTAACAAAATCTATTGCTTCAATATCTCTTTTTATTGCACTTTTTAATTCTAAAATTTCCTCAAAAGATAAATCATCAATTTTGTTCGTTTCGCAAATTTCAAAGACATTTTTAAATTTTTTCTGTGTACTTTCTTCGAAACCTTCAAGTTTCATTTTATATCCATACCAATTATAAAATTGATAAGCAATTGCATAACTGTTTACGTTGTAGTTTCTTAAAACAAACATTTCTGTTGTTTTTGCTGACAGCTTTTTATTTAAAATTAAATTTAAATATAGCGCCTTAAAGCCATTTTGCGGAAGAATAAAACCTTCTTGTTCGTTAATTAAAGAAAGTATTTTGTCTGCATTTTTAATTTTATAAACAGGGGTTTTTGCCCCTTTTATATATTCAAAAAATTTTTCAGGATTTTTTAAGCATTTTTCAACAATATTTTCGATTTTTTCTTCATTCATTGTTTTCTTTTTTTCTGCGCCGTTATCTATCGTTAAAGTTGCTCCGTTCACCGTTGCAATTTTTTTACCTGCGCATTTTCCAAGTAAAATAGATTTTTTTATCGTACTTTTTTGTTTTTTAAATAAAAATCTTAAAAATTTTCCCATAATCAATCCTCTATTTAAATAAAAACTTTTTTGTTAAAAAAATTGCCTTTTTTATCTGATAACAGTTTTGTCTTCTAAACCGAGAGTGTATAATCTTTCATCGAGATTGGGGAAAGAATATGAATCGATATATATTTTTCCGCCTAAGTTTTTACCGGTCAGATAATAAATTTTTTCTGTATTGGTGTTATCTAAATAAAGGTTTCCGCCGACTTTTTTTAAATACCTTGTGCTTTTTATTGCGGTATTTGAAAGTTGAGCATCCTTTCCTACAACTTGCAAATTACCTAAGCTTTTTAATTTAGAATTATTGGCGCAAAGGCTGCCTCTAATTAGCTCAACACTTCCAAGAGAGCTTAAATTAGAATTTTCTAAAACAACATCTCCGCCAATTTTTTTAACTGTTTTAAGAGTTTTTATGTTTGTATTTTCAAGATTTAAATCTCCTACAATAATACTTACCCCATCAAGCAAATCTTCTTCGTTTATTCCTATTGTTTCAAAAGGATTTTCGGTATAATCTCTTAACAACATAAGGCTTTCGAGTTCATTGGGGTGATATTTTTCTATCTTTAAAGTTCTATCTTCAAGTTCTTTTGTTCTTATTCCAAGAGCTTTAAAAATTTCTTTTTTATTTTTTGCGTGTTTTAATTTATTTATTAGAACTTGAGCATTTAAATTATTATTAAAACCATTTGGTTCGTTTGTATCATAAATTTCTTTTTCAACAACGCATAAATTATTGCCGATATCTGTTTTTGTTGAATCAAGTTTTAGTTGACCTTTTACTTTTTGAAGTGAACCTGTATTGCTTACTAAAGAATTTGACAAATCTAAATTGCCGTTAACTTCTTTTAAATTCTTAAAACGTGTAATATTAGTTGAATTTAAATCAAAATCACCATCCACTACTTCAACTGCATCCATAAGTTCATTTGCGCTAATTCCAAAAAATTCTAAATCAGATGAAACAAATTTTTTTATTTTTAGGTTTCCGCTGTCAAGCTTTTGCGCTTCGCAATTAAATTCCGGATGATTAAAAATCGCAAGATAATCCCTGTTTTCAATTAGAGGTTTTAATTCTTCTTTAAGCGGAGCATATTTTTCAGCTGTATCAACTGCTGCTTGGATTTTATCTTCAAGTCCTTTATAATTATTTTCTTTTGTGTATTTTTTTATTTCTTCACTGTATAAAAGCGGAATTTGAGAATTGTTTCTCTGTCCTTGTATTTCAGCTATTTCATCACCGTTAAAGCGAATACCTACCTTTGGTTTGCCGTCAGCCATGTAAATATGAAAATCACCTTTTTCAAGGTATGGTTCTGCCTGAGTTGAAGCCGTACACCAATTTGGATGACTCAAGGCTTTTAATTTTTCAACATTAGATTTAAAGTTTTTGCTATCGTGTTCAAAAGAAGGAATTTTAATCCAAACCCCATCTTTGCTGTAACTTTCATCACTAATTGAAGAATAAATTTCCTGCAATTTTGAATTATAAATTTTTAGAAAATTTAATTTTTCTTTGGGGTTTTTAGCTAATTCTTGTTCCATAAATGTAATGGTATTAGCCAAAGCGCCGCCGTTTAAGACAGGCGGGGTTTTATCGTTATTTTCTTTTAAGTTGTTTGTTATAGAAGATAAAATTAAAAGCTGCAACGGTTTATTGCTAAAATATGCACCGTTTTTATCTGATAAATATGAATTCCATTCGCCAATAATTGCTTTTCTTTGTGCGGTTGCTTGGGGTGATCTTGCGCTAAAATTATTTTCTAAAATATTTTTAATGTTGTTTTCAGTCCACAAATTAAAATCATCTTTATTTGCAAATTTTTCAATTGGTGCTTTAAATAATTCAACAATCATTAAATCTAATCCATCAAAATCTTTTTTGCGCAAACCCTTGAAACTTAGTTCAAATGTGTCTTTCTGTGTTTTTTTAGGTTTAAATTCGGATTGTTTATTTTGATTAATTTTACTATTAATTTTTAAATTGCCAATTGAAGAAATATTCATAAAATAAATAAAACAAAAACTTTTAATTTATTGCCAAATAATTATAAATCCATGCTACAATTCACTTATGAGAATTAATAAATATATTGCTCAAAGCGGTTTATGTTCGAGAAGAAAAGCGGATGAATATATTCAACAAGGCAGAGTTAAAGTAAACGGTAAAGTTGTAACTATGCTTGGTTTTGAAATAAGAACCAAGGATAAAGTTACGCTTGATGATAAATTAATTCGCTCCGATAAGCTTGAATATTATAAATTTTATAAGCCTGCAGGTTACATTACAACAAAATCGGATGAAAAAGGCAGAAAAACAATTTATGATATTTTACCCGAACAATTTCATCGTCTAAATCCCGTGGGGCGTTTAGATAAAGACTCATCAGGTCTTGTAATTTTAACAAATGACGGAAATCTTTCTTATGAATTAACTCATCCTTCAATTAAAGTTGCAAAAACATACCTTGTAAGAGTAGAAGGAAAGTTAACCGATGAAAAATTAAGAAAATTAACCGAAGGAATTGAAATTGAAAAAGGTAAAATTGCCTATTGCGATTGGACAATTCTTGAAGAAAATAAAACCGATACTTTATTTGAGATTGTTTTATATCAAGGTCTTAATCGTCAAATTAGAAAAATGTTTGAATTTTTGGGTCATAGTGTGATAAATTTAAAACGTATAAGACATGCAAATATTGAACTTACGGGTTTGAAAAAAGGCGAAATCAAACAAATTAAACCCAGACAAATAAAAGAATTAAGATTATATTTGGAAAAAATAAGGAATAATAAAAATGCTTGATATTAAATTAATTAGAGAAAACCCCGAAAAAATAAATGAACTTTTAAAGAGAAGAAACCCTGATTTATCAGTTGATAACGTAATTAAGATTGATGAAGAAAGAAGAAAAGTTCAATTTGAGCTTGATAATTTAAGAGCAAAAAGAAAAACTGAATCAAATAAAATCGGATTAATGAAAAAAGAAGGGGTAGATACAACTGAAATTCAAGCTGAAATTAGAGCCATAGGTGAGCAAGCAAAAGCTCTTGAAGAAAAGTTAAACGAATTGGATAATAAACAAAAAGAAGCATTGTTATTTATTCCAAATACTCCTGATCCTGAAATACCAATTGGAGCAGATGATAGCGCGAATGTTGAAATAAAAAGATGGGGTGAACCTGCAAAATTTGATTTTGAGGCAAAAGCACATTGGGATTTGTGCCCTGAGCTTGGAATGTTAGATTTTGAAAGAGGTGTTAAGCTAGCTCATACAAGATTTACCCTTTATCGAAATTATGGCGCAAAATTAGAACGCGCAATTATAAATTTCTTTTTGGATACTCACACTTTAACAAGAGGTTATGAGGAAATCTTACCTCCTGTTATGGCTAATTCAAAGACTATGACAGGAACAGGACAGCTTCCAAAATTTAAAGAAGACATGTTTAAATGCGTTGATGAAGATTTATATTTAATACCGACTGCAGAAGTTCCTGTTACAAACATTTATCAGGATGAAATTTTATCTGAAGACGATCTTCCTAAATATATGACTGCATACACTCCCTGTTTTAGAAGAGAAGCAGGTTCAGCAGGAAAAGATACAAGAGGACTTATAAGACAACATCAATTTAATAAAGTTGAACTTGTAAAATTAACAAGACCTGAAGATTCGGCAACCGAACACGAAAAATTAACTCAAGATGCTGAAAACGTTCTTGAATTGCTAAAACTTCCTTATCGTAGAGTTTGTTTATCAACAGGCGATATTGGATTTAGTGCAAAAAAATGTTATGATTTAGAAGTGTGGATGCCGTCATACAATTCATATAAGGAAATTTCATCTTGCTCTAATTTTGGTGATTATCAAGCAAGAAGAGCCAATATCCGTTTCAGAAGAAAAGATGGATCCGTTGAATTTGTTCATACATTGAATGGTTCAGGGCTTGCGGTTGGAAGAACATTGGCTGCAATTTGCGAAAATTTCCAAACAAAAGACGGGCACATTATAATACCTGAAGTTTTAAGAAAATATACAGGCTTCGATAAAATTTAGGAGAATAAAATGAAAAAGATTTTAGCATTATTTATGTTACTTACTCTTGTTGGAACAATGGCAGTAAGTGCAAAAACAAAAACAAAAAAAGATGTCCTGAAAGATGATGAATATAAAGAATTAAAAGAACAATTCTTTAATGCAGACGGATATGGCGATACTTACAATTGCAAAGTTGAAAAGCAAAGATTTTGCAAGGTAAAAGTTTTGGATTCAGGCACTTATGTTTTGTGCGATAGAGATGTGTCAAGAACACAATGGGAATCAGCTAAAATATTTTATAAATATGGAAGATGTACTAAACTGAATTAATTTAATTAAAAAGCTCTCAAATCTGAGAGCTTTTTAATTAACATTTTTAAATAATTTGCCTGATTTATTCAGATTTCATATCATAAATTAATAAGGAGTTTTGATATGAAAAAATTTTTATTAGTACTTTTGGTTATGTTGTTTTCGCTTCCTGTAATGGCATTAACTGTAGAAGTTAAAACGGCAGGTAAAAATGAAAAAATTGTTTGTGAAATAGGTTATAGACTTTTAAATGCAAATCAAATTCCATACAAAATAACATTTTATGTAATAAATAATACAAAAGATCCAAATGCATCGACATATTATAGAGATGGTTCTATAGGCGTATATGATTCTTTAATTAAATATACTCAAGATGAAAATGAACTTGCAGGAGTTTTAGCCCATGAAATTTCTCATGCTATTGATTATAGACAAGGGATTTTAAGGGGGTATTTTTCTTTTATGAATGTTTTTAATTCAAAAAATTATGAATATAAGGCAGATAAAAGAGCGGTGGATTTTATGGTGAAAGCAAACTATAATCCGATAGGATTGATTGTTGCATTAAATAGAATTGCTCCTGAATACAGATATGATGTTTTTTCAACACACCCTCTGACATCAAGAAGGACTGCTACAATTTATGAATACATTTATACAAAATATCCTGAATATCTTGTTCAGAATGAATATAAAGATAACATGATATATCAAAATTTCTTAATAACTTCAAAAGAAAACAGAAAAAGACTTGAAGAAAAAATTAAAAGTAATTCAACTAAAAAAGTAAAGTATTTGTAGATGAAAAAAATTGTCTTAATTATATTTTTAAATGTATTTTTTGGAAATATATCTTTTGCTGACGAGAATATTTTTGCTCAATATTTAAAAGAGGATAATTTCAAAATAAAAAACAATAAAGAATTTATCGTACGTGATGATTTTGTATTGGCTACGCTTGATAAAAATTTAAAAATTAAGAAACAGCCTCAAATATATATAAAAGATGAATTTGTTGAAAATACTATAGCAAAAGATCCAAAAATTAAAGCTAAAATAGAAAATAATAAAAATCGCAAAGTAAGATATGATTGTATGCGAACTTCGGTAATGGAAATTTCTCCAAAAGAGTATTATACAACAAAATCAAATCTTCAAGAAGGCGAATATATTGATTTTGTACTTGCAAATGATTTTAAATATAAAAATAAAACTTATTCTAAAGGTACACCTATAAAAGCAAGGGTTGAAAATATTAATCAAAATGGTATATATGGGCTTCCTTCGGAATTGGTTTTAGGTAATTTTGTTCTTGCAAATAATCTAAAACTTGATGCTGAATTAAGTGCTAGAGGTGCTAATCGTTCAATTTGGATATATCCTGTTGCAAGAACTTTTTCTGTGTTATTGTACAATAGCGGAATAATTTTTATGCCTATAAGAGGAGGACATGTTCGTCTAAAACCCGAAAAAACATATGAAGTTGAAGTTTATTATTAGGCAAAAATTGTTAATTTTATTTTTTGAGTGAGATCTTTAAGGTCATTTGTTTTTACTAAAAGTGCAGGCGAATCTCCAATTATATCCAAGGCTTTTTCATTTAAGCGTTCAGAATATCTTGCTTCTTTTGCAAGTTGATTTAAAATTGGATTTTCTTTTTTTTTCTTTTGTTTGAAGGAATCTATTAACATATTAATATAATATTTTAAATTAGTGTTCTTGTTAAACGTTTTTACTGCTTTATCATATTCTTCATCGGTAAAAACCATAAAAGAAACAGAATTCTCATCAAAAGGTCCTTCTATATCTGTTTTTGCGTTTTGATTTAGCCAATGTATAGAACAATTAGAATATTCAGGATAAAAATTTAATACTCTTCTTGCATGGTTATATCCCGGATTTTCTACAAATATAAATGCTTTTGCAGTTTTTTGTTGTGATTTGCCTGCATCCTTTATACTTCCTGCAAAAACATCTAAGCAATAGTCCAAGTCATTTGGTTTTTGAAGTGAGGATTTTGGAACTTGAAAAATATATGTTTTTTTGAATTGTGGGCTGTTTGTGCTGTTTATTCTCATAAAGTACCTTTATATGCAAAAAAGAGGGCTAAAACCCTCTTTTAAATGGAGCGGAAGACGGGACTCGAACCCGCGACATCTTCCTTGGCAAGGAAGCATTCTACCACTGAATTACTTCCGCAAATTCTTTGCTTTTTTATAATACAATATCAAAAAAAATAATCAAGTAAATTAAATCGAACTTTTTTGTAAAGAAATATTAATTTTTAATTTAAAAATGAACATTTTTATTTTCACCCTCGTTTTAAGAATCAGAAGGTGGAAATTATGAAAAAAATAAAATTATTAACTACATTATCAATTGCAATTATGTCGCTGAGTGGTTTTTGTTTAGCGGATACTACGAATGTATATGTTATTAATAATGTTGCGCAACCTTCATATAGTCAAGGTTCTAATGTAATGTGCTCAAGAAACGGCGCACTATGTACGAACGGTTATTTTATGATGTCTACTGCAGGTGCAAGATATTTAGCTCCACAATGGAAAAGACAAACTTTAAGGGAAAAAAGGATTCAAGAAGAAACAGTAAGAGCGGCAGCTAAGATAAATTATTAAGGAGTTTTGATTATAAAAAAGTTTTTATCGGCAGTGCTTTTATCTTTCTGCCTGATTTAGGGTGCAAATTATGCAATAACGACAATTATGGAATAAAAAGCTATTAATATTGACGATATTATTAAAAAAAGAGAGGGAAGCCTATGAAAAAAAGATTTATATTATTGATGCTTGCAGTTTTGGTGCTAGCTTCAAATTGTGCTTTTGCAAAAGGCCACCCAAAAAATCACCCGCCAAGAGGCGGCCATGCAAATATTCACGCTCATGCATATCATCCGGCTCCGCCTCCGCCACGCTATGTATATCACTATCATCCTTCTCGCGTGCACTATGGTTTATGGTATAGAAGCCCCGGATGCAGCCACTTTTTTCCGTTTTTGTGCGGTTGTTCGGGCGGAAGATTTAGCTTAAATTTTTCAATTTAACTTTTTAACATTGCAATTTTTTCCTAAGAGCATTTTTATGCTCTTTTTATTTTTTCTTTTTTTGTGCTAACATCAAAGTATTATGATGAAAACAGTTGACGAAATAAGAGAAGGTTTTTTAAGTTTTTTCGAAAAAAAACATAATTCTACACGTGTTAAAAGTTCAAGTTTAATACCTGATAATCCGACTTTACTTTTAACAAGTGCCGGTATGGTTCAATTTGTTCCATATTATTTAGGTATTGAAAAATGCCCCTATACTCCTGCTAGAGCTACAACTTGTCAAAAATGCGCAAGAGCAGGCGGCAAAGATTCAGACATTGAAAATGTTGGAAGAACACCTCGTCATCACACATTTTTTGAAATGCTCGGTAATTTTGCTTGGGGTGATTATTATAAAAAAGAAGTTATACCTTGGGCTTGGGAATTTGTAACAAGTCCTGAGTATCTTGGATTAGATAAAAATCGTCTTTGGGTTACAATTTTTGAAACAGATGATGAAGCCTATGAAATTTGGAAAAATTCAACTGATATAGATCCAAAAAGAATAATAAGAAAAGGTAAAAAAGATAATTTCTGGGGGCCTCCGGGGCCAACTGGTTCTTGCGGGCCATGCAGTGAAATTCATTATGACCTTGGCGAACATTTGAAATGTTCAGATGATTGTTCTATTGCAACCTGTGAATGCGATAGATGGGTTGAGATTTGGAATATGGTATTTACTGAACTTTTTCAAGATGAAGAAGGAAATCAAAGCCCTCTGGATAAGAAAAATGTTGATACAGGCATGGGCTTAGAGCGTATTGCAATGGTTTGCCAAGGGGTTGAATCAACTTTTGAAACAGATATTTTAAAACATATTTTAGATAAAGTATGTGAAATTTCAGGTAAAAAATACAAAGAAAATGAAAAAACGGATATTTCTTTAAGAATAGTAGTTGACCATGCAAGATGTGTTTCGTTTATGATTGCAGATGGTATTATGCCTTCTAATGAAGGTAGAGGTTATGTTTTAAGAATGATTTTAAGACGTGCTTTGCGTCATGGATATCTTTTAGGACTCAATTTGCCGTTTTTAGAACCTGTTGTTAAGACGGTAATTGAAAAATACTCTGCTCAATACCCTGAATTAAAAGAAAACGAAAAGAAAATTTTAGACACAATTCTAAAAGAAGAAGAACGTTTTAAACTTACTCTTGATAAGGGTTATCAGTTAATAGAAAGTGCTATAGAAAAAGCAATTAAAGATAATTCAAAGACTATTTCAGGTGATGATGCTTTTAAATTATATGATACATACGGTTTTCCTTTTGAATTAACAAAAGAAATAGCTGAAGAAAAAGGCTTAAATGTTGATGAAGCTGGCTTTAAAACTGCTATGGAAGAGCAAAAGCAAAGAGCAAGAAATGCTATGCAAAAAGTTGTCATAACTGATGATTTGAATTATATTAATAATCCTGCAACGGATTTTGTCGGTTATGATAAATTTGAAGATGAAGCAGAAATTATTGCTATTGTTGATAAAAACGGAAAAAATGTTGAAATAGCACAAAACGATGTTTTTGATATTATCTTGAATAAAACTCCTTTTTACGCTGAATGCGGCGGACAAGTCGGGGATAGCGGTATTTTAAATATCGAAAATGAGAACTTGGAAGTTATTAAAACTTTTAAAGTTCAAGATATTTTTGTTCATAGAACTATAGTAGGCGAAAAAGAAATTAAAAAAGGTGATAAAGTTAATGCTAAAATTGATATTCAAAGAAGATTGGAAATAACAAAACATCACTCGCTTGCTCATCTTCTTCAAGCTTCGCTCCAAAAGGTTTTGGGTCGAGATGTTCATCAGGCAGGCTCTTACGTAGAAGAAAATAAGACCCGTTATGATTTTACTTTTGAAAGAGCTTTAACTAAAGAGGAACTTAAAAAAGTTCAAAATAATATAAATAACTGGATAAATAACGGTTTAAAAAGAACAACTCAAGTAATGTCTTTAGATGAAGCCAATGCAACAGGTGCTATGGCATTATTTGGCGAAAAATATGGAGATACAGTAAGAGTTGTAAGCTTTGATGATTACAGCGGTAATTGTATGTCGAAAGAACTTTGCGCGGGTTGTCATGTTGATGATGCTAAAGACTTAAGATTAGCAAAAATTATATCTGAATCTGCAAGCTCAGCAGGTGTCAGAAGAATTGAGATCGTATGTTCAAATGCTGCTTTTGAGCTTTTGGAGTCTAAAGCTGATGAATTAGATAAATTATCTGTTGATAATAAAATCCCTGCTGATAAAATTCAAGAAAAGATTGATAAATTAACTCAAGAAGTTAAAGATTTATCATCCAAAATCGGTGATATGGAAGCTCAAAGAGCAAAAGACAGCTTCAATACTTTCTTATCAAAAGCAAAAGAAAAATCAGGTGTCAAAATCTTGGTAACAAAAATTGAAGATTTTGCGCCGAACGCTATTAAGCTTGGAATTGAACTACTTTCAAGCAAACTTGGAGATAGTGTTATTGTATTTTGCTCTATGAAAAAAGACGGAACAGTCTTTATAACTGCAAAAGTTAGCGATAATTTAACTAAAAAGGTATCTGCAGGCAATTTAGTAGGTCAAATTGCAAGAGCTCTTGGCGGAAATGGCGGCGGCAGACCGCAGATGGCTCAAGGAATGGGCAAAACCCAAGAAGGAATTGAAGATATCTTATTAAAAATTGAAAATGATATTTTAAATACTTTATAAAATTAAGCCCTATCAATTGATAGGGCTTAATTTATTAATCAAAATTTATCAGTGTTTTTATATTTACATTTAAATAATTTGATAATTCATATATTTTAACTAAAGACATATTTGCTTTTCCGCGTTCAATATTAGCAATATAATTTTGAGATACGTTCATGATTTCTGCCAGCTGTTCTTGTGTTAAATCTTTTTTTATTCTTTCTATTTTAACATTTTTACCGAATTTTTTTAATAAAGTAGCTTTATCCATACTTATAAGTATATAAATATTGACTTATAAATATAATAGTGTTATAAGTTATAATATATAACTTATAGATTATAATAGGAATTGTAATGAAATATCCCCAAGGTTTTACGTTAGCTGAGATTATGATAGTTTTAGCAGTTATTGGAGTTTTAACTGCTATATTGCTGCCTGTTGCAATTAATTCTGCTCCAAATGAAAACGTTATGAAATTTAAAAAAGGGCATAATACTCTTGGAGCTGTTATAAGAGAACTTGTTAATTCTGATAAATATTATTTAGATGGTGATTTAGGAATTAGAGCTAATGGCGTCCCTGTTGATTCAGCTACATTTTTTTGCGAAACATTTGCTGATGTAATAAATGCGAAAAGTGTAACTTGCTCTGATGTTGATGAAGGAGTCGATAATGCTCATATTCATATTGCAATAGTAAATGGAGTTGATAATACAGAGTCTTTAAAAAATGTATTAGATGAAAGGTGTCAGAAATATAAGAAAAACGAAATAACAACAAACGACGGGGTAGGTTTTTATCAAGTTAGTCCTGCTCACCATTTTTACTGTAATTATAAAACTACTGGCAAAAGGCTTTTTGGTAACCCTGGAAATTGGAATGATACAGCAGAATTTGATGAAGACGGCAACCTTGTAGACTATACCCTGGACTCTTCTTTTGATTTAATTTATAAAGTTTTTTGCATGGATGTAGATGGAATTGATAATGGCGAAGATCCATTTGGATACGGTATTAGAGCAGACGGGAAAATATTAACTGGCACAAGGGCTGATGAATGGCTTCAAAAATCAATTCAAGAAAAGGAATAGTTATGATTAAAAAAGAAAAAATAATTGCTGTTTGTTTTGTGTGTTCTTATATTATGTTAATTGGTTCTGCAATTTATACAATTTGTCAAAATAAACCCGAAGGGTATATTTTTAATATAGAAAAAATTTTAAATTAAAAAGCCCTTATATAAGGGCTTTTTAATTATATGACATTTGCTGCATTTTGCGCTTTTTGTTTATATACGTATTTTTGTTCTGTTAAATCATTTTCATGAGACATTTTATTGTAAGAGATTGCAACTTTTGTAATAAGTCCTAAAAGAAGTGCAGGCATTGCTATCATTAACCCCTTTTCACTTTTTGATGCATTTTTAAAATTTTCTATTGCTTTTGAATTTTTTATTTGTGTAAATAGTTTGCACGCACCATCTTCAACATTAGTTAGCGCTTTACAAATTGCAGCATTTAATTTAGGGAATTTACTTAAAGAGCCATTGTTATATACGCTATTTAAACCCAATAGTCCGGCTCCAACATAGGCTCCTGTGGCAAGAGTGCCTTTAGCTGCGAAGGCTGCTTTGTTTTTTGCTTTTTCTGCATTACATGCAATTTTGTTTTGTGCATTTAACCTAACACCACTTAATTCTGACATAATTTGTTTCCTTTCTTTAATAGTATTAACACGCTGATATTTATATAAAAGAAAGTTTCATTATAAAATTGATAATTTTTTTGATGTTCTATATCAATAATTCTAAAAATATAGATATATAGCTATGTTTAAGCTTAACAAATTGTAATATATCATAATATCATACATCAATTATTTTAAAAAAATTGATGTAAGAGGTATATCTATGGATATAAAAAAACAGCTTGGAGAAAAAATAAAAAGAGTAAGAAAAACAAGAAATCTTACTCAAGAACAACTCGCTGAAAAAATAGATATTTCTGCAAGAAATCTATCCGGAATTGAATTGGGTTATTACTTTCCCAAAGCTGAAACCTTAGAAAAAATTTTAAAAGCCCTTAATATATCACTTGAAGAAATGTTTTCTAATGATCATTTAAAAGATAAATCAGAATTAATTAAAGAAATAAATCTTTATTTAAATAATTTTAATCAAAATAAAATTGAGTATATTTATAAAATAGTTAAGTTTTTAAATTTTGAATAATTTTTATTTTATTTGATTAAATTATTCGGATTGCTTAAGAATTCTTCTTGAGCAGCTTTTAAGTTATAGCTTTCATATATTTCCGATAATTCTTCCCTTGCAACATCAAAATTGCTTTCTATTGCATAAGCTAAAGATTTATTCATACCTTGATTTGTAATTGTTCCGTCTGTTTTTCCGTTTGATAAATTATCAGATACAATAATGCTTGCTGCATATTCTGCGGTGTCAATTTTACCGTCATTATTTAAATCATATGCTTTAGCAGACATTTTGTTTGGATGATATTTTATTTTTGGAGTTTTTGCCCCTTTTAAAAATGCTTTAAATTTTAGTGTTAATTGTTTAAAAATACTTGGAGTAAAAGTATCTTTAAGTTTTTTGGATAATGCAGCTGTTTTAATTGAAGCATCTCCAAGTTCTTCATAACTTGCCGCCATAAGAGATATTGTATCAATTGAGCCGTCTTTTAGTTCTGAATAAGTATGCTCAAAATTAACAGGCGGCATTTTTTGTTTATCAATTTTATTAATTGCATCTTCAAGTTGAGCCATTCTGCTTTCAAACTTGTCTTCAGTTAGAGAAGCTAACCCTTTGGTATTAGGTAATTTAACAGCATTAAATTGAAAATCAGAAACATAACCCTTGTAGTTATCTACCGCATTTCTGCCGTAGCGAACCGAAGGATTGTTAATTTTCCCGTCATATATACCGTTACGACCATTTATATAGGCTTTATTTGAATTTACTTCGTACATTTGTTTTCCTTATCAAATTCTTCCTATACAAGATAACTCAAGATAAAAAATTGACAGTACCGCTTGCTTTTGTTAACTTTTATTAACTTAAAGCTTCAATAATAGCTTTAGCGGCACGTTTTCCTGCGCCCATAGCATTAATTGCAGTAGATGGCCCTAAAGGAGCAACGTCTCCGCCTGCATATATATCTTTTATTGAAGTTTCGCCTTTTTCATTTATTACAATATAGCCTTTATTATCTGTATTTAGCTCAAGAGCTTCGTTTTCGGCACTTCTTTGAATAATCGGATTAGGGCCTGTTCCAAGTGAAACAATAACGCTATCCAGTGGAACTTCAACAAATTTTCCTGTTCCAACAGGCCTTTGACGACCTGAAGCATCGGGTTCACCAAGCTCCATTATTTCAAATTTCATTGATTTTACCCAGCCGTCTTCGCCAAAAATCTCAACAGGTGCATGAAGAAATTTAAATTCAACACCTTCTTCTTTAGCATGGCGAATTTCTTCTAAACGTGCAGGAAGTTCTTTTTCTGTTCTTCTGTAAAATATATAAACTTTTTCATAGCCTACTCTAACGGCAGTTCTTGCTGCATCCATTGCAACATTTCCGCCGCCTATAATAGCTGTTGTTTTACCTACTTTTAGAGGAGTCGGCGTATCGGGACTTTGAGCGTGCATTAAATTTACTCTTGTTAAAAATTCGTTTGCGCTATACACTCCGTTTAAATTTTCTCCCGGAATATTCATCATTTTGGGAAGCCCTGCGCCAGAGCAGATGAAAATTGCTTCATAGCCTTCTTCTTGAAGTTGTTTTAGGGTAATTGATTTTCCTACTATAACATTTTTAAAGAATTTAACTCCCATAGCTTTTAGGGATTCGATTTCTCTATCTAAGACGTTTCTTGGAAGTCTGAAAGGAGGAATACCATATCTTAAAACGCCGCCAAATTCGTGCAGTGCTTCAAAAATAGATACTTCAAAACCTGCTGTTCTAAGGTCGGCTGCAGCAGTCATACCGGCACATCCTGAACCTACAATAGCTACTTTTTTGCCGTTTGGTTTGATTTCAACTTCTGAAGCTGAAGTGTTATCTCCGACAAATCTTTCAAGAGCTCCGATTGCAACGGCTTCACCTTTAATACCCAGTATGCAGTTTCCTTCGCATTGTTTTTCTTGAGGGCAAACTCTTCCGCAAACGGAAGGCAGCATAGAAGATTGACGTATGATATCACCGGCTGCTTTCAAGTTATTGTTTTTAACTTCTGCGATAAATGAAGGAATATCGATATTAACAGGACATCCTTGTTTGCATCTTGCATTTTTGCAATGCAAGCACCTTGAGGCTTCTTTTAGTGCTTGTTCTGCTGTAAAATTTTCTTCAACAGCGCTAAAATTGTGTCTTCTTTCAAATTTATCCTGTTCTTTTGGTCTTTGTCTTTCAATCTTTTCAGCCATTACTTTTGTAAGCTCCTATTTAAAATTACATCTTTATATTTATTGTATAATAAAAATACTTAATTGAGGTAATGTTGTGACAAAAATTAAACTTTGGATAAGTGATATTGATGGTACTTTAATGAACTATGACGGAACATATACGCATGAGATGGTTTCTGTTATAGAAAAAGTTAAAAATAAAGGCGTAAAACTTGTTATAGCAACAGGCAGAATGTTTATGGGAGCGCAATATGCAGCAAAAAATTTTAATTTAGATACTCCTGTTGTATGTTATCAGGGCGCTGTTGTAAGAACAAAAGAAAAAATTCTTTGGCAAGCACCGATTGATAATAATATATCATTAGAAATAATTGATTATCTAAGAAAAAACAAAATTCACACTCACGTATATAATGACGATACACTTTATGTAGAAGACGATAATAAGCGTATAATGCACGAATACTGTAATGGCAGAGGCACAACTTATAAATATATAGATAGTTTTGACAAATTAAAAATTAATGATTTACCCAAAATTCTTGGTGTTATTGAAGATAACGATATAATGCAAAAAATTAAAAAAGAGCTTCAAGAAAAGTATAAAGGTATTTTAACAATTGTTCAAAGCTCGAGCTGTTATCTTGAAATAACCGATAAAAATGCTTCTAAGGGAAATGCTTTAAATTTCCTTAAAAAATATTGGAATTTATCTGATGATGAGGTTTTAGCTTCGGGCGATCAGGATAATGATATAGACTTATTAAAAAATGCCGGAATAAGAATTTCGGTTGGAAATAACAGTTTAGAACTTCAAAAAGTTGCCCAATATCATTGTAAAAGTGTTGATAGCAATGAGCTTGTCAGATATATTGAGGAATTTGTTTTATGAGAATAGGTTTAGGTTACGATATTCATAAATTGGTTCAAGATAGGGATTTGATACTTGGTGGAATTAAGATTCCTTACGAATTGGGTTTGTTGGGTCATAGTGATGCCGATGTTTTATCTCATGCTATAATTGATGCTATTTTAGGTTCAATTGCTAAACGTGATATAGGTTATCATTTTCCGGATACCAATGAAAAATATAAAGGCGCAGATAGTCTTGAACTATTAAAAGAAACCTGTAAAATACTGAAAAACGAAGGCTATAGGATAGTTAACATTGATACTAATATAATTTGTCAGAAACCAAAATTATCAAACTATATAGATGATATGAGAAAAAAATTAGCTGAAACTATGAATCTTGAGTTAAATCAAGTTTCAATTAAAGCAAAAACCAATGAGAAACTAGATTCAATGGGAGAGGGGCAATCTATTTCAGCTCAGGCAATTGTTTTGGTTGATTTAATTAATGAATAAAGCTTTTAAAAGTATCTTTGTTGGCATTATAGTTTGTAATAATTCTATTTGTTAGGTTTATTGGGCTGCTTTTTATTATATTTGGTTTTGGGGTTGGGTTTTTAAATTTGTTTTTTTTGATTAGTTTTAACAACCCTGCTATACCTCCAAAAGCAATTATCCCTGCAATTGCAATTGGTGCTTTTGATTTTTTCAGCTGAGCAACCCCTTCATTTACCACAGAATTTTTAGCTGTTTGCACATTTTCGACAGTGCTTTTTGTTGTTTGTTTAATTGTTTCTATAGTGTCTTCTAATGATTCTTCAAGCATTTTAGCGGTTTCTTTTGCTGTAGTTTTAATTTGTTCTTCTATATTTTGCGGTTCAAAAGTTTCGCTAATTTCTTTTGCTTTTGGGAATAATATTTCAACAAGATTGGTTTTTAGCGGTTCTTTTTGGGTAAAAATACTTATCCCTAAGTTACCATATGTTTTTTTTGAATATTCAAGATTTATTGATGCATATTTTTTAATTGATTCGTCTTCAGAAGCAATAAGTTTATTCAATATTTCGGTTAATTGATTATATGCTGTTAAAACTTCACCGCCGTTAGGTTTTTTGTTTTCTTTTACAGATTTTTTAAATTGAATCATTGCGGCTTCTGCTTGAATAATGTCTGTATCTTCTTTTGAAAGTAATTTTTGTAATATTTTTTGGTAATTAAGAGCATCGCATTTTAATTTTTTTGCATATTCGGGGTTTGCATGTTGAGAGTTTATATTTTCAAAATTTTCGATAAAAGCAGTCATTTTGGGGCAATAAACCTCTCCTTTTGTTTTTAGATAACTTATAAAAGTTTCAAGAGGATTTTGAGTATTTTTATCTGTTAAATAAGGGTATAAAACTGACGTTTCAAAAACAGATACATTTGAAGCTAAAGGTAATTTGGGGTTTTGAAGAAAAATTGCCTGATTACTGTCAAAAAGTACTCGTGCTTTTGTAAAAATTAATGACATTCTATCTTTTGCTTGTTTTTTTGTGCTGTTGAAAAAATTGCTGATTGAAGCTCTTTCTTCTTTAGAAGTATTTAGTGTTTCACCATAGTCATTAATAAAGCTAAAATTACCAAAATTAAATATTTTGATATCACCATTTGGTGTAATTCCTATGTTTTCAGGAGTTAAATTATGGTTGATAAAACCTTTTTCGTCTAAATCAAATAAAGCTGATAAATACTTTTTGAACATTTCCGTTGAATAGTTTTCGGGATTTGTGCCTATTGATTTTGCATCTATCGGTTCTTGAATTTGAAAATATCTTACGCCTTCGTAAAATTGGTTATCTCCTTTGATATCAAATAATCCTAATGGTTTTGCTGTTGTTGTTATATTGTCTTCAAAAAGTTTTTCAAGTGCAAAATTTTCAGCCGTAACAAAATTTTTACTTTCAGGGGTTGCTGTTGTTTTAACAATTTTTCCGTTTATTTTATAGACTTCTCTTTGTCCGGTTTTTGAAATAAGGTTTTCAGGTGTCATTTTATCTAAAATGTCTTTTATTTCTTCTGCGGAAAGTTCTCCTCTTAATTTTGTTACTTGACCTGAATTAACTGATTCAAAAGAATCTTTGCTTATGCTGCCTAAAAAAGCAATAGTTTTTTTTGTATTTTTAAAATTGCTGTAATTTGTGCAATTCAAACTAACCGGATTAATTTTCATTTTTAAACCTACAACACAACTTTTACCCTTTCAATATACCAAAAAACATAAAAAAAATAAATATTGCCCAATGGAATAAGATAAATTGATGTTTGATTAGCGTAATCCAAACATCAATTTATTGTAATTTCCTAATGAAGATAAACTATCCATACCGTCTTTTTTTCCTGATATTTCAGTTGTATATCCGCTTGGATAGAAATATCCGGATTGTCCGTATAACTTTTCTTCTTTTTGATAATTTTCATCGCTTTTTGAAGCTTCAAGTTGTTTTATGGCAAGTTTTAAACAGGTTCTTGCTTCTTGAGAATTTATATTATACGCTTTTGCGATTTTATTTATAAAATTAACAGGTGAAAAGGTTTTTGGAAGCCCTTGTTCAACAAGTTGTTCAACTATTTCTTCGCAAGTTGAAAATCTGTTTGATTCATTTGATTGAATACTTGTTTCATCATATTTAGTTATATTTTGAACTTGACTCATCTTTAAACCTTGTATTTAAAATTACTTACATATTTATAAAAACATTTTTAAGATGAGTATTTCAAAAGTATATACTTTTTTAATATTTCTTAATAATTTTAAACCCCTCATTTTTGAGGGGTTTAAAATCTAGCTTTTTATTTGATTTACAATATTTCCTATTAAGTCCATTGAATTTTGGAAAATTTCGGAATTATACCAATCGCTGAATTTATCAAATTTTTCGCTTAGTTGTTCATCAGATATTTCTGTTTTTATTTCAACTTCAGCATTAATTGATGATTTAACACTTTTAATTTCGCAATTATACAAAGCGATTTTTTTAGCTTTTTTTAGTTTAGGAAGCGCTTTTAATGTTGAATTTACTACAAATAAATTTTCAACTTCTTCAAGTTTGTTTAATTGAGAAATATCAATCTTATTGTTTTCGTCAGTTGAACATATAAACAATTCCTGAGCATATTCGAGATTTTTTAAATCTTCAATCGGACAATCAACTATACACATTTTTCCAACTCTTTCAAGAGCCGGAAGTTCTTTTAGGGCGCTATTTTGAGCAGTTAATATTGCAACTTCTTTTAATTTTGGTAAAGATTTTATTATCGAGTTTTCAAGTGCGATTGAACCTGCTGATTTCAATTTAGGAAGTTTTTTTAAGTGTTCATTTGCTAATAAGATACCTACTGCTTTTAGATTCGGCATTTCTGAAATTTTAGTGTTGCTATCAAGCCTTATTTCCTTGCAAGCAATCAAAGGAAAGGTTGTAAGAGTTGATTTTCTTGTGTCAAATTTGCCTTCACAAGCAATTACTCGTTCAATTAATTCATCTTCATTTATTCCAAGCTCACTGAAAGTTTTTTCTTTAGGTTGAGAATAATGAGAAATAATTATCATGTTGTTATTGTCAACATGGGTTTTTATGCCGTATTTTTCGAAAATTTCTACAGCTTCTTTTGTTTCTAGCATAAATTACTCCACTTCTTTACCTGCATAGTTTCTTGTATTGTTATTCCCTGAAAAATTGTTTTTATATCATTAAAATTTATAAATAATTTTTCTACCTTCATTTATTCCGTATATAAAAGTGTTTTCAGGTATTTCATCTAATTTAAAGTTTATATTTTCTTTGTAATTTCCTTCAACTGTAACATAATTTTTGTAAAATTCATCTAATGTTTTATATGCTTTTTTATAATTGCCAAATATTAGCGCGAATTCTGCCTCAATTAATCCCATACATTGAGCTTCGGGGCATTTCAAATCCGGCCCTGCGGGGATTGCTCTAACTTTATTTTTGGGATTTGATATTGTATCTATTGCCCTTAATAAGCATATCCTAAGCTCGTTTTTGTATATTTCGTATTCATTTAATCCTTTAGTCATAACAGTTACATTATTTGCATTGACAAAATTTTGCATAGGAAAAATGTTATTTTTAAGTTCAAACGGTCTTTTTGCGGGCATATATTTTTGAATATTGTAGTTAAAATCAATATTTCTTTTTATAATTCCGTACGCATCATCTGATATTGTTTTTGAAATGTTATCATCTAAAACAAGTACTAACTGCAATTTATGATTTTTCTTTTTGTTTTTTATTTTTGTTTTGAATTTTAAATATTCATAGTGATTATCTAATATAACATCAAGTTCAATGTCTTTAAAATACAATGTTAGAGTGCATCTAATTATGCCATCATATTTTACTTTGGTTTTTAAAATTTCAAGTTTTTGATATTTTCCTTTTGGTGCAAAATTATAGCTGTCGCCTTCATCTTTAATATCGGTTAATTTAAGTTCAAAAGTTTGCTTAAAATCCGTTATAAAAATTTTATTGTTTTTAATTTCAAGTTTAATTTTTTTGTTTTCTATGGATTTTGGAGTTATTGTAACTAATTTTTCAGGTTTTTTAATTTTTACTGTGTTAAATGAATATTTTTCATTATTTGAAATTTCTGCAATTTGAGTATAAATCGTTGTTATATCTTCTGTTACGGGGATTTTATATATATCATATAATAAATCGTCGCAAAAACCTCTTTTTTTGGATATTAGCTGAGTGTTTGCAATTCTATATGGTGATGTTATTTCAATAGTTTTAATGTTATTTTTATTTGAAAGGTTGAACAAACCGATTTTATCTTTTGTTTTTCCATTGATATTGTTTTTTTTCTTAAAATCACCGATAAGATTTTTTAAAATTGCAGAAATCGCATTTTCAGTTTTTTCAAATCTTGCATCGATTGCTCTGTGAACAGAGTCAATTGAACAGCCGTAGATTCCGTCATGGGCATAATTTTTCAACAAAGTTTTATAGATATTTTCAATATTTTTATCATATTTTTGTTCAGTATAAAAATTCAAAGGTTCAATTATTTTTGAAAGATTGTTTTGTATATTTGCATTCTTTATTTTTTGGTATATTCTTGCGCTATATACTCCGTTTAAAATGTATGTATCCGAATTATCCAAAAATTCATCAGGTGCATTTTTGTTTTCGAATTTTGAATTTGAAAAATATTCAAGAGGACTTGATAGAATTATCATATAATTTTTTAATTTTTTATTTATTTCTTTAATTGTTTCGTTAGCATTTTTTAGCATTCCTAAATGATCGGCGCCTATTGGAAGCAAAAGGGGCGAATTTGAATATTTAGCTATTTTATCCAGATATTTTTCTAATCCTTCTATATTTCCATTGTGCAAAAAGTCGTTAAAATAACCTTGAACAAGCCAAGTTGTTTTTATATCATTTTTTATAAAATTACAATTGTTTTTTATGCTTTTAGGGTTAACTCCTCTCCAAATTAAAGCTTTATCAATATTTTTTTCTTTAAGTGCTAAAAAAGCCGAATTTGAAACTCCAAAAATATCTGACATATAGCCTATAAAATCTTTTTGAAAAAATTCTGAGGAAATTTTCATTCCGATGTCTAAATTTTTTAACATAGAGCAAAAATTAATTAAGTAGCTGTCTGCACTTACAAAATATGGACCTATTGCAAGTTTTTTGTTTTTAATAAAATATAAAACTTCCTGTAAGCGTTCTTTTCTGAATTTCAAATAATCCAAAAGTGCTATAACTTGTCCATCTAAGTAAAAAAACGGAGCGTTTTCTTTTTTTAATTCATCTAATACGATATCGAAAACATCCAAAAATCTTAAATTAAAGTCTTCTTTGTCTCGATACCATTCTCTATCCCAATGGGTATGTAAATATGCATAAACAAGCTTTTTCATATAAGTATTTTAATTCTTTTTTTGTTTGTAAAAATACTATATTTGAGTGAATATATGTTTTGTTAAAATATTTTCCATTTTATGGATGAGTTTTAATTTTTTAAATGTTGTATTATAAAAAAGCAAAGGGAAATCCCCTTGATTATTACGTCCCCATAGTTTATAGAGAAAAGACATGAGTAAAAGTAATCAAAAATCACTTGAAGCAGAAATCTTAAAATGCAAAAAAAAATTAAAAGAATTAGCCCCTGATATAGAATTTGATGATGAAAAATCAAAAGAATACAATAAGATTATCGTACAAAAGGCTATTCTTATTGACAGATACAAAAAGCTTTGTTACAAGCCGTCTTTTTCTCAAAGAATAAAAGAGGCGATTTGCATTAATCCTTTTAAGAAAAAAGAAAAGCTTATTTGTGATTACTTTCTTTCATAAAGTGCTGTAATTGTTGATTTAGCAATTGAGTGAGCAAGAACTTTCTTTTCAACTTCTGTTGGTTTTGTGTTCTTTTCAACGTCAAGTTTTTCAACATCTAGAGCATACACTGTAAAATTATAGTGATGAATACCATGTCCTACAGGGGGACAAGCGCCGCCGTAGCCTAAAGAATTAAAATCGGTGATTGTTTCAAGCGCACCTTTAGGTAGAGACTTTTTATATGATGTAATGTTTGCAGGTATATTTACAACAAGCCAATGATACCAGCCGTTTTCTCTTGGTGCATCCGGGTCATGACAGATAATTGCAAAACTTTTAGTGTTAGCGGGTGCATTTGCCCAAGATAGTTCAGGTGCGATATTTCCGCCTTCACAGCCGTAGCCTTTATAGACTTGTTCATTTGGAAGAAAATCATTGTTTTTAAAATTATTGCTTACAACCGTAAAAACATCTACTTTATCTAATGCACTAGACATAATAATTCCCCCTAAATATAAGCAAACTATAAATAATATTATCTTTTTCATACATATTTTCTCAAATTATACTACTGTTCCGATTGCTGCAAAAAGAGCAAAAAAGAATGAAAAATTTCTCGCAAGATAAAATCTATACATAAAGAAGGCTATGTTCTTATCTTCTATTTCTTTCCAATTTTCAAAGAAACCATAATACCATCTTGGAGTGAATTTAACATCATTAATATTTATATAATCATTTATTGATTCTTGCAACTTTGTTGCAATTGGTAAAGTTAAAAAGACATATAGCGTGTGAGGATTTAAATTTGAGTTCAAGACTCCGAATAATACAATAAAATATGAAGCAAAAATCATGCCTTTTAATACTTTTATTGCATTTATTTTTGTTTTTGAAAGCAGACATAATGTTTTTTTGCCGTCTTTTTCATCAAATTCCCAATCCATTATACTGTGAGTGTGAAGCAGAATAAGAACAGCAAAAAATATTGCCCAAGAAAGTAAAAATAAATTTGAATTAAATTCTCCGGTGAGAGCAAAAAAGCCGCCCATAATCATCAATGGTCCGTATATTAATCCTATTATAATTTCAGCACAATAATATCTTGATGAATATGGATAAAATATTGTTAATATTCCGCCTATAGCTGCAAACAAAAGTACCTGCCAGCCTGACACAAATGCAAAATAGGCACCGATTGTAATTGCAAGCATAAATAATGCAATTAATATTATACTTATTTTTTTAAATGAAAAAGTGCCGTCTAAAATTAATTTTGCTTTAGGAATAAAAGAATTAAAGTTAATGTTTTCAAGTGAAATTCCTTGATTGATTTTTCTTTTAACGTCAATATAATCATCAAAAAGATTTGCACCCAGATGCACGCAGCAAAGAGCTATTGTTAATAATAAAAGATTTAATAAATTGAAATTTTCGCTGTAGTGAGCAAATGCGACAATTGGAAACAATGATGCAAAAGTAACTCCAAGTGCATAAGCCCTTGTTAATTCAAGAAAATCTTTTATATTTTTTAATGTAATCATAAAACCCCTCTTTTTTAGAAATATTATAAATAAAATAATAAATTTATACATTCGAGTTAAGTATAAGATAAATTATGTAAATTTATTTTTTTAAATTTAGATTTTTTTAAAAAATTAACAAATGTTAACAAAAGGGCTATAAATTCCCGAAAATATTAACTTTATAGAATATTGAATTAACTTATTGTGTTGTATATTTAAAAAAATTATTTTAAATATTGTACTAAAATCACCTAAATTTAAGGATTTTTCGGTTAATTTAACTTGCAAAGAAAAATTCAACATGTATGATTGAGTATACTGAATTAAAAATAAGGAAAAATATGTCAAAAGACGTAATTGAACTAGAAGGAACAATACTTGAATCATTGCCGAATGCAATGTTTAGAGTTGAGCTTGAAAACGGACATGAAATTTTGGCTCATATTTCTGGAAAAATAAGAAAAAATTTCATCCGTATATTGCCCGGAGATAAGGTTAAAGTCGAAATGACACCTTATGATCTAAGCAGAGGTAGAATAACATACAGATTAAAATAAAAGGACAAAAAAATGAAAGTAAGAGCATCAGTAAAAAAAATATGTAAAGACTGCCAAATAATTAAAAGACGCGGCAGAGTTACGGTTGTTTGCAAACATCCGAAACACAAACAAAGACAAGGATAATTTACTTGTATCACCGAATTAATAAAAGAAATGTCAAAATAGGAGAAAATAAATGGCAAGATTAGTAGGGGTCGATTTACCCCGTAATAAAAGAATGGTTATAGCTTTAACCTACATCTATGGTATCGGACCAACAAGAAGTGCTAAAATTTTAGCTGCTTGTAATATCTCTCAAGATTTGAGAACAGACGATCTTACAGATGACGATATTAAAAAATTAAGAAACGAAATTGCTCACTATACAATTGAAGGTGATTTGAAAAGAGAAGAATCACTACACATCAAACGTTTAAGTGAAATTAATTCTTATCGTGGTATTCGCCACAGAAGAAAGTTGCCTGTTCGTGGTCAAAGAACAAAAACAAACGCAAGAACAAGACGCGGCAAAAAAACAGGCCCAATTGCAAACAAGAAAAAATAGTGTAAATCGCTAAATGTTAATATGCATAATAAACTAAAAGGAAATATATAATGGCTAAACCGACAAAAACTAAAAAGAAAGAAAGAAAAAATATATTGCAAGGGGTTGTACATATTCAATCCACTTTCAATAATACCATTGTAACTTCTACAGATACTCAAGGTAACGCTGTTGCTTGGGCTTCTGCTGGTGGTTGCGGTTTTAAAGGTGCTAGAAAAGGAACTCCTTTTGCAGCACAAAGTGCAGCAGAAATTGTTGCAAAAAAATCAATCGATCAAGGAATGAAAAAGGTTGAAGTATACGTTAAAGGCCCTGGTTCAGGTAGAGAAACTGCAATCAGAGCTATTCAAAGCGCAGGTCTTGAAATTACATTAATTAAAGATGTAACTCCAATTCCTCACAACGGATGCCGTCCACCTAAAAAACGCAGAGTATAGTTAAGTAATTGATAAATAATAGGAGCTAAAATGGCTAAATATACAGGACCTACAAATAAATTATTCAGAAATTATGGTGTTAAAGATTTGTCAAACCGCAAATTGACAACATCAATGAGACAAACCGCGTCTGGTCAACATGGTGCTCTCAGAAAGAAAAATTCTGATTATGCTTTGCAATTAAAAGCAAAACAAACAATTAGAATGACTTATTTGGTTAGCGAAAAACAGTTTGCAAAATATTATGAAAAAGCAACAAGAAAAACAGGCGTTACCGGTACAATTATGTTACAAACTCTTGAATCAAGATTTGATAATGTTATTTACAGAGCCGGTTTTGCAATTACCAGAAGACAAGCAAGACAAATAGTTAATCACGCACACGTTCTTGTTAACGGTAAAAAAGTTGATATTCCTTCTTATTTATTGAAAGCAGGCGACGTTGTTACAGTTAGAGAAAATTCAAAAGAATTCATCAAAAATGTTATTGAATCAATTGATTTAGCGTTGAATTACGCTTGGTTAACAGTTGATAGAAATGAATTAAAAATAACATTTGATAGAATTCCTCAAAGGGAAGAACTTGATCCTGAATTTAAAGAACAACTCGTTATTGAATACTACTCTAAATAATTAGGAGAGAATAAAATTATGGAACTTAAAATCAAAAATATCAACACAACAACTTCATCAGATGGTTCTCAATACGGTAAATTCGTTATTGAGCCACTAGAAAGAGGCTATGGTGCTACAATTGGTAATTCTTTAAGACGCGTGTTGTTATCAAGTCTTGAAGGTGCTGCTGTAACTTCTGTCAGAATAGAAGGTATTACTCACGAATACACTTCAATTCCCGGAGTTGTTGAAGATGTTATCGATATAATGTTGAATTTAAAATCCGTTGTGGTTAAAACTGATTCTATTGAACCTCAACACTTAAGATTGGATGCTACAAAACCGGGACCTGTTTTAGCGGGCGATATTGAACTTCCTGCTGGAGTTAAAATTGTAAATCCTGATTGTGTAATTTGTACATTGTCCGAAGGTGGTTCAATTCATGCAGATATCACTGTGGAAGTTGGCAAAGGATATGTTACGACAGATGTTTTAAAAGAACAAAAAAACGGACTTCCTATCGACTTATTGCCAATTGATGCAGTATTTATGCCAATCAGAAGAGTTAGCTACAATGTTGAACCTGCTCGTGTAGGTGAATCATTAGATTTTGATAAATTAACTCTTGAAATTTGGTCAAATGGTTCAATCGAAGTTGGTGCAGCTTTATCAAAAGCTTCAAACCTTCTAATCGAACACTTTAGTCAAATTGCAGGTATTTCAGGAACTCCTGTACAGGCTAAACCTGAAATAATTGAAGTACAAGAAGAAGCTGTTGAAACTACGCCTTCTTTAACAATTGAAGACTTAGAATTGTCAGTCAGAGCTTATAACTGCTTAAAAAGAGCAAGTATAAATTCTATGTCTGAATTATTGAAAAAATCAGAACATGATTTATTGAATATTAAAAATTTCGGTAAAAAATCTTCTGATGAAGTAATCGAAAAACTTCATCAAATGGGGCTTGATTTGCAACCCAACCCTGAAGATGCCGATGATCTTGAATTAATATAACAGTCAAAAGTAAGGAACAGATAAAATGAGACACGGTCGTAAAATTCATAAACTATCTAAGGCTGCTGATCAAAGAAAAGCTTTATTGCGCACTTTGGCTTCACAGTTGTTCTTAAATGGTGAAATTACAACTACAATGGCAAGAGCTAAAGCTCTTAAGCCTTATGCAGAATCAATTATCACTTTTGCTAAAAAAGGCGACTTAGCTGCTCGTCGTGAAGCAAAAAAAGATATATATGATATCGAAACAGAAAAATTTATTGACGTTGAAACAGGTGAATTGTTTGATGTAATGCCAGAAGGCAGAAAATTACCTAAACAATCTGTTTTAAGACAATTATTTTCTGTAATCGGTAAAAAATATGCAACTCGTAATGGCGGATATACAAGAATCTTAAGATTAACTCCCCGTCGTGGCGATAATGCAGAGATGGCATTAATTCAGTTAGTTTAATGACATTTCAGGCTAGATACATCATTTGCTTTGAATTTCGTGGAGATGATTTTTTCGGAAGCCAGAAACAGCCCGATAAAAGAACTGTCCAAGGAGAAATTGAAAAAGCACTTTGTACATTGACAAAAGGTAAAATAAAAACGTTTTTCTCGGGAAGAACAGATGCTAAAGTGTCAGCTAAGTTTCAAACTGCCCATTTTGACACCTTAAGTAAAATAGAAAATACGGATAAGTTCTTGTATTCTCTTAATTGTATTCTTCCTTGTGATGTGAAGGTTTTTGCGATTAATGAAGTTGATTCCAATTTTCATGCGCAAAAATTTGCAAAATATAAGCATTACAGATATACAATCTTAAATGACCATGTTGCTTCGGTTTTTTCGGATAGTTATCTGTTTTATCCTTATAACAAGTTGAATGTTGAAAAAATTAATCAGGCGTTATCCTATTTGATTGGATATCACGATTTTTCAGCGTTTAAATCTGCATCGGATAACCCTTATAATGATTGCAGAATATATTATGCTAAAGCCAAAGCAAACATAACAGAAAGACGAAATTTTATCTTTATAGATATTATAGGCGACAGATTTCTCTATAATATGGTTAGAACTGTTGTAGGGCAGCTTCTTTATATGGACAGAAATAATCTTAAACCCGAGGTTATGAAAGAAGTGTTGATATCCAAAGACAGGTCTAAAGCTGCAAATGTAATCGATGCAAAAGGCTTATGCCTTGAATACGTTGGTTATGATGATGTAGATAGTTATATTCAAAAAATTAATTCTTAAAAAGGAAGGTAAATAATGAAAACTTTTAGTGCAAAACCACTGGAAATAACACGCAAATGGTATGTTATTGACGCAGAAGGTGCAACATTAGGAAGAGTTGCAGTTGCTGCTGCTAACATATTAAGAGGTAAAAATAAACCTCAATATACACCAAATGTTGATACCGGAGATTTTGTTATCATAATAAATGCGGATAAAATTACGGTATCAGGTAAAAAAGAAACTGATAAATTATACAGAAGCCATTCAGGATTCCCTGGAGGTTTTAAAGAAATTAGCTTCAAAGCTATGATGGAAAAAACTCCGACACGCGCAATTGAAAAAGCCGTTAAAGGTATGCTTCCTCATAACACATTGGGTGATGAACAATTCCAAAAATTAAAAGTATACGCAGGGGCTGAACATCCGCATGCTGCCCAAAAACCTGAAGTATATGAATTAAAAGGAGATAAATAATGGCTGCTAAAAATACAGATAAACATGAAGTTATAAAAACAGGCAGAAGAAAATGCTCAATTGCAGTTGCCAAAGTTGTTTCAGGCAAAGGCAGAATTTTTGTTAACGGAAAAACTTTAAAAGGTTATTTCGGCAACAGACCTTCTCTTGAAATGACTATATACAGCCCTCTTGTTTTAACAGAAAATCAAGATAAATATGATGTTAGAGTTAAAGCAATTGGCGGCGGTGTTAGTGCTCAAGCTGATGCTATTAAGCTTGCAATATCAAGAGCTTTAGTTGAAATCAACGAAGAATACAAAGCAACTTTAAAACAAGAAGGTATGCTTACTCGTGATTCACGTATTAAAGAACGTAAGAAATACGGTCGTAAACGTGCAAGAAAAAGATTTCAATTCTCAAAAAGATAATTTTGAAATTATATGCAATTTTAAAAAACCGCTTTTTAAAGCGGTTTTTTTCATGAATATAAAATCATACATATATCCCATGACTAATTTTAAAATTAATGCAATAATAAATCTGACTTAGGGAGTATTATATAAATGTTTGACACAAATAACACAACCATTGTCTGCATAGATATTCAAGACAAACTTGTTAATATGCTTCAAAATGGTGAAGAGATTAAAAATAATGCAGTAAAAATTATGAAGGCTGCAAATATTTTAAATATGGATACTATAATAACCGAACAGTATCCAAAAGGTTTAGGGGCAACGGTTAGCGAGATAATGTCAATAAAAGATTTTTTAACAGTTGAAAAAACAAGTTTCAGTGCATATAAAACAGATGAATTTAGAAATGAATTTGATAAGCTTAAAAATAAAAATATAATAATTTTCGGCATAGAAACTCATATTTGCGTTTTGCAAAGCGTAATTGATTTTTTAGAAAATGGATATAAAGTCTATATATTAAAGGATTGCTCGGCTTCAAGATGTAATGAAAATCATCAAACAGCTCTTGATTTAGCTAAACAAAAGGGCGCAAGTGTAATTACTCTTGAAATTGCTCTTTTTGAACTTTTAAAAACATCAAAACATGTTAATTTTAAAGAAATTCAAGCACTAATTAAATAAATTGCTACTGTTCATACCTTGATTATTTTTTAATCAAGGTTTTACTTAGATTTAAAGGAAAATATGATAAATACAATATCTTTTAATGCCACACAAATGCTTGCTTTGGATAGCAGCGTAGAAATAAGTTCGCAAGCAACATTTAATGCTCAAGAAGCTTATGAAAATACATTTGAAGATGTACTTCAAGAAACAGTTTCGCAAGTTGAATTAAATAAAATCAATAATGTTCAAAATTTGGGCAAGCCTTGTAATTTTAATATTGAATGTGCAGAACATCCGAACTATAACCAAAATAATAAAATTAATAGCTTCGTTAATTTATCAGGTTTTGAAGCTATTAATTTTAAAAATGGTATAAATAACTATATATTGCAAAGTTTAAAATAAATTATTTTAATGCAATAACTTCAACTTCAACCAAAGCGCCTTTGGGAAGTTTTGCTTGAACACAAGATCTTGCGGGTTCAGATATGAAATAATTTGAATATATTTTGTTAAATTCTTGAAAATCATTCATATCAGCCAAGAAGCAAGTTGTTTTAATAACATCATTGAAATCATATCCTGCTTCATTTAGAACTGCACTGATATTTTTCATAACTTGCTCTGTCTGCTCCTGGATTGTTCCATCTATAAACACGTTATTTTCGGGGTTTATTGCGATTTGTCCTGAACAAAATAGAAAGCCATTTTTTTTAATTGCTTGTGAATATGGTCCAACCGGTTCAGGTGCTAATTTTGTATAAACTTTTTCCATTTTTTCTCCTTTTTATTGAACTGTTGATAGAATATTATATCCTGCATCAATAAGAGCATTTTTGATTTTGTTGAAATGTTCAAAATCTCTTGTTTCCATTGAGATTTTTAAGTAACAATCATTAATATCCGTGCCCTCTCCGCCTTGATTGTGTCTTACTCGAATAACATTTGCGCCGTATTTAGCAATAATTGAACTTACTTCTTTTAGTTGTCCTGGTTTATCTAATAATTCAACTGTAAGGTTAGATATTCTGCCGGCTTTTAGAAGAGCTCTGTTTATTACTCTTGAAAGTATATTTACATCAATATTGCCGCCCGATACTACGCAAACAACATTTTTATTTTCAAGCGGGATTTTGTCAAACATAACTGCTGCAACTGATAATGCTCCTGAACCTTCTGAAATCAATTTTTCTTTTTCTATTAAAGATAAAACCGCGCATGCAATTTCATCTTCTGTTACTGTTATAATTTCATCTACGCTATGCTCGCAAAAATCAAAAGTTAAATCCCCCGGAACTTTTACTGCGGTGCCGTCTGCAAAAGTATTTACAAAACGAAGTTCAACTTTTTTATGTTCTTTTTTAGATGCATACATTGAGCTAGCGCGCTCTGCTTGAACGCCGTATATTTTGCAATCCGGTTTTAATTGTTTTATGGTTGCTGCAATACCTGAAATTAGGCCGCCTCCGCCGATTGGAACAACAATGGCATCAACATCAGATAATTGTTCATATATTTCAAGAGCAATTGTTCCTTGACCTGCTATTACATCGATGTCATCAAAAGGATGAATAAAAATACCGCCTGTTTCTTTTTGAAATTTTACAGCTTCCCTGTAAGCATCATCATAGACTCCGTCTATTAATTTGATATCCGCGCCATAAGAGCGTGTCGCTTCTACTTTTGATAGCGGCGCTGTTGCGGGTATAAAGATTGTGGCTTTAATATTATTTTCTTTAGCTGCAAGTGCGACTCCTTGGGCGTGGTTACCTGCTGAACAAGCTATTATACCTTTTTTCTTTTGCTCATCAGTTAATTTTGAAATTTTATAATAAGCACCCCTTAGCTTGAACGATCCTGTTAATTGAAGATTTTCTGCTTTTAAAAAAACATTATTTTTTCTGCTTAAAAAAGAAGAATGTATAAGTTCTGTTTTTCTTGCAACTTTTGATAAAATGTCTCTTGCTTCATATACTTTTTTTAATGATAATGTTTCCAAAATTATTCCCCTTTTTAATATTTAAAAAATTAACTGAGGTTTTTCAACTTTTATTTTTGAAATTTTAAATGAGTTTCTTGCTATTTTAATTGCTTCATCAAGTTTTGATTGTTCAACATTGTTGTAATAAAGTTCCATAACTGTATCGCCTTTGTTTACATTATCGGATATTTTCTTTTTTAAGATAATTCCTGCTCCAAAATCAATTTTATCGCCTTTTTTATCTCTTCCTGCGCCCAAAAGCTTTGCGCTGTGTGCAATATCAAGTGCGGTTAATTTTGTAATGTATCCGCTATCCAGTGCTTTTATTTCCATTTTGTTTTTACCGATTTCAAATAATGAATAATCGTTTATAACGTTAACATTTCCGCCTTGGGCTTTAATTATTTCTTTAAATTTCTGCAAAGCAGAGCCATTTTTGATAACTTCATCCACCATTTTTTTAACGTCAGTATCATCATAAGCAAGCCCGCAGTTAATAAGAGTTTTTCCGGCAAGGGCAAGAGTTATGTCGTATAAATCTTCGCCGTAAAAGCCTTTTAAAAATTCAATTGATTCAATAACTTCAAGACTATTTCCGATGTTAAAGCCCAAGGGTTGCTCCATCGAGCTTATAACTACATCTATCTTTCTATTTAAAAGTTTTCCGGTTTTAATCATTAAATCGGCAAGTTCTTTTGCTTCTTCTTTTGTTTTAATAAATGCACCCGAGCCAAATTTAACATCCAAAACAATAGATGTTGCCCCTGATGCAATTTTTTTTGATACGACCGAAGCGCAAATTAATGATTTATTATCTACTGTTGCTGTTACATCTCTAAGAGCATATATTTTGCCGTCAGCAGGTGTTAAGTTTGGGCTTTGAGAAGAAATCGCAACCTTAACATTTTTGATTTGATTAAAGAATTCTTCGTTAGAAAGCTCACATCTAAAATTTGGAATAGATTCGAGTTTATCGATAGTGCCGCCTGTAAAACCAAGGCCTCTTCCTGATAATTTTGCGGTATGTACTCCAAGACTCGCTAAAATCGGTGCTAAAACAAGAGTAACTTTGTCTCCTACTCCACCTGTAGAGTGTTTATCTGCAACATGTTTTGCAATATTTGAAAAATCAAGAATTTCACCGGAATCTACAAAACTTTGAGTTAAATATGCTGTTTCAGTATCACTTAATCCTTGAAAACAAACCGCCATAAGCCAAGCTGACATTTGATAATCTTCAATAATACCTTTCATATAGTTTTCAACAAGAAAATAAATTTCTTCTTTTGTGTGCTCCAGCCCTTGTTTTTTCTTTTCGATTAAGTCAACCGCTCTCATTTTTACCTCTTTTATTTGTGATATGGCTCATTGTTTAAAATTTTATAAGCCCTGTATATTTGTTCTATTAATATTAACACAGCTTCTTGATGTAAGAAAGTCATTTTAGACATTGAAAGTTTAAAATTTGATTTTTTCTTTACATTTTCATTTAAACCTTCAGCTCCGCCTATTAAAAATAAAATCTCGTTGTAATAACCATCGTTTTCAATATCTTTTAATTTATTTGCAAAATCAACGCTGGATAATTCTTTTCCTTCGATTTCAAGAGTTATAATATAAGCATTTTGTTTGTTTTTAATGTATTCTTCAATATTTTGGACTTCTATAACGTTAACTCGTCCTAAAAGGCGCTTTTGGTATTCAAAAACGCCTTCTTTGTAAAAACTTTCTTTTAATTTTGCCTCAAGTATTATTTTAATGTTCAATCTTTATTGCGCCTTATTTTCAGCAGGTTGTCCGCATAAAAGTTCGTAATTCAGCTCATTTTCATTATCGGCTATTATGGCAGCAACCACAGCGTCTGATGTAACGTTGCAGATTGTTCTTAGCATATCAACAAATCTTTCGATTGTAAATAATAGAGAAAAACCGACAACAAGTTGTTGAGGAGTTAAACCTATTCCATTTAAAACAAGAGCAATAGTAATTAAGCCGGCACCTGGGATTCCCGCTGAGGTTGAAGAAGCTATTATAGCTAAAAATGCTATTTCAAAAATTAACAATGGTGATAAATCAATGCCATACATTTGAGCAAGGAATATGACCGCAATTGTTTGAACAATAGCGGTGCCATCCATATTCAAAGTTGCACCCAAAGGAAGAACAAAAGAGCATACTCTATTTGAGATACCTCTTTTTTCGCAGCAGGTGATTGTTAAAGGTAGTGTTGCAGAAGAGCTTGCTGTACCAAAAGCGACCATAATGGCTTCTGATATTGCTGCGTATAGTTTTCCTACAGGTACTTTTGAGAAGATTTTCAACATTAAAGGATAAACTATAAAGAATTGAACAGCAAGAGCTAACACTATTGCAAGAGCGTATTTAGATATATCATTAAATACGGAAACTCCAAAGCTTGCAACAGATGTTGCGGTTAGTGCAAAAATACCGGGGGCAGCTAAATACATAATCCAATCAGTTACTTTCATTGTTGCTGCAAAAACGCTTTCAAATAGAGAAACTAAGGGTCTTGAAATTTCGCCGACTCTAGTTAGTGCAATTGAAAAAATGGTAACAAAAATAATGATAGGAATCATTTTCCCTGTAGATAAAGCCTCAAAGGGATTTTTAGGGATCAAATCTAAAAATATTTGAGCCATATTTTCTTTTTGGTATTGTATGGCTTCAGCAACGCTTCCTTGTATATTTTGAATTACATCAGGATTTACAAGGTTTTGCGCATTAACACCCGGATGCAGTGCAAGAGCTATAAATGACGCAATACTTACTGCAATTACTGTTATAATACCATAATATAAAAGCATTTTTGTGCCCAGTTTAGCAAGTTGTTTTGAATCTCCGATATTAGAGATACCTATAATTATTGCGCTCATAACCAAGGGTAAAACCACCATTTGAATTACATAAATAAACCCTGTAGCTATGAAATTTAGTATATTATACACCCTCGGGTAAGCTTCTTGCGGAAAAAGAAAACCGACAAGCACACCAAGTAACAAGCCTATAAATATGTGTCCGTTTCTTTTGATACCTAATAAAAGCGCAATTATAACTTGCATATGTAAACCCATGGGCAAAATTCCTCATAATACTGTTTTGATTTATTTTACAACTTTTTCAAGCAAATTGCAAAAAAATTCAAACGAAAAACTGATTTAATAAAATACTAAATATGTCATATTTTTCGTTATGGATAAAAAAAATAAAAACTTGAATTTTTTGGGAATCTTATTTGAATGTTGCAATGTTTACGGCAGAATTTATAAAAATAAAGAAGGTACCTATTATGTTGGAAGATGCCCTAAGTGTATGCGGCAAATTAAAATTAAAGTTGGCGAAAATGGTACAAAACAAAGATTTTTTAAAGCATATTAAAATTTTACCCGTCTTTTTGTTTTTAAAAGACGGGTAAAAAATACAAAGGAATAATAGAAATGGTAGGAGTGATATGTTAAGAATTATAGGTTTTGAATACTGAATTAATGGTATCTTCAATAACTTTTGATATTGATTCCATTTCGGTTGATATTGCTTTTTGTTCTGTATCAAGCTGATTTAGCTCCATTTCGAGGCTTCGATCTTCTTTTTGCAGAGTTTCTGTTTTTTGGTTAATTTTTTCTACTTCTCTTTCGTAGAGTTGTTTTTGATAATTATATTCATTCATTGCATCTTCGTATGCTGCTTGATCATTTTCAGTTCCGGTTGTAATTGAATATGTGTTTCCGACTAAATCAGATGCATCTTCGCAATCTAAGATTTGAATTGACATTAATCTTCCGCTTGAATCTTGAGTTAGCGCAGCTTTTGCTTGAATATTTTCAATTGTTTTTTGCGCTCCTTGATAGTCAAACGTGTATGTGCCATAATACATATTCTTGCCGTCAACAGTTTCAAATGCTGTTGAATCAAGGTCGTTTTCAGATGTATAATAAGCGACTCCATTTTTCATATACATATAAAATGTTCCGGATGTTATACCTTGAGAATTCATAATAGTTGATAAACCTTGATATTTTTCATAATCGGATGTGATTTTTGTTATAGTTGAATTATCCGGATCGTTTTCATCATAAGTATAAGATTCCGTTCCCATTTGGAAATTAAGATATGAATAGCCGTTGCTTCCTTTTTGAGCCGTAATTACGCTATCTTTTGCACTATAAGTATATGCTTTTGCAATTTCTTTTTCGCAAGATAAAGTTACATCATAGTAGCCTGCGTATTCGCCGTCTAAAATTTTAGTAAAGTTATCTATTTGATAGCCTTCATAGGTTGAATCAAGTTTGTAAACGCTTTTTTGATAATCGTTTACAGCTGGAGGTACAGGAACATCAAGATTATTGTATTCTCGATATAAACCCATTACCTCGTTAGACAACGCAACTCTTTGTTGATTTATTTGCTGCCCTTGATATTCTACGTTGCTTTTCCTTGCGGTTAAGCCAAGAAAGCGGGCTTGACTCGCAGCTAATCCCATATTGTCACCTTTTCCTTCGTATTTACATTTTCATATACGACAATTGAGTATGATGACTTTAGAAATATATTTTTTTTCTTTACATTTATTAACAATTTTATAAATCCATATTATAATCTATATTGTGGATTAAGGATTTTAAAGGAAAAGTCAAATTGAAAGAAGTTTTTTATATAGATAATCACATCCATGGAAGCTTTGGAATTAATTTTAATTATGCAAATTATGAAGAAGTTAAGTTTGTTTTGAAAAGTTTATATAAAAGAAATATTAAAGGAATTTGCCCCACTCTTGTCGGAGAAAGCATTGAAAATATCCAAAGACAGCTTGCTTTATTTCAAAAAATACAAAATGAACAGTTAAAAAGTATAAATGAAGAAACATATTTAATAGGCGCTCATCTTGAAGGAACTTTTTTAAGCAAGGAAAAAGCAGGTATTCAAGATAAAAATACTTTTCTTGAACCCACTGTTTCAAATTTTAAAAAAGTTACAGGTGATTTTGAAAATATAGTTAAAATTGTAACTATAGCACCTGAAAACGATATCGATTTAATTGATTATTTAAACGATAAAAATATTAAAACTCAAGCAGGACACACCATAGGTGAAAGTTTAAAAAACTGTGTTGCAACAACTCATCATTTTAATGCTATGAATCCTATTCATCATAGAACAAATTCAATTGCTCTTGAAGGCTTAATTAATGATGATATTTATTGTGAAATTATTGCAGATTTAATACATTTATCTGAAAATATTTTGAAATTGTGCTTTAAAACAAAACCCAAGGACAAAATCCTTCTTGTAAGCGATAGTTTGCCTTCATCTAACAGTGAGCAGGATATAATTTTTTGCAATAAAAAAATAAATTCTAAAGGTAAAGATGAAAACGGTACTTTAGCAGGTTCAAATAAAACACTAGATGAAATATGCAGAAATTTATTTGAAAAAAATGTTTTAACTAAAGAAGAAATTAAACAAATGGCTTTTTATAATCAGATAAAATACTTAAATCTAAAAAATAGCGAAGTTGATATTTTAAATCAATAAAAAATATGCTAAACTATTGCTTGAAACAATATAATTGATAAAAAGAGGAAAAAATGAAAAAAAATATAATATTTGCAGCTATATTTACAATGGCTTTTGGTGTTTTTATAGGTACAAGCGAGTACGCTCTGGGGGATTCTAAACAACCGGCTAAGCAACCTGCAAAACAGACACAGGCTGTAAAAGTGATAAATGCAACACCTTTGAATATTGTTGCAAATCCTCAAAAATATTTAAATAAAACAGTTAAAATGCAAGCTACTTTTGATAAATTTTCAACTTTAGGGCTTGATTACAGTAAGGCTATGCGTCCTAGTACAAAATATATCGGAATTTTAATCCAAAGAGATGATGTGATTGATCATAATATACCGTTATCTGAAATGAAGCTTTTTCTTAAAAAAGAGTTGGCTGAAAAACATATAGATTTAGATACGGGTGATAAAATAGAATTAACTGCAAAAGTATTTTCAACAGCTTTGAATGATCCTTGGTTAGATGTTGAAAGCTTAAATGTTATAAAAAAAGCAAAAAAAGAGGAAAATAAATAAACTAATTAAATAGCTATTGAGTGAAAAAGATGAGTGAAAATAAAAAATATTTAACGGTGCACGGACATTTTTATCAGCCGCCCCGTGAGAATCCTTGGATAGAAGAAATAGAGATACAAGAAAGCGCTTTTCCTAATCATGATTGGAATGAGAAGATTTCTTGGCAATGTTATGGTCCAAATGGCGCATCCAGAATTGTGGACGGGAATAATTCTATTATAGAAATTTCAAATAATTACCAATACATGAGCTTTAATTTTGGTCCGACATTATTAAGCTGGATGGAACAACATGATTCTGATGCTTATAAAAGGGTATTAGCAGCAGATAAAAAATCAATTGAAATGTATGACGGGCATGGTTGCGCTATTGCTCAAGTTTATAATCATATTATAATGCCTCTTGCAAATCAAAATGATAAAATAACTCAAGTTATTTGGGGGCTAAAAGATTTTCAAAAAAGATTTAAAAGAAACGCAGAAGGAATTTGGCTGGCTGAAACTGCTGTTGATTCTCAAACGCTTGAAGTTTTGATTGATTGCGGAGTTAAATTTACAATATTATCTCCTCATCAAGCAAAATGTGTAAATAAAATAGGGGAACACAATTGGCAAGACGTTTCTTGGGGAACGATTGATCCATCGCAACCGTACAGATATTTTGTTGAAGGTACGGATAAACAAAAATATATAGATTTATTTTTCTATGACGGTTCAATATCTAAATCGGTTGCATTTGATAATCTATTGCAAGATGGCAAAAAATTTGCATACAGATTGAATGATGGATATGTTGAATCAAGAAACAGAACTCAAATAGTAAACATTGCAACAGATGGTGAATCTTACGGTCATCATACAAAATTTGGAGATATGGCGCTAGCTTATGTTTTAAGAGTTGGGGCTAAAGATCTTGGTTTCGAAATTACAAATTACGGTCAGTATTTAGAAATGTATCCGCCGCAATTTGAAGTTGATATTAAACCTGTTTCAGCTTGGAGCTGCTGCCATGGTGTCGGAAGGTGGATGGATGATTGCGGATGTTCAACCGGAGCACAGCCTCATTGGAATCAAAAATGGAGAAAACCTTTGCGTCAGGCAATGGATTATCTTAGAGATGAATTGATTAAATTATGCTCCATTCAAGGTACAAAATATTATAAAGATTTTTGGGAAGCAAGAAATAACTATATAGATGTTATTCTTGATCGTTCAGAAGAAAATATAGATAAGTTCTTTAAACAAAATGCAAAGAAAAACTTAACCGCTCAAGAAAAGGTAAAAGCCTTAAAATTGATGGAAATTCAAAGATTCAGCCAATTAATGTATACAAGTTGCGGTTGGTTTTTTGCAGATATTTCTGGAATTGAAACAGTACAAATTTTAAAATATGCATATAGAGCAATTGAACTTTCAAGTGAATTTGTAAAAGTCAATTATGAAAAAACCTTCCTATCTATATTACAAAAGGCAAAAAGCAACATTATGGAATTCGGAAACGGTAAGGATATCTATAATCGTTGGGTGAAACCTTCTGCAATCGGTTTTGATAAAATAACAGCTCAATATGCTATAGAATCTTCATTTGACGAAGGTCAAAAAGAATCGTCAAAAAAAGAAGAAGACTTGTATTGCTTTAAAATAAAGAAAAATGGAAGCAAAAAATATACAAATCTAAACAACACACTTAATTGCGGAAGAATCGAAATAACATCTAAAATTACTCTTGAAAAAAAAGAAATGAGCTATATAATGCTTCAAACGCAAAATTATGATTTTTATTGCGCTGTTAAAGAGTATAAATGTTTGGATGATTATAATCTTGAAAAGAAAGAAATTACAAAAGCATTTTTAAATGGTACTACGGTTGAAACTCTTCAGGCAATTGAATTGTATTACGGATCGAGATTTTATTCTCTTAAAGATATACCGATGGATAAAAGAAAGACGATTCTTGAAAATCTTATATATTCAAGACTTGAAAAAGTCGGTCAAACATATAAAGACCTGTATGATAGCTTGTTGACTCCAATTAGTTATCTGAATGATTTAGGTATGGATATACCTGAAAGCTTTAGAGTCAGCGCAAAATTTACTTTGCTTGCTAATCTCACAAGGCTTCTTACTCAAATGACAACTTACGGAGATAAGCATAAAGTCCAGAAAATTCTTGAAATTAAGAAATTGACTGATAAATTTAAGATAAAATTGGGTAATTCAAATGCAAAGGATATTTTATCCAGAAGCCTTGCAAAATTAATTACGCAATTAAAAAATCATGTAACTTGTAAAAATACTCAAGAATTGTTGTATTTCTTTGATTTATTAGAGAAATTGCAAATAGAAACAAAAATAGATACTGCCCAAAATATATTCTATGATATGTTTTGTCTTGATTTTGAAAAATTTTACGAAAAAATGCAAGCTTCAAAAGAAGAACATGATATCAGAAAGTTGTTTTTGAATTTGCTTGAAATAGGAAGAAAATTAAATATTAATATGGACTTTTACCAAAACAAAATAGATAGTTTGACCGGAAAAGTTTGATTTTAATTAAAAATTTTTCTTTCTAAAACCGGAACGCTATCAAGTATAAACATGGTTGATGTTTCAACACCTTTTATATAGTCAAAAGCAAACATAGCAACTATTATTGACTCTAATGATGAAGCAGGCAGCATATTATCTGGTATTTGATTAAAGTTGTACTTAATTTTAAGAGATGTCTGAAGATTTTTGCAATCAACTGAAGTTCTTGATAAATAATGCGGACAAAGTCCATAGGAACGACGAAGTTGGTTGATATCGCATCTTATTACTTTTATATTTCTTTCTTGCAAATTTTTAATTGTATCAAGACATCTTTTTGAAATCCTGTTTGTCCAATCGTCTTTATTGATTTTAAAGTTATCAAAAAGGGGTTTGTAATTTTTGCAGTGTATTCTCCATTTACCATCCAACATTCTGTTGTCGTATGGAACACTAAAGGCGACTATTGAATTTTTAATATAAGGTGAAGTTTCAAAAAAATAATTTATATCTTGAGCGTAGTAGAATTTATCAAGTAATATTATTTTTAAATTTCTATCTAAAACACAAATCGAGCTATCATAATTTGATGAATTTGATAGAGCAACTCCGATGAAATAATTTTCTTTGCTTGACAGATTCTGCATAGTCAAGAGTATAATTAAACATAATATATTTTTCAAGGAATTTATTTTGCAGATAAAATTATTTAACGAAATAATTAATAGATTTTATGCTAAGAATAAATATAGATTCTATTTTTTGGTTATTCTTTCTTTGATTGCAGGTTTTTTTGAATATATCGGATTAGTTTTTGTTTTTCAATTTGTTTTATTTTTATCAAACCCAAATAGTGAATATTTAAGTAAAATAATCGAATTTTTTAGTGAAAATTTTAATATTTCAAATGCTTCAAAAATAAGTTTAATTTTAGGGTTCTTAATAATTTCAATATACATTTTAAAAAATGTTTATATGTTGTTTTTTACTAAATTTAATAATTCAATTTTAGAAGATTTGTCGGTAAAAATTATTACTAAAATATTAAAAAATCTTATTTTGCAGGATTATTTAACAATAAATTCAATTCCTAAAGATGAAAAATTAAATATAATATCAAAAACTAACCTTGTTGTTTTACAATATTTGCAAAAATATATTAATCTGGTTGTAAATATTGTTGTTGCGGCGATTATAATTTCATATCTTTTTGTCAAATTCACAATTGCAGCAATAATTGCAACGGTATTTATCGCAATTTTAAGTATGTTTGAATATTTATACTTAAAAAAGCAATCCAATTATCAAAATTTAAACTATTCAAAAGTTCATGATTTAATGCATTCAATACTTTTGAAAGCAATTAATTCTTATAAAGAAATAAAACTAAATAATATGCAAGGTTATTTTATAGAGCAATTTAGTGCATCTGCTAAAAAATATGCTTCTTTGAATAACGACAGAAATTTTAACAACGTCTTTCATATTTATTTTACCGAAATTTCCGTAATGTTTATTTTTGCTTTAGTTTTAGCCTCTTTATACCTAACTTCTAATTTCGATAATTCATTAATTTTAACTTCTATTTGTACGATTTGTGTTATTATTTTGCGTCTTACGCCGTTAATAAATCGCGCACAAAGCTGTCTTTATTGCATTAATTCAAATGAAAAAATTGTAAAAGAATTACTTAAATTTGATGATAATTTTAAAGACAAGATAAATTGTAAAATAACAGATAAAAAAATGAAATTTGAAAAAATTGTTTTTCAAAATGTTTGTTTTTCTTTTGATAATGGTAACGGTTTAAAAAATGTCAATCTTGAGATAAATAAAGGCGATTTTATAGGTATTGCAGGTCAAAGCGGAAGCTATAAAACAACTTTAACAATGATTTTATCCGGTTTTATTAAACCTGATAGCGGCAGGATAATTATTGACGACAATATTTTAGATGGTGATAATATAGCTCAATGGCAAAATAATGTAGCTTTTTTGAGCCAAGATTTCAATATGATTTTTGATAATATTTTTGAAAATATTGCAATGAGCGAAATATATGATAAAGATAAAGTTAAAAAATTTATAGATAAATTTGATATAAGTTTAAATATTGATGAAAATAAAAAAATATGCGAATTATCCCATGGTCAAAAGCAAAGAATAGCTTTGCTTGGCACGTTATATCAAAACAAGGATTTAATTATTTTAGATGAACCGACATCTTCAATTGATGTTATATCTGAAGAAAAAATAAATAAAATTTTAGGAAGCTTGAAAGGTAAAAAAACTATAATCTCAATAGCTCATAGGTTAAATACTCTAAAAAATTGTACTAAAATCATATTTATAAATAAAAACGGCAAAATAGATATTGATACTTTTGAAAATTTAAAAAATAATTCTGAATTTAGACAATCATTGGAAATATCAAATTTTGCTAACTAAAAGAATTATATGTATCAAGCAGTTTTTTGGCTTGTTTTTGCTTGTTTAACTGCTTATAACAGTACGCCAAATTAAAGTAAAAATCTTTATTTTGAGGCTCAAATTCAATTGCTTTAATTAAATTTTTCTTTGCTTGATTATAATTTTTCATTTTAATTTGGCAGCAGGCAAGGTTGTAATAAGCACTTGCAAAAGAATTATTGTATTTTATTGCAAGTTCAAAATTGTTTGCAGCAAGCAAGTAGGATTTCTTTTTTGCAAAGATACATCCTAAATTATAATAAGCTTTATAGTACGTATAGTCTTTATCTAGGGCTTTGTTTAAATTTTGAATTGCAATATTATCATTTCCTTTTTCTTCTTCGATGTTTGCAAGAAGAAGATAAATTTCGGCATTTTTTTCTGCCACAGGAAGATTATCAAGCAATTTTTGAGCTTCCGTGAAGTTTTGAGTAGCGTAAAGGGCGTAAGCTTGTTGTTTTATATCTTCTATATTGCTATTATTTTCTGCTAATGTTATAGTAGATAGCGCAGTGAAAAAATACATTAATATAAAAAATTTAAAATATTTTTTTATAAATTTTTTCGTAGTAGTAAACAATTCTTGTCCCTTTAAAGAAGCATTACAATAAGATGATACACTAAATTTTATTATTTGTGTAGGACAAAAATAAAAATTTTTGTTTTTTATGTAGTATAATAGCAAGTATAAAGCACGGTTAAAAAAATGAACACCATAGAAGAAAGAACACATATATACAGAGTCCCTATTCGTCCGCAATATAAAAGAAGAAGACGTCAAAAGAAAAACAACAATTTTCCTAAATTGATATTGTTAATTGGTTTAATTTGTGTGGCAATTTTCTATTTTGTAAATAATAAAGTGGAAAATAATATACTCGCCTCATCCGAAACTAAAAGTCATAATCCTATTGATTTAAGTTTTAATTTTTCCCCAAGAAGACAAAACATTCTTCTTATGGGTGTTGATGTTGCTACAAATTCTGAAAATCCTTTCAAAGGTAATCGTTCAGATACAATGCTTTTAATCAGTATTGCTCCCTATGGTAAGAATATCAATGTAATTTCTATTCCTAGAGATTCCAAAGTTTATATTGCAGGAAGAAATAAAGCCGATAAAATTAATCACGCTTTTGCTTTTGGCGGAGCAAAGCTGGCGGTTAGAACCGTTGAAGAAACTTTTGGGGTTAAAATCAATAATTATGTTGCTATTTCAAACGAAGGTGTCATAAAAATGATTGACACTTTGGGCGGCTTACCTATTTATATAGAAAAAAATATGAAATATGATGATTATTCAGCTAATCTTCATATAAACTTAAAACAAGGAAATCAAATTCTATCAGGAAGACAAACAGAGGGTTATTTAAGATTTAGACACGATTCATTCGGCGACATTGGAAGAATTCGTCGTCAACAATGGTTCTTTAATGCGCTTCTTGAAAGATTAAAAGACCCCACTGTTATTGTGAAGATTCCTGAATTATTAAAAATAATTCCTGAATATATTCAAACGGATTTATCAGCATACGACTTAGCTAAATTTGCTGGAATGGCAAAAAATGTTGATACATCAACAATTCAGATAGCTACTATCCCTGGTTCGCCTTCTACAAAAGGAGTTATAAGCTACTGGATAATAGATCCAATCAGAACTCAAGATTTAATTAATAAAATGGTATATAGAAATAAAACTGATATTGAATACAAAGATTTAAACGTTGGAATTTTATATGCAAACGCTAAAGAAGATACTGCAAATATTCTAAAACAAGAACTTGAAGCAAAAGGAATAGTGAATATTAAAATGCAGCCTGCATCTTCTGCTTCTAAAGATTATATAGCAATTCATAATCTTGATATAGCAGGCGAGATGATTAATGATCTTAAAAAAACAATTCCTGAAATTAAAGATCAGCATACAATTTATGATCCTATAGGCATAAATCGTACAGGAAAAGATTTCACGATTGTTATTTCAGACCTTTGATTTAGAAAAAATACATTATTTATATTATAAAAATTGTTCCTAAACTGTTCTTACGGTTGATTTAATTATATTTACAATATAAGAAAATCAATTTATGTTATGCAGTCAAAATGAAAAATGTTTGCTAAAATTTATATCAGGAACAAATGAGCCGCCTGTTAAAAGCGAGCTTTTTGAGTTGATATATAAATTGGGTATTAAGCTGGAATTTTGTGATAATAATCCTGTTTATAAGATTATAGACGAGTTAACTTATGGCTATATAAGCGGTAAATAAAATGAATAATTCCAAGAAATTTCTTATTTATATAATATATGCAATGATTGTTTCTATGCTTTTTGGGTTAATCCTTTGGCTTGGACATTTTAAGGTTTTTCAAGAATTTATAACAAAAGTCGAGCAAAATTCTTTTGATTTAAGACAAAGTATAATTTCAAAGTATAAAAAAGCTAATAATGATATTGTAATTTTGGCTGTAGACGATGCTACTTATGAATACATCATGGATAAATACGGCTCTTGGCCTATTTCAAGGCAGATCTGGAGTGAAACTGTTGAAGGAATTGAGATAGCTCAACCTAAGTTTATAATATTTGATTTACTTTTTGTTAAGCCAAATTTAAACGATGTTAAAGCAGATAAAAGTTTTATAAATACTGTTAAAAATAATAAAAATATATACCTTTCTATGAATTTTGACAATTATTCAGATGAAATCAGAAAATCAAAACAGCTGGATGATAAATTAAAATTACATATTGATAAAGGCAGTTTAAAGGATAATGAATATATTACTTTTATTAATTCAAGAACGGTTATGGATGAACTAGCGGCGGTAACCAAAAATATTGGAATTATAAATGTTACAAGAGATAGCGATGGAATAATCAGGAACACAACTCCGATTTTTAAATATAAAGGAGATTACTATCCTAATTTATCTTTGGCGGTTGCAATAGATTTGTTGGGTCAAGATAGTGTAAGTATTGAAGATAGTAAAATTATAATAGATGAAAATCATATAATTCCTCTTGATTTTACTCAAAGAGCTATTTTAAATTGGTATGGAAAAAGCGGAACATACAGGCACACTCCTCTATGGGAAGTAATAAAAGCTATAAAAGATCAAAATACAAAGTATCTTGATGAGAATTTTAAGGATAAAATAGTTTATGTTGGAACAACAGCAACGAGTTTGTCTGATATTAAGAGCGTTCCGACTGAATCTAATATGGCAGGAGTAGAATTTCATGCTACTTTTTTAAATAATATTTTGGATAATAATTTTATTAAAAAAGTTTCTCCAAAAATTGATTTATTGATTTCAATTATATTATGTTTTATTGTTGGATACTATGTCCTTAAAACACCGTCAGTTCCAAAAACAATTTTCTTTTTGTTTGCTTCTTTAACATTGTATGCTATAGCTGCTACTGTTATAATGTCCAAATTTAATTTATGGATATCGGTTGTTTTGCCTTGTATTTCAATAGTTGCAACTTTTATATTGATTTATTGTGAAAAATATTTAATGAAATCAAAAGATTATGAGCAAACTTATAAATTAGCAGTAACCGATGGTTTGACTCAATTATATAACCATAGATATTTTCAAGAACAAATGATTAATCAGGTTAATAATTTTGAAAGATATGGTACAGTCTTTTCTTTGATTTTAATAGATATAGATTTTTTCAAAAAATTTAATGATACATACGGTCATCAATCCGGCGACTGTGTTTTAAAACAGGTTGCTTCAATTTTAAAGAAAAATTCAAGAACATCTGATATTGCTTGCAGATATGGCGGCGAAGAAATGTCTATTATATTAACTAACACTAATAAAAATGAAGCTGTAATTACTGCAGAAAAAATATGCAACACAGTAAGAAACAATAAATTCGTGCTTGCAAATAATGAAAAAGTCAATGTAACAATTAGCGTTGGAGTAGCCACTGTTGGATTAAACGGTACAAAACCTCAAGAAATCATTGAATATTCGGATAAATGCCTATATAAAGCTAAAGAATCCGGCAGAAATCAAGTAGTTTATGAGGTTTAATCCGTTAATTGAAAAGGGCATTTAGTGCATCTTGCCTTGGGGCGCAGAACCAAATTATCTTCAAGATCATATAATTTAGCTATTCTATACGAAAGGTTGCTTCCGCAAATCGGGCATTTTATTTCAAGATGCGGGTTGTTTGAATTTAAAAGTATAGTTTCTCTTATTTCATCCATTTTTGAATTTTTAGCTAACGTAAAATCGGTTTTAAGTTCGTATTGTTTGATTTCTTTGTTGTCAACTTTTAAGCCTTTTGCCAGTTTTTGTCTTATCGTTGTAGCTAAAAATAAATCAAGACCTTGTTCTATGGATTGAATTATATTTAATGAAAGAGCTGATTTTTCTGCCAAGTCTTCTTGTGATAAGCCTAAGCGCTCTCTTGTCGATATAACAAAATGCGCAAGAGAATCATATTCTTTTTTATTTTTTTTATGCATTTTTCTTTTCTATTTTTTCTTTAACAATTGATAAAATAGTACCTGCGGTAAATATTGAAGAATAAGCACCTGCAATAACACCGATTATAATTGCAAGAACAAAATCTTTAATAGTAGAGCCGCCAAAGAAATACAAAGCTAACAATGTAAATAAAGTTGTAGCAGAAGTATTGATTGAGCGAGCCAAAGTTTGGTTAATTGATGCGTCAATAATTTCTCCTGATGAGTATTTTTTTGCAAGAAAACGCATATTTTCTCTTATTCTATCAAATACTACAATCGTATCATTTATTGAATATCCGATAATTGTAAGTAAAGCTGTGATAAATAAGCTATCTACCGTAGTGTCAAAAAATATACCTTTAATTGCAAATACACCGACTACAACAATGACATCTTGAAATAAAGTTAACAGCGCTATCCAGCCGTATTCCGTTCTAAATCTGAACGATATATAGATAACCATTAATATAAAAGCTAAAATTAAAGCCATCATGGTGTTTCTTAAAAGTTCAGACCCTAGTGTTGGACCTACTGAATTTACTTGTACAAGTTGAGCTGAGCTAAAATCACTAACCAAAGCATCTGTTATTTTGCTAACTTTATCTTTACTTTCTTTGTCGCCTATAAAAGTGGTTCTGATTGAAATTAAATTTTTAACTTCGGATTTTGATTCGCCTGAACCCGCTTCTGTTGTGGTTTGAATTACAGGGTTTTTAATTCCGATTTTTTGTAAATTTGTTCTTATTTTTCCGATTTCATCAATCGAAATCTTTTTATCTACGCTATATTGCAAAATTGTACCGCCTGTAAAATCAATTCCTAATTTTAAAGGCGAATGATTTGGCTGGGTAACCATAAGGTATATTATTGCAACAATACAAGGGATTAATAAAATGCCCGTGAAGCTTAACCAGAAATATCTGTATTTAACTATATCCAGTTTGTATTTATCTTTAATTAAATTAGTATTTGCCATTATAAATTTCTCCCGATAGTTATTTTATTAATCCAAAACACCGAATTTTGCTTTTTCACGTTTGGTTTCGGTTGCTAGGTAAGCATTTTCAATATCCTCTTTTCTTAAACCAAATAATTCAGGATATTTCATTTCTTTTGAACCGAATATTAAGTGCATAAAGTTTCTGGTAACCGTTATTGCGCTAAACATAGATAAACATACACCTATTATCAATGTTAAAGCAAAACCTTTAACCATAGAGGCGCCGAAATAATAAAGTATTAAACAAGTCATAATTGTTGAAACGTTTGAATCAAAAATACTTGTAAATGCTCTATCGAAGCCTGAATTTATAGCAGTGAAAAGCGAACGTCCCATTTTAAGTTCTTCTTTTGTTCTTTCAAAGATTAATATGTTAGCATCAATTGCCATACCAATTGAAAGAATAAAGCCTGCAATACCTGTCAAAGTTAATGTAACAGGTATTAACTTAAATATTGCAAAGTTTACAAGTGAATATATTATTAACGCAAAGCAGGAAATAAGCCCCAAAACTCTATAGTATAAAATCATAAATAACATAACGACGCTTATACCAATTATACCTGCGATTTTTGATTTATTAATACTGTCTTGACCTAATGTAGGTCCTGCGGATTCTTCTTGAATTACTTCAGCACCTACAGGCAGTGCACCTGCATTTAAAAGGTCAACCATTTCTTTTGCTTCAGCGTATTCAAAACCGCCTTCTCCGCCTGTTATTTGCGCTCTGCCGCCTGAGATTTGTTCATTAACTCTTGGGGCAGATTGTAATTTTCCGTTAAAGAAAATTGCCATTTGTTTTCCGGTTAATTCTTTTGTTAAATCAGAAAATTTCTTTGCGCCTTCTGCATTGAATTCTAATTCAACCATCCATTCTCCGGTTGTTGGAGCTGAACCTACTAAAGATTTTCTTAAGTCTTTACCTGTTAAACCTGTAGATTCCCAATCCATAGTGCCATCAGGAAGCATTTTTGGTCTTTTAAATTCTAATTGAGCGGTTTGACCGATAAATTCTTTTGCTTTAGCGGTATCTGTTATATTGGGAATTTCGATTAATAATCTTTTTGTTCCGACTCTTTGGACTATGGTTTCTCCTACACCCATAGCATTGACTCTGTTTTCAATTGCGTATTGCAAACTATCCATTATTTCGGGTGTGATTTTTGGGACAGAAGAAGATGTTTGAGCTTCAAGCATTAACCTTGAACCGCCGACTAAATCCAGTCCTAAACTTGCAGGTTTTTTGTAGTCTACAAAAATGCTTGCAATTGTAATTGCCATAATAATCCAAAAAAGAATCAGTTTATTTTTCATTTGATTTCCTCAAAACTATAATATTTATTCAAATTATAACAAAAAAATATTTTAAAGTTAAATTATTAAGAATGTTAATAGTCTTTTAGGCTAAGTATTTTGTAAAGTTTTGTATCAATCTTTAAAGTTTTAAATTGCAATTGACGACTTAAATATTAAGCAAGAATGTAATATATATTTACAAAAAGACAATTTTCATTTCGTATTTGTTTTTATTAAAGTAGGACTCTCTTTGATAAAAACAATACAAGGAGAAGCCCAAAATGCAGCAATCACTTAAAACAAGCATTAAAAGATTAAAAACTTTCTTAAATTATTCAAGAAATTATTTAAGAAGAAATAATCCGATAAAAATCTTGCAAAAAGAGGTTACTGCGGGTTTAAAAGATGTACTTTCCATAAACAAAAAAAGGAAAATGGTAAAATACAAGCTTAAATACCAAATACATCAATTAAACCAAATGGAAAAACTGATAGCTCAAAACAATGAGCATGTTTTTCTAAGAGGCAATAAATTTAACGAAATGAGATAGTTATGGGACTATTGATCGCACAAGCGAGATTAGCACAAATAAATAGCTATAGGTCGGATTTAGAATATCAAATCCAACTTGTTTCGTCTACAAAATTGGATTTGTCATCGCAAATAAATGAAATTGTAGGCTACGGTTCGGATATGGATCCGGATAGTCCTGAAATGAAAGCTCTTGAAAAGAAAAAAGAACGATTATATCAAGCAGAAAAAGCATTGGATTTAAAATTGCAAAGATTACAAACGCAATTGCAGATGATTGATGCGGAAGAACAAAGCGTCAAACAGCAGCTTCAAAATTCTATCCAAAGGTGCTTTGGTCAATAGATTAGATAAACAGCTATAAAAACAGCTATTACAAGAGCAAGATTGTAGTGTATAAAAGTCGGAATACACGTGTCTTTTATGTGGTTGTGCTGTCCGTCAGCATTTAGGCCTGCCGTTGGTCCTAATGTGGTATCTGATGCTGGTGAACCTGCGTCTCCAAGAGCGGCAGCTGCTGCTAGTAATATTATAATTGACGGTGTTGAAAAACCCAGCTTTGTGCAAACGGGGATAAATAAAACTGCTAAAATTGGTATTGTACCAAAAGATGAACCTATTCCAATGGTTATAATCAGCCCGATTAAAAGCATAAAAGACACAGCTAAAAATTTTGAATTTTGTATAAACGGGATGGCGGAATTTACCAGACTATCTATTCCGCCTGATTCTTTAAGTACAAGAGCATATCCGGCGCAAACAAGCATTACAAAAGCAATATAGCCCATTAAGCCTACGCCTTCATCTGTTAAGATATCCATTTTTTTATGTGAAACAGCTCTAAAACCAAATATAACACCGAGTCCGACTAAAGCGCCTAAAGGCAAAGATCCGCTCCAAAGTTGAACAATTAGTGTAACAAATGCTCCGCAAAGAGTTATATAATGTTTTTTTTGCAGTTTTTCATCGATATTGTTAATTGTCGGCTCATTAACTTCTTTATATATTCTTGGTTTTCTGTAGCTTATAAAAACCGCAACTAAAAGTGCAACAAACATCGCAAGACCTAAAATCCAAGTGTAGTGCCAAACATCTGTTTTTAAAACTTTTATACCGTTTTGTGTCATGTTATCTGCGACAAGTCCTTGAAAGATTAAACCAAAACCTGCAGGAATAGCTATGTACGGCGCTTTTAAGCCAAAAGCAAGTGCGCAGGCAACTGATCTTCTATCTAGCTTTAATTTGTTCATTAATTTAAGCAAGGGCGGAATTAAAATAGGTATAAAAGCAATGTGAACAGGAATTAAATTTTGCGATAAGACTGAAATAAAAACCAAAATTCCTAAAAGTGCGTATTTATTGTTTTTAATGAATTTTGAAATTTTAATAGCTAATATATTGGCAAGTCCTGTGTGTGTCATTGCTGCAGCTAACGTACCAAGTAAAATATAGCTTAGAGCAGTTTCTGAATTTTGTCCCATGCCTGAAACAAAAAGATTCATGGTTTTTTCTATGCCCATACCTGAAATTAGGCCTGCAACAATTGCGCTTATCATTAATGAAAATAAAACATTAATTTTAAGCAGACATAAAATACACAAAACTATTACTGATATTAAAACAGGGTTAAATTCCATAAAAAAATACTATCATAAAAAATTATAACTTAACAGCTTGGTAGATTGTTAAATTTAAATCTTTTTTGTATTGGACTTTTTCTAATTTATAGCTTGCTTTTTTGGTTTTAAAGATATAACTACCGTCATTAAGTAAAATAACATACATATTTTTGAATTTTTGATTAAACAAAGAACCCGCAGATAAGATATAAAAATCTTTCGGAGTATTTTGATAAAATTCATCAAAATCAATTAAATAGTCTTTCAACTTAAAAATATCTTTTAAGCTTTCATAGCTTGTTCTTTTTCTGTTTTTGACATCGTATATATCAATTCCTTTTTTTGCTAAATATATGTCAGATGCAGGCGAAATATCGCTCCACCATTCAAGAGTATATAATTTAGATTTTTTTAAGGTTTCATTAGATGAAATAAAATTTGATATTTCTTTTGATTTAGATGAATAAATGTATTCCATTTTGCAGTTATCGTGCAGTGCAAAAGGAAAAAGCGCGAAAAATATTATTAAATTAAATAGCTGCAGCACTATTTTTGATTTAATTTGCCTATTAAAAATCCAAAATAAAATAATTAAATAGATATAATAAAAATAATGATTCCAATAGCTTCCCTGATGCATAAAAATAAAGATAAAAGTTAAAGTTAAATAAGTGCCTAAAGCAAAAACAAATGCTTTTTTTGATTTTTTAAAAAGATAAAAAGGAATTACGTAAAATAAAAGTGAAGATACAAGATGTAATAAAAATTGAAAAATATTACTTCCGTAAGGTAAAATTACAAAATTAATAAATCTTTTAATAAAATCCGCTCTGCCGCCTGTGTTTGGGGTTTGTACAAAAATAAATTGTGCAAATAAAATAAAAGTACATAAAAGAAAAATCAAAAATATTTTTATAAAAGTCTTTTTATTGATTTTGTTTGATTTATATTTTTCAATCAGTTCAAAAAAATAAATTAATCCTATCCAAAAACAGCCTATAGCTGCCATAAGACTTGTATTTGCGCAAATAACAATTAAAAAAGTAAATGCATAGGGCTTCTTAAATCTTAATGGATAATAAGCACATATTAAAAATAAAAATAAAATACCAATACTATAACATCTTGCAACGGGGGCAAAATATAGCATAAAAGGAGCAGAAAAAGTAATTAGCGCTTTTATGTAAGGTTTAAAAGGAGCTTTTTTCCATAAAATAAAAATTGCTAAAACACTAAAAAGCCAATTTATAAAAAACATTGAATAAGGATATAAATTAAGATTTGAAAAAGGCTTTAAAATAAAATACCAAAGAAAGGTGTGCCCTTCGATACTTGAAATTTGAAATATTTCAAATAAATTTAAACGGGCGATTTCAAAAGCGTGTGTTTCATCCCAAAAAGGCGTTCTTAAAAAGCAAATAATAAAAGTTACTATAGCAAAAATAAAAATTGAATATTTATTTAGATAATTATTGATTAATTTCATTTTTTAACCAATTTAAAACGCAATCAAGCGCTTGAGCCCTGTGTGAAACTTTTGATTTTTCATCCGGTAAAAGTTCTGCCATTCCTTTGTTTTTAGAATTTACAAAAAATATCGGGTCATAGCCAAAACCGTTATTGCCTTTTCTTTCAAAAAGAATTTTGCCGAGGCATTCTTTTTGAATTTCATATAATATTTTTCCTTCTTTATTAACCACAACCATTGCACATACGAATTTTGCATTTCTGTTAGCGGAATTTTTCATTGCATTTAACAGTTTATCAATTCTTTCATCAGCAGTCGGTGCATATCTTGCGCTTTTTATCCCCGGAGCCCCGTCTAGCGCTTCAGTGCACAACCCTGAATCATCTGCAAGATATAGTTCTGTTTTACCGTTTTTAGAGGCAAAAAGCGCTTTGCAATAGGCATTTTCAAGAAAAGTTGAACCGTTTTCTATTGGGTCAAAATTTCCTTCAGGCAATACAAATTCAATATTGTAATCTTTTGCAATCAGATTAATTTCTTCAACTTTATGCATATTTCCCGTTGCAAGAGTTATTTTTATTGAATTTTTCAATTTTATTTTCCCCATCTTCTCTGGCGGCTTGCAAATTCTTTAATAGCGCCTGCAAGAGCGTTTTTATCAAATTCGGGCCAATAAATGTTAGTGATATATATTTCACTGTATGCTATTTGCCACAATAAATAGTTACTGATTCTTTTTTCTCCGCTTGTTCTGATTAACAAATCAGGGTCAGGCATATCTTTTGTATAAAGGTAATTTGACACTAATTCAGGAGTTATTTCGTTTTCTTTTATGCCGTCTTTTATGATATTTTTAATTGCATTAGCCATTTCATCTCTTGCGCCATAGTTTATTGCAATAGTTAAAACGACACCTGTGTTGTTTTTTGTTAATTCGACAGAATCTGCTAAGATATTTTGCAGATTTTGGTTTAATTGGGATAAATTACCGATGTAATTCATCTTTACGTTGTTTTCGTTTAATTCTTTAAGCTCATTTTTTAGTGTAGTTGCAAGTAAATCCATTAAAAAATCAACTTCTTCTTTTTTTCTGTTCCAATTTTCGGTTGAAAAAGCGTATAAAGTTAAATATTTTACTCCAAAATCACTGCAGGCTCTTGCCGTTTTTTTAAGAGCGTCAACCCCTCTTTTATGCCCCATCATAGATGGCAGCATACGCTCTTTTGCCCAGCGTCTGTTTCCGTCCATAATTATTGCAATGTGTTTTAAATCAGTATTCCTGACAGCATCAATTATATCTTTTTCTGAATAATTTTCTTCAGATGGTTTAATTGCTTCCTTAATTTCCATTAATTAATCTTTTCCTCTAAATAATCAATGATTATTTTATACTAAAAATAATTTGTGTTAACTATTTATATATTTTTATTACGTAACTGTAAAGATGATTTTTTTCGTTTCTGTTTAATGGAATGAATGAAATTTTGTGTGTTGTGCCTTGAAAAGAAATTATTCCCGTTTTTTTATCAAATTTTCTTAAGGGATTATTTTCTTCATGGTTTAAAAAAGCGGTAGTAGTTAAAAGTATGGATTTATCATCAACAAATTTTGCAAATTCATCAGGATTAAAGCTTGCTGTGTTAAATTTCAGCTGGCTTCGCATGCTTTCATAGGAAAATCTATCCTGATTATAAATATCGTAAATAATCACTTTATTTTTTAAAAAAGGCAAGCTGGATGGTGCAATATCGCTCCAAGGGTCAAGGCAAAATAATTTTTTATTTTTATATAAAGGATTATTTAAAATTTCATCTGCAATAGATTTTGAGGTTGAATTGTTGATTGTAGTAAGTTTTGAATCTATGAAAAGAGAACCTTTAAACATAAAACAAATTAATATTATTAAAAAACAAATATTCAAACTTTTATTAGGCTTGTTTTCAGCTCTTAAAATCCAAAATGCCGCAATAAAATAAAGATAAAAATAAAAATAATGCCAGAAATTTCCGCTATAGAAAAATGTAAATAAAATTACCATTGAAAAATAGGTAGAAAAAATGAAAAATAAGGTTTTTTTATTATTTTTTAAGCAAAATTTTATAAAGAAAAATGCTGTTATAAGAGCACTTAGTCTTAAAATGCTCATTAAAAAAGATTGTATTTTAAATTCAGGAATTATAACTAAAGGGTTAAATATATAAGCTAAAAAATCCCTTAAAAACGCCATTTCGGGTGCTTGTTTTAAGTAATCGGGATTAAGTGAAAAAACCTGAATAAAAACAATAGCAAGAGTTAATGTAAAAATTAAAAGCAGTTTTTTAAAATATTTTTTTGAATAACTTTCAAATAAAAATACTAAAGATAAATAAAACCCGCCTATAAATGCCATAACAGACGTATTCATTGATAAAGAAATCAATAAAATATATATAAAAGGTTTTTTAAATCTGATTTTATAAAAAGTAAGCGCTAAAAACAGAAATAAAATTCCAATGCTATAGCACCTTGCAACAACACCCCACAAAAATAAAAAAGGAGTTGAAAAAGTTATTAAAGTTTTTTCTAAGGTTGAAAAGGGCGCTTTTTGCCATAAAACATATATTGCAAAAAACGAAAACAAAGCATTTAAAATATAAATTGAATAGGGATAAAAAAGGTTTAATTTTGCAAAAGGCGCAATAATTAAATACCATATAAAAAGGTGGCATTCCAATTTCATCATATCCAAAAATTCAAATATATTGCAATTTTGCGCAATCAGCCAAGCTCTTGCTTCATCCCAAAAAGGCACCCTTGAAAAAGCTATAATAAGGCATAAAATCAAATATATAAATGGTATTATTTTATTTAGTTTTTTGTTCATAATTAATCTTGTATATACTAAAAGGTATATCAGGGTAATATTCTTTTAATTCAAAGAATATCTTAACTTTTTCGCTTTCATAAATAAAGCCGTTTGTTTTTTGGTTGTTTATAAATTCAACTTTTTTAGCTATAAATCCTTGTGTAAAAAAGTAGTTTTGTGTGATTAAATAGTTGTTTTTTCTTTTATCAAGATGTTTTATAAAATCATCCCCAAAAAAAGGAGTATTGTAGTAACTCGGTGTTAATTTAAGGCTGTTAAAGGTTGTTCTATCATATCCGTTTAAATCGTATATTGTAATATTATTACTTTTTAAATAAGGCAGCAATCCCGCTGAAAAAGGTGAAAACCAATCAAGACAAAACAATTTTGAATTTTTAAATTCTTTATTATCTAAAATCCTATTTAACATAAACGGATATTTGCTTGTATCTATTGCAGGATCATATCCTTTTTCATAAAAAGCAAAAGGAGAAATAGAGCACATAAGAAAAATTGTAAAAACAATTTTTAAAATACTAATTTTATTTATTTTATCCCAGCATATCCAAAGTGATGCAATTAAATAAATGAAATAAAAATAATAATGCCAAATTGCGCCTATATAAATTTTAACAAAAAACAAAGTCATTAAAGAATATGTCGTAATAAGCAAGAAAAAGGCTTTTTTTGAATTTTTAAAAAGAATATAAGGTACAAGATAAAATAAAATGCAGCCAAAAACAAAAAATAATGTTTGAAAAATATTATCACCAAGAGGTAAATAAATAAAATGCATACAATTTTGCAGAAATTCTTGAATGGTTTCTATTGGTCTTAAAATTGGTTTTTGGGTGTTTAAAAATTGCGCAATTAAAAGTAAAAAGCCAAAAAATAGTATCAATAGAAAATAAAATACGGACTTTTTTTCTAAATTTTTAAAATTTTCTTTTATATCATAAATAAATAAGCACAAAAAACAAAACCCCCCGAACATCCCCATAGCCGACGTATTAAAACAAAGAACAATTAAAGATGAAAATAAAACAGGTTTTTTAACTGCGTCTTTATAAAAATAACATAATAAAAAAATAGCTAAAATAGTTAATCCGTAAGGTCTTGCAATAACGCCGAAATAATGAAAAAAAGGATAAGAAAAAGTAATTAAAAATTTAATTAAATTATTAAAAGGAGCTTTTTTCCAGAAAAATATAATTAAAATTGAAACTATAGCCCAATTTATAATAAGCATTGTATAGGGGTAAAAATTAAAATCGGTTAATTTTAAAATTAAATACCACAATATAGGATGTCCTTCAATTCTTGTTAAATAGAATATTTCGGAGATTTTTAAGTTTGAAATTATATAGCTGTATGCTTCATCAAAAAAAGGAATTCTAAATACAGAATAAAAAAATGTTAAAATAATAAAAGCCAAAGGGGCTATTTTTGAGATTAATTTATCGAATATTTTTAAATAATTCATAATTATTAATATATCAAAAGTTGTGATAATATAAAAATATGTTTGAAATCGTAATACTTTATATTTTAAATAAATATGATGCAACCATATATAGACTCAACAAAATAGCTGATGAATTATTCTTTGCATTTCTAAAATCCAGCACAGGAACAGTTAATCCGGCTCTTAAAAGGCTGGAAAAAATCGGTTGTGTTGAATATGTTGAAAAAATGACTGATGGCGGAATGCTATCTAAAACATATTCAATTACAAAAGAAGGAAGAAAACATCTTGTTGACTTGCTTTTAACTTTTAGATCGGAAAATCCTTATCATGTCATAAATGAAGCTAAAGTTGCGATTTATTGCAGTGATGTTTTAAGTGTTAGCGAGTATGTTGAATTTAAAAATAATATTTTAAATGTTCTTGAATTGCATAAAATAAAGCTTGAAAGAGGGCTTAAAAACGAATATATAAATTTAAGCGAAATTCAAAAAAGAACAATAGAAATAACATTGGAAGAATTGGAAAAATTGATAAAAGCTCTATGAATAAAATGAATATAATTGTAGAAAATGTTATAGAAAATTCTATTGCAGATGAAATAGGTATTAAAAAAGACGATAAAATTATTTCAATTAATTCTAAGACACCAAAAGACATTATTGAATATAGTTTTTTAATAAATGATGAAGAAATTAACCTTCTTGTTGAGCATAACAATGGTGAAATTGAAGAATATGAAATTGAAAAAGATTTTGATGAAGATTTAGGAATAATATTTACATCTGCTGTATTTGATAAAGTTAAAAGATGTCAAAATCATTGTATATTTTGTTTTGTTGATCAACAGCCCAAAGGCTTAAGAGATAGTCTTTATGTTAAAGATGATGATTGGAGATTATCTTATATTCAAGGAACGTATGTTACTTTAACTAATTTTAGGGAAGAAGATTGGGAAAGAATTGAAAAATATCATATTTCTCCGCTTTTTGTTTCTGTTCATACGACAAATCCGAAATTAAGAGAAAAAATGACCAGAAATCCTAATGCAAAAAATATAATGGAGCAATTAAAACGTTTTAAAAAAATTAAAACAAAACTGCATTGTCAAATTGTTTTGTGTCCCGATTTTAATGACGGAGAAGAATTAAAAAGAACTCTTGAAGATTTAAAACAAGTAAAATCTGTTTTAAAATCGGTTGCGATTGTTCCTGTCGGAATTTCAAAATTCAGAAAAGAGGAATTTAAAAAAGTAGATAAAAAAATAGCGCTTGAAACAATTAAAATCGTTGATGATTTTAATAAATCGATAAAAAAACAAGTTGCAATGGTGTCGGACGAATTTTTTATAATTGCAGGGCTTGATGTTCCCGAAAAGAAATATTACGGGGATTTTTTGCAAATTGAAGACGGAGTGGGAGCAATAAGGCTTTTAAAGGATAGTTTCAAGAAAAATTTAAAAAAATTAAAGAAAAAATTGAAAAATTTTTCAAAAGTTACTATAATAACAGCTACGACGGCATGTAAAATTTTTTCGGAATTTAGAGAACAAATTAATGTCGAAGGCCTGAATTTTGAAGTCCTTGAGGTTAAAAATAACTTCTTTGGAGAAGATATTAACGTCGCAGGACTCATAGTCGGAAGTGATATTATAAATGTTATTCAAAATAGAGAAATTGAACATTTAATTATTCCTTCGGTTATGCTCAAAAAAATCGGCGAAGATTATGAAGAAGTTTTTTTAGATGGCGTCAAGATTGATGATGTTAGGAAAATAAATAAAAATATGAAAATACATATCATAAAAGATTGTTATTCTTTTGATGAGATAAAAGATTTGATAAATTCGCTTTAGTAGCAAAAAATTTTTTTTACAAGTTTTATATTTATGCTGGTTGTTAGGAAATAGGAGAAAGAACATTGAAAATCTCGGTAATTCAAAATCTAAACATTTTACAAAAAACACAAAAAATTAATGCATCTAAAAAAACGGTCAATAATGCATCAGTTTCAAATAATTATGCTATGCCTAATTTAGAGCAAATGCAGAGTATGTACAATATTTCGTTTACAAAAAAACATTCTGATAAAGTAAAATCAGAAAAAGTTAAAAAACAAAAGTCAGAAAAAACAAATAAAAACAATGAAATAGGGTTGCATGGACTGGCAAAATTAGAAGGTGCTGAATCTGTGGTGGCATTGAGAGAATTTGCAAATGCTCATCCAAAAAGATTTAAAAAAGATATGTTGGTATTGGATGATTCAGGAAACACTCCTTTAATTTATGCTATAAGCGATGAAAACGGATTAGATAAAATGTTTGTAATGGCTAAATATGCCCCAAAGGAATTTAAAAAGGCAGTTTTGATAAAAGATTCTACCGGAAAAGCTGCAATTGCTTATGCTGCATCTTCTCCTTTTGAAGGCGGCGAAAAAATAAGAACAATCACAAAATATGCACCGGCTGAAGCTTTGGAAACAATATATAGTCCTGATGAAAATGGTGAAACAGCAATCTCTTTTGCTGTAGAATCAGAATTTGATAGAATAAATAAATCTTGTGCGATAGCCGATTTAATGGCAATTACGCCGCAAAGCAAGTAATATAAGTTGAGGATAAATAAGAGCCAGGGCGGACTTTGCCTTGGCTCTTATTGTGTTAAGAAATGTAACAAAATAAATAAAATTGGAAATTTTTATTTGAATATATACTTTATATATATGTAAGACATAAATACCTCCCCCCTACATAGTTAGATTTAACACACTAACCTTTTCACACGAGAATCAAGCAAAAAGA
>CALUWL010000003.1 GCA_944324445.1 Candidatus Gastranaerophilales bacterium | reverse complement strand
AAAGGTAAATATGTAGCACGTGTTGTTAAAGTTTTTGGAGGTAAATCATACGAGATATTATACTCATCTCTAGAACCTGAAATACAAGAAATTCTCCAAGATGAATTAATTAAAGAAGCAACTCAATCAAATTGCACCGCATTAGTTCCTTTAAACTCAACAACTAAATACCCGACATTTATTTCAGAGAGTGCAAAATTAACGGCACTTGCTAGAGTAGATATTGTAAAAGCTCTTCAAAATATAAGAACCAAATATAAGACAAAAAAAGAGGCTGACTCAGTATTTTTGGATTTGTATAATTCGGGAATGCTTCTACCAAAGGTTTATAAATTCTTGGGTAGTATTTCGATAGGCACACTTCATCGATGGATTTGGGCATATGAAGATAATGAAGATTATAGGGTGCTTTTACCTAATTACAAATATACAAAACAGGGTGAATATAATACAATCCTCACTCAAGAAATGAAGGATATATTTATTAAATTTCTTCTACATCCAAATAAATTCTCTGTTGGTATCATCATTGATTGCTACTTGCACACAATTTACTTGTGTTATATCAATAAAACCTTCTAGTAATTTTGATTCAAAATATTTATCTGGAGTTACCAATAAAACAGGAGGTGGTAATAGCATTTTTTTATTTAATGGAGAAAGAAGCAAATCATCAAAAAGCTCTTTTTCTTTTTTGTATCCACCAAAATATCTATCTAAAGAATTATTTTGTTTTTTACTACAAAAATTAATAAAACTTCTATCAACCTGAAAATAATTTGGCAAAAATGTGGAGTTATTAAGCTCTTTTTTGCCAATACTTTCTGTTTTTTGACAAGTTATGCTATATTTTGTCAAAATATTTACATCTAAATTAGTTGGTGAAAATATTTTCATTTTTTAACCATTAGGTTTTAATTTATTTTTCATTGGCATGTCTTTAACGATTTCTTCAAGTTCTTTTAATTTGATATCTATTCTTTTTAATTCTTCAGGGCTTCTTTTTGTAAATTCGTTTTCTACAATATATTTTCTTATACTCCAAGTTTGAGCACGTTCAAATGAAAATTGTTTTAACGATTCAATAAATTTAATTACTGTTTCTTCTGACATTTTGTCATGATTTCGTTCTATCAATCTTGTCAGTCTTCTTGCGTCTGTGTAATCGCCATCGATTCTTGCATATTTATTAAATAAATCAATATATTTATTCATAACTTTATCTGCTGTTTTGGCATCTAAATCATCAGCAACTTGCTCAACAGCAAGGGCTAAATCTGAAACTCCATTATTTGTATTTAATGCTTTGTATGTTCCATATTCATATCTGCTTCCATATTTTTCAAACACAGCCATTGCATCCATTGCAGAAGCCTCATTTATATTTGCTTTTCTAAGTGCCATTTGTATGTATTCAATTTTATCGGCTTCAGAAGCAAATGTTTCAGGGGCTTTTGGGATAAATGAAATATTGCCTTCTACCATTGCTTTTCTCATCACAGATAATTTTTGTCCCAACACTCTTGTCTCAGGTTGTATATCTTGTAAACCTTTAGATTCTAATAATTTTTGCATTTCAACATCTGCCAATTTTTTTATTTCTGTAGGATCATTGCAACTTATATTTTCAGGACGCATTTTAATTTCATCATACAATCTGGAGCTATTTTGTTGTTTAAATATAGTTTGAGGATCTGATTCGATTAATTTTTTGTGCTTAATATCCAAATTATCCAATAATTTCAACAAATTGTTTTGAGCTTTTTTTGATGTTTTGGCTGATAAGAAAAAATATACTTATTTAATGAAAGCAAGTAAAAAATCTATCTTAAATCCTGATTATTCTTATTTAGTAATTCCTGACATTCAAATAAAACCCAGAACAGTAAATACAGTATTTTTTGAATCGCCTAAAATTGCTAATTCGAATATTAATTTTAGGATTATACAAGCATCTAAACCATATTTGATTGAAAATAATATAGCAAATCTAGATTCAAATATTTTCACTGACCCGAAACTTAAAAATGCAAAAAAAGTTCCAACATATGCAAAAGAACTAAACTATAGTGATGGATATTTAATAAAAAATGGTACTATTTCTAATTCAGCAAATAATATTGCAGCAATTACTACGGAAAATTTGTCCAGTAAAAATGAGCAGATTTATGCAATAATTGTTGAGTTTTGGATTGATAAATAACGTTTTTTTTAAATAGTTTTGCTAAATTTTTAAAATGCAGTAAAATTATTTATCAAAATACTCTCCAAATTTATAGTCAATTTTTCTTTGTAGTATATAGTTTTTGCAAAGTTTATAAAAACGTTTTTTAATTATAAACACAGGATGTTTAAACATATAGCGAAATATATCAAATAAATTAGTATTTTGTAGATGAATTTTTATAGTGTTTTTATAAACTTCTTTTGCAATTTGTTTTCTGTCATTTTCGTTTATTCGATTTTTAAAAAAGTCATCATTAATTATTGCATCTTTTAGACACTGAGCCAGTTTATAAGGGTAATTCTCGTGCGTAAAATCATCTAAGTGGAATGTAGATTTAAGCGTGTCTAAATCTTTTGTGCAGCCATTATGCAGCTTGTGGTATGTTGCATTTTTAAGCACAGGCATTTTTCCAAGATAAAGAAATTTTAAACCCATAATTTGATCTTCGCAAAATCTTGTTTTGGTATCTTTTAATATTTCTTTGATATATTTAGTGTTCATAACGCAGCAACATAGTTTTAAATCCCAAATCGCTTCAGGGTATTTTTTCATTCTTTCTATATATAAAGATTGACATATGTTATTTGTATTGCAATTTTGTATAATTTTGTAATCTCTATCATAGAGTATTGTATTTGATGACATACAGGCAATATTTTCACATTGCAGGCTCTTAACGGCTTCTTCAATAAAATTCTCGCTAACCCAATCGTCATCACATAAACTAAGATAATATTTTGATTTGATTTGATTTAATAAAAAAATTCCGTTTTCGTATAATCCTATATTTTTTTCGTGTCTAAAGTATTTAATTCGCTTATCTTTTTTTGCACATTCTAGACAATATTCTTCAGTGCCGTCTGTTGAATGATTATCTGCAATTAATATTTCAATATCTTTATATGTTTGATTCATTACGCTATTTAATGCTTTTTTAAGCATTTCTAGTCTGTTGTATGTAGTAATTCCAACTGAAATAAGATTGTTATTCATATAAATCCACCAATTCTTTTAACTTATTTCCGCCTAAAAATCTGTAATATTGTTTTGGGGTTCCTTTATTATCGGACTGCCAATTTGGATCTTTTAATATTTTTGCAATATTATCTTTATGGTTGTTTATGAAAAGTTCAGCCTTTTTGCCAAGACTTTCTATAAATATATCATAGGATGTGATTTTTTCTTTATCGATATTCCATTTTTTTGAAGTTTTTTTATATTTAATTATTTCGTCAAATATTTTATTCCATTTATTTATTGAATTAGCTATTTCAAAATTTCTCCTTGCGTATTCTTGAGCGTTTTTAGATAAGCTATTTCTTAAGTTAAAGTCTTTATATAAAAGCTCAAGATATTCTATAAATTCATCCGTACTATTTGCAATTAGTCCTGTTTTATTGTGCTCTATCATGGTGCATTCCATTGGATTATTCATCACAACAGGGACAATGCCTGCCATCATGGCTTCTTGGAGTGCTTGATCGCAACTTCCGCAATGTGTTGGGGATAGCATATATGCAAATATATCAAATTTTGATAAATATGGTTTTATATTATTAACCTCGCCTGTAAAAAATACTTTAGAATTTAATTTTTCTTTTTTAATTAAGTCGTTAAAATACTTCTCTTTTGGCCCGCCACAAAGAATAAAGTTTACATTTGGTATATCTGTTTTCTTAAAAACTTCAATAATATCTTTATGAAGCCTAAAATGGTCAACTGTTCCAACGTATCCGATGTTAAAAGTTTCATGCGGTGTTTTTTGTATGTTTTTTAATTGTTGATTTCCTCCTGTTGCCCATATTAATCGGAATTTATCTTTATTTTTAAAATTTTTATATTCATCGGAATTGTATGTAAGAGGAGTTGATACTACACAAATATCAGGATAACTTAATAGTTTTTCAGGAAAGACATAGGGTAAATGTAATCCTGCTGTATGTAGATAAAATATAATTCTTGCTTTGGGTAATGGCTTTCTTATGAGGAAATCATATAAAAGCGGATGATTCCAAATGTGAAAAATAATAATATCATGTTTTTCAATTTGATTTAATATTTCTGCATGATTAGGTTGCGACATTAATGCAATATTATTTTTATGGCAAATATCTATAGCTTTTTTATTTGCATAATCAAGTGTAATTACACTATGGTTGTTGGCTTTATCATTTACAAACAGGTTTAACAACACTGTTCCGACTCCGCCACCAAGATGTGGTGTTATGTTTAGTATGCTATACAATACTAACCTTTCTATTTTGATAATTTTTCTATAATTTCATCTTTTTTGTAATCCAGAATATCTTCCTTGAAAGTGCCGAATTTATATGTTTGACATTTGGCACAAATTGGATTTTTGCTTTTATCTTTTAATAGCATAAGTTGGAAGTTTTTATAGCAAGGTCCTTGCCAGATTTCTTTAATGCTTTTGTTTTGAATATTACCAAGTGTAATTGGTGTTTCCATAGAGCAACATGGAGCAATATTTCCATCCGGATTAACCTGCAGAAGATAAAATGGCTGCGGACAAACTTCTATATCGAATAATTCATTGCCGTTTTGACTTTTTGAAAAATTGTTGTTTGATATTTTGCTGTAATCTATGTCGTCCACTGCAGGGTACAATTTTTCTATTGCAATCTTATCGCAAATTGAGCCAAAAATATTAAAGAATTTTTCTTCTTCACCCTTATTAAGTGCGCAATCAATTATTTTTATATAAATTTTTGTATTTTTTTTATTTTTATAAAAATATTCAATATTTTTCACTAAATCATCAAAACTAATATCAGCTCCGCAGATTTCTTTATATTTTTCGCTTGTTAGCCCCTCTATTGATATTCTTAGCCAATCAAGATTAGCGTTAATTAATTTATCTGATAATTCGTTTGTTAAAAGCGAACCGTTTGTTACTATCTCAACTGAATTTGCAACATTTTTTTCTTTAGCATAAGCAATCATTTCAGCAATTTTATTATGCAATAATGGTTCACCTGTTGCTGCAAATCTTATCATTTTGATTTTGTCATCAAATTCAGCAAGGTCATCAATTGCTTTTTTGTATAGCTCAAAATCCATTACCTTTTTATCTGCAACATAACCTCTTTTATTTTCAGGAATTGAATGTATACAAAACTTGCATTTAAAGTTGCAACCATATATCGGAAAAAATTGGACTATAAAAGGAGTTTTAAGTGGCACAACATCGGCTAAAATAGTTCTTGATGTACTTGTTGAATTTGTAGTAATTTCTGCCATTATTTTTCCAATCTTTTTAAAAGCATATCTATATCATCATCAAGGACATCTTCAGGATGGGAAACGTCGTTTGGCGCGCAGCAAACAGCGCATTTTGGATTATCAAATCTGTTTGTTAATTGCATTTTCCAAAAATCCTTAAGCTTTTCACTATTCCACATATCAATAAGTCTTTCGTGATTAACATTACCTAAAACTACGGGTTTATATATTCCATCGCACGGTTCAACGTCGCCATTTGGAAAAATTCCTAGCATAAAAAATGGCAGAGGACAGACTTTTCTTGAATTAATTTTTCTTCCATATCTATCTGCATCATATTCCATGCCGTCAGTTTTATCTACGCCATTATACACGGGACGCATTTTTTCGATATACATTCTATCCGTACAATCGCCGAAAGTTTTGTAAAATTTTTCTTCTTCACCAACTTCTAGTGCTACATCCATTATTTTTACAAATAAATTTGTATTTTTTTTGTGGTTATAAAAATATTTTATATTTTCTAAGAATTTATCAAAATCAATATCTGCTCCGCATATTTCTTTATATTTTTTAGAACTTAGCCCTTGCAGTGAAATTCTTAGAGTATCTAAACCAGCGTTAATTAGATCATCTGCTAGAGAGGGAGTTAAGAGTCCTGCGTTTGAAATTATTTCAATTCTTTCTGCAATATTAGCTTTTTTAGCGATTTCAACCATTTTAGCTATATTTTTGTTAAATAAAGGTTCACCCTGACCTGTTAGAGAGAGCATTTTAAGTTTTTGGGGAAATTCTTTAAATTGTTTAATTACATTATTGAAAGTATCCAGAGACATGTTTTCTTTAACAAAATTGTATTTTTCTTTCATGCCGGTATCCCCTAGAGAATGAGCACAGTAGATGCATTTAAAATTGCAAAATGTAGTAGGAAACACAAAAGCGCTATATGGTGTATCAAGAGGAATTACGTTAGATAATTTGGTTCTTTTAAGTCCGCAGATCGGTTTAATTTCTGACTTCATATTTTGACTCCAATTTTTTTAATATCATTTCGGCATCTTTGTCAAGGTATTCTTTTGGGTCCAGAATGCAATTGTAATTCGTGCAGCCATTACAATCAGGGAATTTGTCTTTTTGAAATCTAAGTAAGGCTTTTAGAAAATTCAACCTCTTTTTACCATTCCAAATATCAAGAAGAGATTGTGTTTTTGCACTTCCTATTGAAAATGGTTTGCTTAGACCAGGTAGTGGACATGGAAAAATATCCAGATCGCAGCCAATTTGCATAAAATAAAATGCAGGGGCGCATACTTTTCTGTCCTTGATAATTTCTTCTCCGTAAAAATTTCTTCCGTCAACTATATTTTTAATTGCTTCATGCGATTGTTGCTCTTGAACTAAATGTTCAACATATATTCTATCTGCGTATTTGGAAAATGTTTCATAAAATAATTTTTCTTCATCTTTGTTTTTTAACGCAGAGTCAATTATTTTTATATAAATATCTATTTGTTTTCTATTTTTATATAAATATTCAAGCGTATTTAAAAATTTATTAAAATCAATTTTAACACCACAAATTTTTTCGTATGTTTCACTATTTAAACCTTGTGTTGATATAACCATATTTGTTAAGCCTGAATCAACAATTTGATTTATTTTTTCTTCATTTAAAAGTAGACCATTGGTTATTAGTTCAACTTTTTTTGCAATTTTTGCATCAACAATTTCTTTAATAAATTTTGGCAGCATTGGATTTGCAGTTGGTTCACCTAAACCTGAAAATACTATTTTTTTAATTGAATTGACAGGAAATTCTTTTAGGTCGTTAAGAATTTTATTAAAGTCATTTTCGTCCATATGTTCAATTTTGTAGTTAAGCTTTTGGAATGGACCATTTTTATCATCTCTTGTAGAATGAATGCAATAAAAGCATTTAAAATTGCAATATCTTGTTTGCTCTATATAAACAGTAAAAGGCGCAGGTAGCGGAATAATATCTGCCAGTTTTTGTCTTTCCGTATCAAAATTTGGTTTAATTTCCGCACACATTTTTTATTTCTCCTCGCTTTTCTTTTTATTATATTTTAAAAATTACATTTATCAAATTTTGTTAATATAGTTTTGTATACCATTATTCGAACATCGGTTCATTTTTTATACATTCAAATATAGTATCAATCCAGAATGTGTCTTTAACTTTATCTGTTAAAATAGTATTTTCACCCCAGATTTCACCTGCAAGATAATCGATAAACGCAGGATTAATTTTAGTATCATAATTAAATATATTTATAAAATCATCAATAAAATTACATATTCCATCAAAAATTTTTTCTTTATTGTAGAATTCTTCTTGTGTTTTACCTTGATAATCGTATATAAATGTTAAATCATCATTTATTTTAACAGGTGTACCTGTAGGTGCTACAAGTATACCATCTTCTAGAAATGCACATTTTCTTCTTATTTTTGATTTTGTGGCGTCATTGTCGTCTTCTGTTTGAAAAAGTGCGTGCATATTATCAGATGAAATTAATGCATTACAATAATATCCCTCAATTTTGTTTGGTATTAATTTTTCGAGATTTTTTTGATTTGTACCTCTGTAACTAGGGTCAACAAGGGCAATAGTGTTATTATCATTAAATATTGTTTTTAAGTATTTTAAATATAATTTTCTTTGCTTTTTGGAATTTTCCAGTATTTTATCAGCATATTTTTCAATAATTTCAAGGATAATTTCTCTGTCTTCTGCAGTATTTATAATTTTGTCGCTTTGTATTTCTATTCCATATCGCACTTTAAAATAATCCCTGATTTTTCCGTAAAATTTTAAATCAATTGCTCTAACAATATCTTCCTTTGATTTAAGATTAATTTGCGAGATAAGCGCTCTTGAAATTGTTAAATATATTGAATTGTTCTTAAATTTTTCATATATCTTTTTTAAAAACCAACCATCTCTTGAAACGAAAGCTACTTTATCTTCTTTTTGGTTTAAAATCCAGAAAACATAAGTCATAATGACTGCCGAATATAAAATGTAGCCCACATCAAATAGATTATCTATTTCTATAACTCCTTTTGTTTTAGATAGAGCAAAAGGCGAGTTAAAGACTTTGGATATAATGTTTCCAACAATTTTTGATTCAACAGTATTTGTTATTCTGGGTACAATGTTTTGCCAAGATGAATTTTTTAATATTTCAAAAGGACTCATTATATAAAAAGTGTTGATACCATATTTGTTTGCATTTACTATATCTGAATAGTAATTATCTCCTATATGAAGCATTTTGGGCGCATTATGCGCATAATGCGCCCAGAGGGGACCAGCTGATTTGTTGAGCCCGAGTTCACTTGAAATTATAAGGTCATTATACCCTGTAATTCCGCATTTTTCAAGTATTTTGGACATAAAATCAGAACTATAGTACATATCTGATATAAGAATTATCTTCTTATTATTTGCCTTTGCAAAATTAAAAATTTCAACCATATCATATCTTGGCATGATTAATTCTAATTCCAGTTCTTTTTCAAAAAATTTTCCTCTTGCATATTTTTCAGGCATTTTTTCATATATTTTATCAATTGTAGCCAATGCACCAAGTTTTGTCTCGGTTTCTATTCTAGATGTGTAAAAGTCATTGTCAAAATATTTTTCGCCTATAATTTTAACTAAATCTTGCGGTTCGGTTAGTTTGCGAGTGATTAGAGTATCAAAAATATCAAACGAAATTATTTCATATTTTTTGATTTCCTCTTTAATGCAGTCAATCGTATTATTCCAATAAGGATTTAACTTTATATTTTTGTTAATTTGTTTTGTAGTGGCTTTTGTTCCGTCAAGAAAATATATCGGAATATTGTATTTATCGTTTAGATATGCTATTCGCTTAAAAATAATGTCATAATATACGTCAGCAGCTGCAATTATAATGATATCGGCTGAATTTATAACTTCTTTTTCGTTTAAAACTTTTTTGCCATAGAAAAACTTGCCAATATTACAGGCGTCTTTATCCATTAATCCGATAATATTGAAAGCTGTATTATCAAGTATTTCTTTTGTTTTGATGCCTATTCCATATAAAACTATTTTATTTTTCTTGAATTTTGAAAAATTTTGAATAAAATCTTTTATTATCATGTTACTTGATTTGTTCAGCTGCAGGAACTAAAATTTTGTTTATGGTTGGTCCTATTCCAAGACACCTATCGCATATTAGCGGAAAATCACAATTAGATGATTTTAGATAGTATCTTGCAATATCCATTTTTGTTGAATTAACCGAAACAAAATCTCTGTTATTGATGTTAGTATCTTGACAGTTATCGCCTTTTAAAGCAGAATAACAAGCTGCGGTGCAAGGATAGATCAAATTGTCCGATATGCATTTGCAGACATTCATGAGACATTTTTGGTATATTCGTATATTTTCTTCGTTTGATCTGTTTTGATTTGTAACCATATCTCCTATGTCATTCCATTTTGGGAGTTCTCTACCTGTTGCATAATGTCCGTATAAATAACTGATTTGATATTTTTTAAATTTTTCTATTAATTTGTCTACTTTTAATAGACCTTTTAATTCTTCATTAAAGTACGGTGAAATTTGTATAAAGTCGATATATTTTGAAATATACGAAAGTTTTTCGTCGTTTGGAACTATTGTTCCATTAGTAACAAATGTGAAATGATCATATTTATCTTTATAGTTTAAGGCCACATATTCAATTATTTTAGGAAGTTCAGGATGCAATAAAACTTCTCCTGTGGCTAATTGAAATCTGCCAATGTAGTCAAATTTATTAAATATATTGTCAATTTCAGTTTTCAACTTTTCAAATGGTCTGTGGAAAATTTTGCTTTTGTCAAAATAAGGAATTTTTGCTATACAATTTTTGCATTTTAATGTGCATACAGTTGTAACAATTAACTCTAAATTGGGTACTACTAACTTATTGTTGTTTATAATATTATATGCAACAACATAATCATAAGCACAGCAAAAGTCATTATTGTTGAAGCCCATTTTAAATAATTCTTCTGATATATCTTCATAATCACTTCCCGCAAGCATTACTATAATCTTTATGCCTTTATCTTTGTCTTGGAGTAATTTTTGTGGAGAAAACACGTCAAATTCTTTGTTGCAGATTTTAGTTTTTCCACTTAAGGCTGCATTTTTATCAATAATATATTTTATATTTAAGTCTTTGCAGTATTTTAAGAGAACATTGATTTGTTTTCCTTTCCCCCATAGGGCTACTTCTGAATTTTTAAATACATCAACGTATTTATGAGCTATTTTTAAGAAACTATCTTCGTTCAAGTAGTTGTTGCATATTTCCATTTTTACCAAACACTTTCTAAAATATTAATTATATCTTTTTTGTCTAATCTCTTGAAGTTTCCTATGGTGCTGCTTGGATTTATTTTGGCGCATTCGTTTGCAATGTAGTCAAAGTATTTTTTATCGAAACCAATTTCGCTTAATTTTAGTGGTAAACCGATCTCTTGAATAAAATATCTAAGTGATTTTATGGCTACATCGATATCTTCCGTATTAAATATTCTTTTTGAAAATTGCTTCATAAGTTTTTCATTCGCGCCAGCACAATACTCAAGCCAAGCAGGATATATGATTGATAATATTTCGCCATGACTTCTATTTGTTAAGCCGCCGATAAAATGAGCAATAATATGACTTGACCAATCTTCTTTGCGTCCAAAGGATATAATAGGATCAGTTGCCATTTTGCATGCCCACATAATCTCTGCTCTATAATCATAATTTTTAGGCTCATTTTTAACTAATTTTGCATATTTCATAAGGGTTAATATTAAGCCTTCGCATAATCTATCTGAACAATCAACAAATTCTGTATTAGAAAAATATCTTTCAAAAATATGAGTGATTGAATCAAATATGCCGCATAATGTTGGGTAAATTGGCACCGTAATAGTGTTTTGCGGATTCATTATAGTAAATTTTGAGCGAAGAATCGGGTTATATAAAGGAATTTTGCAATTTTCCTTTGTAATAACACTTGTGGTACTTGTTTCAGACCCTGAACCGCAATTTGTTAAAACTGTCGCGAAAGGTAAAATTTTATTGGGACAAGGAACTTTGTTTAAATATATATCCCAAAAATCTCCGTCAAATAATGAACCTATAGCAATTGCTTTGGCGCTATCTATAACACTGCCCCCGCCAACAGCTAAGATAAAATCAATATCTTTACTTTTGCAAATCTCAATACCTTTATATACAAGATCAGCCTTTGGATTTGATTCAACTCCCCCAAGTTCTGTATATTTAATACCGGCATTGTTAAGTATTTCAGTTATTTTAGGATACAGGCTGCTTGTTTTAAAGCTTTCTTTCCCAAAATGAAGTAAGACATTGTTATATTTACCTTTAAGCTCATCTGCTATAAATTTTTCGGTATCCTTACCAAAATAGTATATGGTTGAATTTTCATACTTTCCGTTAAGCATGTACTTTTTCCCCTAGCTGTTCGCCTGCAGGAACGGGCTTTGCATCATAAGGTAATTTACAATATTTACATGCATCAATATAATCTAATTGTGCAAATTCTTGCAGTTTGGCTGATAGTTCCTCTTTATCCATAGTATGAATATCAATACATTCAATAGGAAGTTTTTTTAGTTTGCCGAGTTGAATTCCTGAATATTGATGAGGACATCTGTATAAAACACCTTTATATACTCTATTACAGTTACTAATAAAACAATCGTTGAATGCTTTTTTTAATGATTGTTCATCAGTTTGGTTTGGATTTAGTTCATATCCTGTAAAGTCCAGCCATTCAAAATTTGGAGTAAAAAGATAATTAACACCTTTTTCTTTTAGTTTTTCTCTTGTTTTATGAATATTTTCAAGAAGCTTGCCGCTTAATATATTTTCGTAGTTTGACATATGCAACATAAAGCGGGGGTTTTTCATTATTTCGCATAGTTCGTCTGAAGGAATAACAGTTGCATTTGTAAATGATTTTATATACCCTATATTTTCAATTTTTAATAGTTCTGTTATTAATTCTTCAATATTTGGATGTAAAAAAGGTTCGCCGCCAATTAATTCAACGAAAATAAGCCACTTGGTGCTTTCTGCTAATTTTTTAACATCTTTAACTAATTCTTCAACCGGTGTAAAACCTTTATCATTTAGTAGTGCAACTTGCTCGCAGCAATGTTTGCATTTTAGTGTGCAAGTTTGACTTACGATATAGCCGAACCAATCGAATTTATCGCTTCTTGTATCGTTTGGCAGTTCTTTATGGTTTGCAAATTTTTTAAGACTCATTGTAGCAATTGGACAGTATTGTTTTTCAAATCCGCAATGCTCGCATTCATATAGATTTATTTGTTTGTTGTTTTTAAATTTATTGAAGCAATTTGAATATTTTAACATTCTATTTAGCATTTCGCCATTCAAAATTTTAATATTAGGATTGATTTTTTTTGCGTTTTCAAAAAAGAAATCATATCGAGTTCTTAAATTGGCACAAATTAAAAGAATAGTGTTATCATCACACTGCTCTATTTCATCAGGCGCCAATACCTTTACTCCGTTTACTTGAACAATTTTGTTATAATTCTTATCAAAAAATTTATCAACTCGAATATTGTATTGCAATAGTGTTTCTTGTATCAAATGTCCGTTTACACCTGCGGGATAAACAGCTAACTTATAATTTTTAAGTTTATCAGTTATTTTATCGGCAAGTTCAATAGATTTTTCAATGTTATTTTGATTTTTCTTAAATTCTTCAATTATTGATAAGCAATCTCTCATACTTCTCCTCTTTTTAAAACTATATTGAATTTTATCACTCTAATATTTTTTTGTACAGTAAAAGTTAGCAATTTAATTTATATATTTTATATTATTATCATGATTTTAAAAAACTTATATATGCACATATATTGGTATTTATACAATCTCAAATTATTCCTTTACAGATTTGTATTCACGTGTTAGTATAAGTCAAAACATTGATATTCAGAAGGTTTTTTAAATACATGACATCGTTTTTTTCTAAATTTATTCCAAGGTCCTATGTTAAGCGTCAGATGAAAAAAGAAAAGCAAGCTTATATTAAAGGCAGATTTTCAAATAGTAATGTATTTGGACTTGAAAAGTATTCTATTGACCATCTTGAGCGCTTATTTGTTGGTAATTATTCTTACGGTCCGATTAATTTTTTGTATTTTGGGGATGACTCAAAACTTAATATAGGAAAATTTTGTTCAATCGCACACGGTGTAAATTTTATTTTAGGCGGAGTGCATTCAACAAAAACCTTAAGCACTTTTGCTATTTATCCGTATATCATTCATGATATTGATAGCTCCCTTATAAACAAGGACTATACTATTAATGTAATGGACGACGTATGGATTGCTACCGGAGCGACGATTTTGGGTGGAGTTACAATAGGTCAGGGCGCTGTTGTTGCGGCGGGTTCTGTTGTTACAAAAGATGTCGAACCTTATAGTGTTGTTGCAGGATCTCCGGCAAAAATTATTAAGTATCGTTTTGATAGAGATGTAATTAATGAACTTTTAACCTTTGCTGATTATTCAAAAATAAATACCGATAAAATAAAACAGTACAGTGATTTTATTATTAAGTGTGAATTAAATAAAGAAAACATACATGAATTTAAAAAATTCTTTGAACCTTAATATATCCAGTCTTTATGTTTTTTATCTTTATCTGAAATTGTTATATCGGTTTTAATTGGAAAATCGATGTTAATTAACGGGTCATTGTATCTTACGCCGCTATCTGCAGCAGGGTTAAAATATTGATCGACTTTGTAATTTAATACGGTATTATCAACAAGAGATTGAAAGCCATGCGCGCAACCTTTTGGAATTAATAACATTTTATAATTGTCTTCACTTAATTCAAAACCAAGCCATTTAAGATATGTTTTGCTATCTTTTCTTAAATCTAAAACGACATCAAATATAGCGCCTTTAACACATGATACAATTTTTTGCTCTTCATAAGGCGGAATTTGATAGTGCATGCCTCTTATTGTGCCTTTTTTTATGTTGTAAGAAATATTTGCCTGACATACATCAAAATCGATACCTGTTTTATCTTTTAATTCCTTTTTGCAAAATCCTCTGGCAAAAAAACCTCTGTTATCATTATAGGGTTCCGGTTCAATTAAATATGCTCCATCTATTTCAAGTTTTGTAAATATCATATTCCACCTTCTTTTTTATTTATGTTAACATAATCATAATTATTTTAAATAGAGGGTATCTATGAAAGTTGTAATCTTAGCAGGCGGACTTGGTACAAGATTGAGTGAAGAAACCGACCTAAAGCCAAAACCTATGGTTGAAATTGGCGGAAGACCGATTTTGTGGCATATTATGAAAATATATTCATATTACGGATTTAACGATTTTATTATTTTAACCGGATATAAATCTCACGTTATAAAAGATTATTTTTTGAATTATTACACAAGATATTCAGATATTACTATTGATATGGAAACTAATGCAGTTGAAATCCATGAGCAAAGAGTTGAGCCTTGGAAAGTTACAATGTTATATACTGGTCCTGATACGATGACGGGTGGCAGGATAGCAAAAGCTAAGTTTTATACTCAAGATGAGCCTTTTATGCTTACTTATGGTGATGGTGTTGCTGATGTCGATATTAACAAATTATTAGATAATCATAAAAAATCAAACAAGATTGTAACCATGACAGCTGTTCAGCCGACCGGTAAATATGGTGCATTGAATATTGAAGCAGATGGTGCCATTTCTGCTTTTAGCGAAAAACCTAAGGGTGATAATTCTTGGGTTAATGGCGGATTTTTTGTTTGTGAACCTGAAGTTTATGACTATATTGTTGATGATGAATTAACAATATTTGAAAGAGAACCCTTAGAAAATTTAGCAAAAAACAAACAGTTAAATTCTTATAAGCATAATGGTTTTTGGCGGCCGATGGACACTTTAAAGGATAAAAATGAATTAACAAATATGTGGATGACAGGTCATGCGCCTTGGGCTATTTGGAGAAAATAGATGTTTGATTTTTTTAAAAATAAAAAAATATTAATAACAGGACACACCGGTTTTAAAGGTAGTTGGCTTACAATGTGGCTATCTTATTTAGGTGCTGACGTTTGCGGATATTCTCTTGCTGCTGAAGAAGAATCTTTGTTTAATCAAGCAAATATTGTATCTTATTGCCGTTCTAATATTGGAGATATTAGAAATATTGATAATTTAAAACAAGTTTTTAATAGTTTTAAACCTGAAATAGTGTTTCATCTAGCTGCTCAGCCCTTAGTTAGACTTTCTTATAAAAAACCCATTGAAACGTATGAAACAAATGTTATGGGAACTTTAAATGTATTAGAAGCCGCAAGAGCTGTTGACAGTGTTAAAGCATTTGTAAACATCACTACAGATAAATGCTATGAAAATAAAGAGACTAATATTGCCTACAAAGAAACTGATCCTATGGGCGGATATGATATGTATTCATCCTCTAAGGGATGTGTTGAAATTTTATCTTCTTCTTATCGTCGCTCATTTTTAAATAATGGTTATTTTCTTGCAACAGCTCGGGCAGGTAACGTAATAGGGGGCGGCGATTGGGCAGTTGATAGGTTAATTCCAGATTGTATGCGTTATTTATCTCAAAATAAAATTATTGAAATAAGATATCCTAATGCAATTCGTCCTTGGCAGCATGTATTAGAGCCCTTAAGAGGATATATGATTTTAGCTCAGAAATTATATAAAAATGGTGCTAAATTTGCTCAAGCATATAATTTTGGACCTGATAGCTCTTGTGTTTTGAGCGTTAGTGAGATTGTAGAAAATGTTATATTATATTGGGGTAGCGGTAATGTTAAGATTAATAGGCAAGATTCTTTGCATGAAGCAACATTACTTATGCTTGATCCAAAAAAAGCTGAAAGTGAACTTAATTGGAAGTGTGCCTTAGATATTAACAAAACTATAAAATATACGGTAGATTGGTATAAAGCATTTTATTCAGGGTGCAATATGAGTGAATATACTTTAAATCAAATTAAAGAATATGAAGCTATATCGCCCATCTGAACCCTGCAGTGAGTGATATACCGTTTCTTCCGCCATTTTGTACCATGGCTTGCAAGAAACCTTGGAATCTGTCTTTGAAGGTCTTTTGTACACCGACACCATATTGTACATACGGTCTTATACTCATCTCAGGTAATATTACATCATTTGCCATAACTTTAGAATCAGCTATTATATTCCATACCATATTAACTCCTAAGTATGGCTGCCATCCGTTCTTTAAATTACCTATCAATTTAACACCCGGTGCAATCTGAATAGCATGCAAAGGATCAGATGTCATTCTTACACCTGCAGAGTTTGTATAATCAAATGTATTAACAAATGTGTAGGATAACAGTATATTAGGTTGAAGTATTAATTTACCTTCTTTAAATTCAAAGTTATACCCTGTCTTATTACCAACACCGCCCATTAGCATAGTTAAATTATCAGTTCCATACATATTAGAGTTTTTTGCAACTGAAGCACCAACTGATAATGTTGTAGCGTTAAAGAAGTTACCCTTGTAGAATGTAACGGTACCGCCCAATAAGCCTCCGTTTAGAGTTGAATCAACTCCGCTATATCTTTGACTTGCCCCGTTATATCCTAAGTAACCTGTATATACTCTTGAAAAACCTCTTTTTAATTTCTTTAATTTTGAATCAAAACCGACTAATGTTCCGTAAGATATATTAGATACTTTAGGACCATTCTTTAAAGGTATGCTTTCAAAACTTGTATAAGGTTTTACCCAAATAGATGCATCATCAAATTGAGAAAATATCGGAGAAAATACCCCTGCATTACTAACAGGTATTTCACCATTAAATGCATACTTATTCTTATTTCCTAAAACTACTCTATCAATATACGGAAGGTTCATAAAATTATCAGAATGTTGAAAAGCATAGTTAAATGTCTGCATTTGAGTTGAATAAGCTCCTGCTAATGACATGGTTGCAGGTGCTAATACAGTAGGATTGTAATCAGACGAACTTGAACCTGATCCTCTTAAAAAAGAGAATATACCGCTTGTTTTATCATATCCCACATCATATTTATATATCGGAGAATATGCAACAGGATTTTCACCTGTATAATCTACATTATTTGCTAAATCACTATCTGCAAAATTTATTAAAGTTAAATCTTTATTTGCATCATTAAGTAAATTTAAATAATCAACATTTAATTTACTGTCAGGAGATACATTGTAACTTCCTGCTTCAATTCTATCCATTTTTTCATTCAATAAATCAACATCAACCTTCATAGATGATATTCCTGATAAATTAAATTCAGGTATTATTATTGAACCGATAGAATTATTTACCATTGATAGAGAACTATTATTTAAAGCTAACGATTGAGATTGATTAAATGCGCTGTCTTTACCAAGGATAATATTAGCATTATCAGATACTATATCAGCATTAATTACATCATTATTAAATGCAATATATCCTGTGTTATCACCTTGGATTTTTATATTGTATTGATTGGTTCTATCGATACCTGTAATATTTCCCATATCATCAAAATCAGGCATACCGCCATCAATTGTATCATCAAATACAAAACTACCGTTGTTTTTAATATCAAAGGTTAAAGTTATATCCCCATAATCAAGTGGTCCATCTGGAAATATTATTCCATTTTCAACAAATATTGCATTATTAATTTTTCCTCTCGAATCTTCAGTGTAGTTACCTGAAAATACATTTTGTTTGTTATCAGCAACAAAAGTTAAATCAGAGGTTGTAAGTATAGCTCCGCCCAATGCAAAACTGTTAGCACTATCAGCTTTTGCATAGTTATTTACAAAACTGCCATCTATTTGTCCTATTGTGCCATAATTTTCTATAGCTCCACCATAGGCATTCAAATCACCATTTGTATAATTCCCTACAAAATTACCTGTGATAGATTCTATTGAACCATCTGTTTCATTACTGATAGCACCACCTCCGGGCTCACCAATTGCATAATTTCCTGTAAAATCACCTGTGATAGAGCCTATTGTGTCTTCATTATATATCGCTCCGCCATAGGCACCACCGCTAGCAGATGTCGCATAGTTTCCTATAAAATCACCTGTGATAGACTTTACTTTATTTTCGTTATATATTGCCCCGCCATAGGCTTCATCACCACCACTTGCATAGTTTCCTATAAAATCACCTGTGATTGAATCGATCGTGCTATTGAACCAATTATATATTGCTCCGCCAGAGGCAGCATCACCACCACTTGCATAATTACCTATGAAATTACCTGTGATAAAATCTATTGTGCTATCATTATATATCGCTCCGCCATTGGCTTCATCATCACCTCTTGCATAATTTCCTATGAAATCACCTGAAATAGAACCTATTGTGCCACTATTATATATTGCTCCGCCATTGGCTTCATCACCACCACTTGCATAATTTCCTATAAAATCACCGGTGATATTATTTATAATTGCCTTTGAACCGCTGTAACTGGAATTATATATCGCGCCGCCAGAGGCTCTATCATCACCACTTGCATAATTTCCTATAAAATCACCGGTGATAGAATCTATTGTGCCGGTGTAATTATATATCGCTCCGCCATAGGCCAAAGAACTACCACTTGCATAGTTTCCTATAAAATCACCGGTAATAGTTTCTATTGTACTATCAGAATCATTATATATCGCTCCGCCAAAGGTCTGGTCATTACCATTTGCATAATTCCCTATAAAATCACCTGTGATAGAGCCTATTGTGCCATAATTATATATCGCTCCGCCATGGGCAAAGTTGCCAAAAGTTGTTACATAATTTCCTATAAAATCACCGGTGATAATATTTATTTCGCCACCATTATATATCGCTCCGCCAGAGGCAGAAGAGTTGCTGCTTGCATAATTACCTATGAAATCACCGGTGATAATATTTATTTCGCCACCATTATCTATCGCTCCGCCATCGCCATAATCGCTAGCATAGTTTCCTATAAAATCACCGGTAATAGAGCCTATTGTGCCACGATTACTTATCGCTCCGCCATAGGTAGTGTTGCCAGAAGATGTTGCATAGTTTCCTATAAAATCACCAGTAATAGAATCAATTCTGCCACTATTATTTATTGCTCCGCCATCTAAATGTCCGCTCAATCCATAAAAATCTTTATCAATCAAAGCTAAATCAGTTGAATTAATAATTCTGTTACTTTCTAACCTTGAATTATCTGTTGAATAAGTTATATCTCTATCAAATATATCTATATTAAAACTATATGTATCATCAGCAACATCTGTATGACCATAATCATATTTCTTAAGTTCTAGATTATACAACTTTTCCGTTAAAGTATTATTATCTTTATTGTATTCAGGAATAACAATTGTATTATCACCTTTAACATCTGTTTCAACTAAAGTATAGCCCGATTCAGGATATTTTTCTCCTGTTGCAGGATTAATTACTCCTTGCTTATTTAATTCGTCGAGTGTTGGAGTGTAATTATCCGCAAATGCATTTTGATTAACCCCAGTCAAACTAATTGTAAGAGTTAACGATAATCCTATACAGATTTTAGAATTATTGTTCATACTTTCTATCCTTGAAAAAAAAGATATCCTTTTATATATCATATATTCCAAGAATTTATGAAACTATAACAATGAGAATTGAATGTTGGTGTCAGTGGCTTTTTGTAACTTTGCATTTATATTTTTTTACAAAATCTCTGCATTTTAATTTTAAAATATCCTTATAAATAGGGTAATTTGCAAGTTGTTTTATGATTTTTTTATCTAAATTAAATTTTGATGTTTTTTTGAGGTGGTTTTGTGCCTGCTTATAATATTCATTTTGTCTTTCTGATGCTGTTTCAAATAGCATATATGATAGTGTATTATATTCATGTTGCAAATATGCATATTTAAGATAATTGAAGTATTCTGATGATTTTATCAATTCTCTTGCAATATCAAGTATTTTAAATATATCAAATGTTTTATATTCCAGATTATTCATTATATTATTTCTTCTTCTTCTGAAATAAATATAATACATTCTGGGGTTTATTATAATTGACCTTGCTTTTATAAATGATTCAATATAAAAAGGATGATCTTCAAATATTAAACCAACCGGAAATCGGATAGAATTTTTTTTGATAAATTCAAGATTATATATTTTATTATAAGCGCCAAAATTCCCGTTGAACGGCTTTTTGAAGTCTTTAAATGTGTGTATTGTGTATAGTGAATTGTGATTATTGATATTTTTTATATCAAAAAAAGTATCGGGAAAAAGTTCATCAGGATATTCTTTAATCGAAGTTACGTTGAAATTATAGATATCAACTTTGGTGTTAAGTTTATTTAAGATTTTTATGAAATCATTGTATAAAGTAAGCGATATCCAATCATCGCTGTCAACAAAAGAGATATATTCGCCTTGTGCAAAATCAATTCCTGCGTTTCTTGCTGCGGATAATCCTTTGTTTTTTTGTGTTAATATTTTTATTCTGTCATCTTTTTTTGCAAAATCGGTTAAAATTTTATCGGAATTATCTGTTGAGCCGTCATTTATGCAGATAATTTCAAGATTTTTGTACGTTTGATTTATTATAGACTTGAGACATTTTTCCAGATATTTTTCAGAGTTGTATATTGGCACAATTACGGAAATTTTAAACATATTCACCTCTCTGTCTCAGGTGATTAATATATTTAATAAAATCAAAATCATTCATCAGTAAAATTTTTTCACAAATTTTTTTAATTTTGTTTATTTTTGAACGATTGTAAATATCGAAATTTGTGTTAGCTATAATTATTTTTAACACGCTTAGCATATATACTTTATCTAAATCACTTTTGTATAAGATACTATTTAAAATATCTGCTATCTTGAATTTAAAGAGTAATTCTTTAAAATTATCATATTTGTTTGCTGTTTTAAAGATTTCTGCTTGTTTGTCGCGCATTCTGATGATATCACACGGGGGTAATTTATTTTCATTGTTATAGACATAATACGTATTTTTGTCAAAAGAAACTCTATTTGCATTTAGGAAACAATTTGTAATAAAGGGTATGTTTTCATATGCAATATTTTCGTCAAACTTCATATTTTCAATAAAATTTCTCCTGTATAATTTTGCACAGGCGGTTCCTGATATACATGCAAAAATTTCGTTTGCGCTGCAATTTGATGTTTGGTTTGCAGTCTCTTTAAAAACTTTGCTTTCAATTCCGAAATCAACCTTAGAAATTTGCATGGTGTTGTTATTAATATTTATGATGTTGCTGAATACAAAGTCGCTTTTAGTATATTTTATGTTTTCGTATAAGTTTTTAAGCATTAAAGGAGAAACTATGTCATCACTATCAACAAAAGTTATATATTCCCCCGTTGCATTTTCTAAACCTTTGTTTTTAGCGCCACCGTAGCCTTTGTTTTCTTGAGTTATAATTTTTATTTTATTATCAAATTTTGAATAGCAGTCTAAAATATTGATAGTGTCATCAGTAGAACCGTCATTTATGCAAATAATTTCGTAGTCTTTAAAATTTTGCAGCAATAAACTGTCTAAACAAAAATTAAGATAATTTTCAGCATTAAAAATAGGTACTATAACAGAAATTCTAGCCATTTTCTTATGCTACAGCTACAATTTAAATTTTACAAAATACAAAAGTTGTATTTTTCCCTATATCGCCCATCTGAACCCTGCAGTGAGTGATATACCGTTTCTTCCGCCATTTTGTACCATGGCTTGCAAGAAACCTTGGAATCTGTCTTTGAAGGTCTTTTGTACACCGACACCATATTGTACATACGGTCTTATACTCATCTCAGGTAATATTACATCATTTGCCATAACTTTAGAATCAGCTATTATATTCCATACCATATTAACTCCTAAGTATGGCTGCCATCCGTTCTTTAAATTACCTATCAATTTAACACCCGGTGCAATCTGAATAGCATGCAAAGGATCAGATGTCATTCTTACACCTGCAGAGTTTGTATAATCAAATGTATTAACAAATGTGTAGGATAACAGTATATTAGGTTGAAGTATTAATTTACCTTCTTTAAATTCAAAGTTATACCCTGTCTTATTACCAACACCGCCCATTAGCATAGTTAAATTATCAGTTCCATACATATTAGAGTTTTTTGCAACTGAAGCACCAACTGATAATGTTGTAGCGTTAAAGAAGTTACCCTTGTAGAATGTAACGGTACCGCCCAATAAGCCTCCGTTTAGAGTTGAATCAACTCCGCTATATCTTTGACTTGCCCCGTTATATCCTAAGTAACCTGTATATACTCTTGAAAAACCTCTTTTTAATTTCTTTAATTTTGAATCAAAACCGACTAATGTTCCGTAAGATATATTAGATACTTTAGGACCATTCTTTAAAGGTATGCTTTCAAAACTTGTATAAGGTTTTACCCAAATAGATGCATCATCAAATTGAGAAAATATCGGAGAAAATACCCCTGCATTACTAACAGGTATTTCACCATTAAATGCATACTTATTCTTATTTCCTAAAACTACTCTATCAATATACGGAAGGTTCATAAAATTATCAGAATGTTGAAAAGCATAGTTAAATGTCTGCATTTGAGTTGAATAAGCTCCTGCTAATGACATGGTTGCAGGTGCTAATACAGTAGGATTGTAATCAGACGAACTTGAACCTGATCCTCTTAAAAAAGAGAATATACCGCTTGTTTTATCATATCCCACATCATATTTATATATCGGAGAATATGCAACAGGATTTTCACCTGTATAATCTACATTATTTGCTAAATCACTATCTGCAAAATTTATTAAAGTTAAATCTTTATTTGCATCATTAAGTAAATTTAAATAATCAACATTTAATTTACTGTCAGGAGATACATTGTAACTTCCTGCTTCAATTCTATCCATTTTTTCATTCAATAAATCAACATCAACCTTCATAGATGATATTCCTGATAAATTAAATTCAGGTATTATTATTGAACCGATAGAATTATTTACCATTGATAGAGAACTATTATTTAAAGCTAACGATTGAGATTGATTAAATGCGCTGTCTTTACCAAGGATAATATTAGCATTATCAGATACTATATCAGCATTAATTACATCATTATTAAATGCAATATATCCTGTGTTATCACCTTGGATTTTTATATTGTATTGATTGGTTCTATCGATACCTGTAATATTTCCCATATCATCAAAATCAGGCATACCGCCATCAATTGTATCATCAAATACAAAACTTCCGTTGTTTTTAATATCAAAGGTTAAAGTAGTGTCAGTATTTCCGACAAATATTGCATTATTAATTTTTCCTCTTGAATCTTCAGTGTAGTTACCTGAAAATACATTTTGCTTGTTATCAGCAACAAAAGTTAAATCAGAGGTTGTATAAATTGCTCCGCCTAATGCAAAACTGTTAGCACTATCTGTTTTAGCATAGTTATTTACAAAACTGCCATTTATCGTTCCTATTGTGCCATTATTTCTTATCGCTCCGCCATAGGCAGAAGAATTGCTGCTTGCATAATTTCCTATAAAATCACCGGTGATAGAGTCTATTTTACCTTTAGTATAATTATATATCGCTCCGCCATAGGCAGAAGAATTGCTGCTTGCATAGTTTCCTATAAAATCACCTGTGATAGAATTTATTGTGCCATTATTATCTATCGCTCCGCCACCGACAACACTATCACCACTTGCATAGTTTCCTATAAAATCACCGGTAATAGTTTCTATTGTACTATTATAATCATTATCTATCGCTCCGCCATAGGCACCACCGCTAGCAGATGTCGCATAATTTCCTATAAAATCACCGGTGATATTATTTATAATTGCCTTTGAAGTTCTGTATTGGGAATTATATATCGCTCCGCCACGGGCGGAAGAATTGCTGCTTGCGTAATTTTCTATAAAATCACCGGTGATAGAGTCTATTGTGTTTCTATTATATATCGCTCCGCCATAGGCATAAGAATTACCGTTTGCATAATTTGCTATAAAATCACCTGTGATAGAGCCTATTGTGCCTTTACTACTATTATATATAGCACCGCCATAGGCACCATCGCTAGCAGATGTCGTATAATTTCCTATAAAATCACTGTTAATAGTTTCTATTGTGTCATAATTATATATCGCTCCGCCAGAGGTATTGCCGCTAGCAGATGTCGTATAGTTTCCTATAAAATCACCTGTGATAGATTCTATTGTGCCACCATTATCTATCGCTCCGCCAGAGGCAGAAGAATCACCACTTGCATAGTTTCCTATAAAATCACCTGTGATGGCACCTATTGTGCCATAACTATTATATATCGCTCCGCCAGAGGCAAGACCACTTGCATAGTTTCCTATAAAATCACCTGTGATAGAGCCTATTGTGCCACCACTATTATATATCGCTCCGCCACCGACAACACTATCACTACTTGCATAGTTTCCTATAAAATCACCTGTGATAGATTTTATTGTGTCTTTATTATATATCGCTCCGCCATAGGTAGAATAACCACCACTTGCATGGTTTCCTATAAAATCACCTGTGATAGAGCCTATTGTGCCGCCACTATTATATATCGCTCCGCCACGGGCTCCATCATCACCACTTGCATAGTTTCCTATAAAATCACCTGTGATAGAATTTATTGTGCCACTATTTTCTATCGCTCCGCCATAGATATAGTCGCCAGAAGATGTTACATAGTTTCCTATAAAATCACCTGTGATAGATTCTATTGTGCCACCATTATCTATCGCTCCGCCATAGGCACCAATACCGCTAGCAGATGTCGCATAATTTCCTATAAAATCACCGGTGATAGTTTCTATTTTGCTATTGCTATAATTATATATCGCTCCGCCATGGGCATAAGAATTACTACTTGCATAATTTCCTATAAAATCACCTGTGATAGATTCTATTGTGCCACGATTATGTATCGCTCCGCCATAAGAACCACCACTTGCATAATTTCCTATAAAATCACCTGTGATAGATTCTATTGTGCCATAATTATCTATCGCTCCGCCATAAAAATTACTGTTCAACCCGATAAAATCATTATCAATCAAAGCTAAATCAGTTGAATTAATAATTCTGTTGCTTTCTAGTCTTGAATTATCTGTTGAATAAGTTATATCTCTATCAAAAATATCTATATTAAAACTATACGTATCATCAGCAACATCTGTATGACCATAATCATATTTTTTAAGTTCTAAATCATACAATTTTTCCGTTAGAGTATTATTATCTTCATTGTATTCAGGAATAACAATTGTATTATCACCTTTAACATCTGTTTCAACTAAAGTATAACCTGATTCAGGATAAATTTCACCTGTTTCTGGATTAATTACTCCTTGCTTATTTAATTCGTCGAGAGTTGGAGTGTAATTATCCGCAAATGCATTTTGATTAACCCCAACTAAACTAATTAAAAGGGCTAAAGACAGTCCTATACAGATTTTTGAGCAAATTTTCATAATTTTCTATCCTTGAAAAGAGATATCCTTACATATTCCTATATTCCAAGAAATGAATAAAAAATAACAAAATCTGATTATGTGATAATAAAATTGATTTTTGGTATAATATAAATAGGTAAAATTGAAAGCTAAAATTATGAAGTCCGCTAAAGAAATATCTATAGAAACAAAAATTTTAAAAAGACTTGAAAATAATGAAATATGTACAAAATTAGTTAAATATCTTTTTGCAGATGAAGAGTTGCAAGAGCTGCAAGAATATGCAAATAATGTTTCAATTAAACGTCTCGGCTTTAATGACCATGGACCTGTCCATATGCGTCAGGTTGTTGGAAACGCTATAAAAATGTTGAATATACTTCAAAGTGCAGGAATTAAAACTTCTCTTGAAAAAGAAGAAGTAGGCAGCTTTGATGATAGTATGTGCGCTGTTATTTTAGCAGGTTTAATGCATGATCTTGGTATGGCTATATCAAGACAAGGGCACGAGGATATGTCTGTAATATTAGCTCAGCCTATTATTGATAGAGCGCTAAATCATATATTTCCAGATGATTTGCACAGAAAAACAATAATTAAAGCTCTTGCTACTGAAGCCATAGTTGGACATATGTCATCAAGAAAAATTCATTCTATAGAAGCGGGAATACTTTTAATAGCTGACGGTTGCGATATGACAAAAGGCAGAGCGAGAATCCCGCTTGCAATTAATAATATGCCAAGAGTTGGTGATATTCATAAGTATTCTGCTAATGCAATAAATAGAATTTCAATATGTAAAGGCGAGAGAAAACCAATAAGAATCGATATTGAAATGTCGGGTGATGTTGGATTTTTCCAAATAGAAGAAGTACTTTTAACTAAAATTGATTCAAGTCCTGCTAAGCAATATGTTGAATTGTATGCAGGGGTTGTTGGCTGTGATAGAAAATGTTATTTATAGTTACCAAAGATAAGCGCGTAATCAATTTGACTTTCCAGTTTATTCTTTTTAATTGTTACCTCTCTTGATGTATTATAGGGATTGTATATTCGAGTTTTTGACGTTTTTCCTTTTTTAATTTTTGCACTATATGCATGTTTTACATCTGACATATCTTCTTCGTATTCGATATTATCCAAGTTATTTTTACTAATTAATAGGGTATATGTGTCCTTATCTACATTTAACTTGTCATCTAGAATAAAGTTTAAGCCAAGTTTTATAGCTGCAAATTCAGCAATTCCACCGTTTCTGTATTGTGCTGAATTTTTTTTGCAAACTTGCAGCGGATGATTTTTAAAACTTAATTTTCTATCAAATTCATACGTAAGCACATTGTCAACGTATATGTTAATTTTTCCTTCTGTATATAATTTCAAAGTTTGTAATAATATGGCAAGTTCATCTTGAGAAAAATCTTCATCTGCAACTGTAATTGTTTCTGTATTAATATTATTTTTAAATTCATTTAAAGCAGTTTCATATAACGATTTTAAATAAATATCAGCTATATTCTCTAATGTTTTATCCCATAATATTTCAAATATTGCATACGCAGGACAGCTTTTAGATATAGTATTTGAATATTCAGGATTGTCTTGCGCTGTCTTTAGCTTTGTAAAAACATCTTTTAGGGTATATTCAAACCCTTTTCTTGAACAAAACTCGACATCGGTTGTCCCGTCATCATTATCTTTAAAAAGCTTTAAAATGCTATATCTTGTATTTGGATTTGAATAAGCAGTAAATAAGACAGATAATAAAAAACAATCTCCAATATCGTTTTGTGTTGCGCAAAATCTTTCGACAGGTGGAAATAGTTTTAAATATGTATTTGATGTGATGTTTAACTTTTCTATCCCGTTTTGTGTTTTTATGTATGCAAAATTTTCACCATTTAAATCAAATACATCACCAATTGAGACATGTTTTAGTGCATCTTTTTTTGTTTCAAATTTTGGTACAAAGGCACCTTTTATTTCTTTATTTTCGATTAAGCAAGATAATAATTTATCTAAATCAGATTCAGCGTCATATGATAATTTTGATTCAATTGTGCAAAAATCAAGAATATTCTTTGATATTTTTTTGTCTTTGATTAAATCCAATAGCATTGCTGTATTACTTGATTCAACGCCAGAATTAGACAGCAATTCGAGTATATTTTTGGCTTGATTAATTGAATAATCGCTTGAATTTTCATCTTTAGTTAGTTCGCATATTTTACAAAATGAATATGCTCTAAAAAGCTCATCTACAGTAATTTTGCCTTCCTGATAATCTTTAATTATGTCCTTTGACGGATCGTAAACATACAAGTAATAATCATTATCATCGAAAGTAGTGTAGATTTTGACAGCAAATTCTCTGATTGCCCTAAAGCGCTTATCGTCAAGTTTGGCTAAATTTTTGATTACAGAACAATTTTTGGTTTGCGAAATTAAATCCCTTTTAATTACTCGTCTTAGTTCACAAGGTGTTAAATCTGAAAAAACAAAGGTTTTTGCGCATTTGTTGGACGTATCTAAAGGTGCTTTGTTATATGGCAACATTTTTTGTTGATTAGTGAATTTTATTGGTTTTATTGAATTAATTCTCATTTTATTACCTTGTATAGTTACAAAAAACAAATAAATAATTTTTTTTGCAATTTTATGATATTATCAAGGTATGAAAAGAAAGTTGTTTTTGAAAATAACTATATTAGTAATTTTAGTTGCTGTTGTATGGGGTTTTGTTTGGTCTTGGGCAATTACAAAAACAGTAAGAAGAAATAGCAGAAATGAATCAATGAAAAACCAACATGCAATTGTTAAAAATATAATTGCAACAGAAACCAGAGATGAAAAAAAATACTGGGAATTTTACGCAAAATCAGGTGAATATAATTCAGAACACAATAGTGTAGTTTTAAATGATGTTATAGGAAATTTTTATGACGACAATGAAAACGTTGTTGTTAGCTTTAAGTCAACTAAAGGCACTTATGATGAAAAAACAAAAAAAGTTAAGCTAAATGGCGACAATTTATTTGTTGGAAAAGATGGCTCACAGCTTTATGCTGATGAACTTATTTGGCAAGGTTCTAATCAAGATATTTTGGCTAACGGCAACGTTCAGTTTGTTCAGCCTGATAAGCTTGTTACTAAATCTCAAAAGGCAGTATTTAACTCTACTTTAACAAATTTTAAAATAATTGGAAAGGCAATTGTTAAAGTTTATGCAGATGATGATGCCAAGAAAAAATATACACAGATATGATTTTATGCTAGATTATTAATTATGAAAAAGATAAATTGTAAATTTTTAATATTGTTATTGGCGATTATGTTAACAGGAAGTGTGTTTGCTGTAACAATTGAATCGAAAAAACAAGAAATCCAGATGGATAAAAATAAAGGTTATTTTACAGGTGATGTTAAGGTTCAAGTTGGTGATGTAATTGTTGAATCCCCAAGAGCTGATTTGGATTTAGAACCCGAAACCAAAAAACCTTCTCTTGCAACTTTTTTCGATAAGCCTTATGCTTATCAGGTTAAAGGCAGTAAAAAACATGAAGTTAAAGCGGATATAATAAAAGTTTCATTGATTAAAAAAGTTATAACCGCTCAAGGAAATTCCCAAACAAATATTTTAGAGGATAAAAAACCAACAATAATAATTACAGCAGATACACAAGAGTATGATACAAATACAAGTTTAATGAAAGCGACAGGGTCAGTTGTAATAAATTATGAAGATATGGTTGCAACATCCGATAAGGCATATGCGCTTTTAGATAAAAAAGGTGATGTTCATAATATTAAACTGTCGTCAAGAGCTACGATTAAACAAGATAAGAGTATAATTAAAGGCGACAACATTCAATATTCCAAATTAAGACAAGATATAATTGTATCCGGCAACACTTTATCAGATGTAACATTTGATAATGGTGATAGGGTAATTATAAATGCCAGAAGCCAGCAATATGACCGTAAATCAAATACTATGATGGCCGTTGGGGCTGTGCATATAAAGTATGCAGATTATATTGCAGATGGTCCAAAAGCAATTATGCATGTTAATTCAAAAACAAATAAACCCGAAAAAATTATTTTTGTGGGTAGGTCTAAAATAGTTGAAAAAGGTGTTAATTCGGTAGAAGCTGATAAAATTACGATGACAATTAATCCGAAAACATTTGAGGCAGTTGGAAATGTTAAAACAAATATTGAACAAGGCTCAAATGATAATAATAGCAATAATAAAATGGAGTTTAGTTTATAACTATGGAAAATATAATACTTGATCATAAACAGTGTTTGATTGCAGGAGATGGCTCGCTTCCGGTTCAAATGGCAAAAAGTGCGGTTCAGAACGGGTTTGAAATTGTCTGTATATCGCTTTCTTCGGATAATTATAAAGACTTGCAAAAATATTGTTCTAAAGTTGTGTCTTGTGGTCCCGGTGAAGTAGAAAAGATTAAAAAGTTTTTACTTGATGAAAATATCAAACAACTAACATTCTTGGGTAAAGTTTCTAAGACTATGTTAATTAAGCGTCCTAAACTTGATAAAACAGCTTTTAGCTTGTTAAAATCCATGAAAAAACTAAATGACGATGCTATAATGCTAAAAATCATAGAACAAATGGAAGAAATTGGTATTACAATTCTTGATCAAACTATTTTTATTAAAAATTTAATGGTTCAAAAGGGAGTATTAACAAAATTAGCACCCAGTGATATTCAATTATCCGATATCGATTATGGATTTAAAATCGCAAAAGAGATGGGCGGACTTGATATTGGGCAGTCTGTTGTCATGAAAGATAGAATGATAATGGCTATTGAAGCTATTGAAGGTACAGATAGATGTATTAAGCGCGGTGGAAAGCTTGCCAAAAGAAAAAACGCAATTGTTGTAAAAGTTTCTAAGCCTGCCCAAGATAAGAGATTTGATATTCCTGCAGTTGGGCTTAGAACAATTAAAATTATGCACAAATACGGTGCTAATGTTTTGGCACTTGAAAGCGGCGAAACAATAATTGTTGATCAGAAGAAAATGGTCGATTACGCAAACAGACATAAAATGGTAATTGTAGCAGTATAAAATGGCAAAAAAAGTTTTTATTATTACAGGAGAGTATTCGGGAGATATTCATGCATCTGGTGTTGTGCGTGAATTAAGGAAAATATATCCGGATGTCATAATTGAAGGCGTGGGCGAATCTTCTTTGGAAAAAGAAGGTGTAAAACTCTTTTTAAATCATGAAAAAATGGGCGAAGTGGGTTTAACTTTTAAAAATATAGTAAACCACTTGTTTATGGGTTTAAATATAGTTAAATATTTAAAGAATGAATTTAAGCCGGATTTAGTTTTATTAGTCGATTATGGTGCTTTTAACCTGCAAATTTCAAAAGCTTTAAAAAAAGAGGGATTTAAAATATTTTATTTTATTCCGCCTCAAATATGGGCTTCTCGCAAATATCGATTAAAAACAATCAAAAAAAATATCGATAAAGTTTTAACGATTTTTCCTTTTGAAAAAGAATTTTATGATAAAGCAGGTATAAAATCTGAATTTGTTGGTCATCCAATTGTTTCTGAGCTTCCTGACTTGAATAATAAAATCGAATTTTTTAAAAAACACAACCTTGATTTAAATAAAAAACTTGTTTCAGTTTTTCCCGGATCTAGAATATTTGAAATCAAATATATGCTAAATATATTTTGCAAAGCCGCAAAAATAATCGAAAAAAAGCGTCCGGATGTACAAATTATCTTTTCACACGCAAAGAGCTTAAAAGATAATGCTTTTAAAGTTGATTATCAAACAATTAAGAACGAAAACCATGAAATGCTTGCCTATTCCGATGCTCTAATTTTAACTTCGGGTACAGTGGCTCTTGAAGCAGCAATGTATGAAAAACCCATGCTTATTGCTTACAAAGGTCCTTTATTATTTTATTTAGTATATTTACTTGTAAGAAACATTAAAAAAGCTTGTTTGGTAAATATAATAACAAAACAAGACTATGTTGATGAGTTTTTGATGTACGATGCAAAACCTGAAAAAATTGCGGAATGTTTGATTGAAATGCTTAATAATAAACAAAAGAGAGATTATATAATTGAGGGCTGCAAAAAAACAAAGAAATTACTATCAGACTCTCATTGTGTAGAAAATGTAGCAAAAATAATCAAAAAAGAACTAATTGGGGAGTAGATTATGGAAAATGTAAGAAAAAATATTGCAAATATAGTTACATTATCAAGAATATTTTTTGTATTTATCGTTGTTGGACTTTTATATTGTTCTGAATGCAAGTATTCATATATCTTAGCGCTAATTTTAACTGCAATTTTAATGTGGTTCGACGGCTTGGATGGATATTTAGCAAGAAAACTAAACATATCATCTAAATTTGGAGCGCTGCTTGATATTATGGGTGATAGAATTGTTGAAAACGTATTTTGGATTAGCTTTTGCGCTCTTGGTTGGGTTAATGTTGCCGTTCCTATTATTGTTCTATCAAGAGGAATTATAACCGATTCTCTAAGAACACTTGCTTTTGAAAAAGGCTATACAGCTTTTGGTAAAACAACAATGATGCAAGGTAAAATTGCTAAATTTATCGTTGCTTCTAATTTTTCAAGATTTACATATGCAGTATGTAAGGCAGTAGCATTTTTCTTTTTAATACTCGGACACATGCCTGTTGAATTTCAATCAAAAGAATTAATATTATCTATTGGTGTAGTTTGTGTATATATTTCCGTTGCTTTTTGCGTTTTGAGAGGATTACCTGTTATCTTTGAATCAAAAAGGTTTTTTGTTGAGGAAAAATAGTGGAAAATATAATTAATATTGTATTATATGAACCTGAAATCCCGCAAAATACGGGTAATATTGCTCGCCTTTGTGCATGTATTGGTGCAAAATTGTATCTTGTCGGAAGATTGGGCTTTGTTTTATCAGATAAGTATCTGAAACGTGCAGGGCTTGATTATTGGGATAAACTAGAAATAGAGCACGTTGATACATTGGATGAATTAATAGAAAACAATACAAACGCAAATTTTTATTATTTTACAACTAAAACAAATAAAAAATATACTTCAATTCAATATTCTAAAGGGGATTTTTTCGTTTTTGGACCGGAAACAAGAGGAATCCCGGAAGATATTTTGAATAAAAATCAGGATTATTGTGTTACAATACCAATGAGGAAAACGACAAGAAGCCTTAATTTGTCAAATTCAGTTGCAATTGCTGCTTATGAAGCAGTTAGACAATTAAATATACAGTTAGATTAGAGGATTTATGCCAGATAAAAATACAGCCGATATACAAGTTTTAGGAAAAGAAATTATTTTAAATATGCTCCCAAAGCGTATCCAAAATTCGCATAAAGGAACTTTTGGACATGTATTAAATATTGCCGGCTCAACGCAATTTTCAGGTGCTGCTTATTTAAGTTCTATGGCATCTCTTAAAGTTGGTGCAGGTTACACAATGCTTGCAAGTTGCAGCGATACTGTAAATACGATTGCTTCAATGGCTCCTGATTTAACATATTTAGATTTAGGTCAATCCGGTTTTGGTACTATTCCAAAAGATGCTATAAAATTCTTATCTGCCATAGCAAATTACGACGTTGTTTCAATTGGTTGCGGCTTAAATCAAATCGGAGGCGTTTCTGAGCTTGTTGTTAATTTTTTAAAGAAAAATAAAAACTCATATATTCCTATTATCATAGATGCTGATGCAATCAATGCTATTGCAGCTTCTAAATCATTTGTTTTCCCTCTAAATTCTATCATTACGCCTCATCCGATGGAATTATCACGTCTTATGGGAGTTGATGTTAAAGAAATACAGCAAAATAGGGCAAAATGGGCTTGGGAAGCAAGCAGAGAATTTGACTGTATAGTGCTTTTAAAAGGACATGAAACTGTTATTTCAATACCAAGCGGAAAAATATTTATAAATCATACAGGTAATTCCGCATTAGCAAAAGCTGGAAGCGGAGATGTTTTAACAGGTATGATAGCAGGTTTTTGTGCACAAGGTATTCAGCTTGAAAGTGCCGCTTGCTGCGCTGTTTACTTGCATGGTCTAGCTGGTGAAATTGCTTCAAAATCCATGACAGAATATTCTGTTTTAGCTTCTGATTTATTAAAATACATACCGCTTGCTTTTAAAGCTATATTTGCCGGTTAATGCTTGAAATTTGAAGCTCATTAGGGTTAATTTCATTTACCACAAGTGCATTTGAAACCGGAATACCTTCTGAATTTACAGCATTATTTACTATTTTTCCTTTAATATACATAGCGCTTGAAGATCCGCCATCAAAATTCATAGCATATTCACAACCTATATTTTTCATTAATCTTGCAAGTTCATATAATGTCATTCCTACAGAAGTTGATTCTCTGCCATCTATTGTTACTATATAAAAACTTCCTTTACTATCGTATCCAATTGCGCTTCTTGGGTTTTTACCCGATATAGCTTGCAATTTTTGTTCTTTATAATCCACATAAATCTGAGAGTTTTTAACTAAATATGGGCCAGCGCCTATAATATGAGTTGCTCCTTGAAGATTTTCCTGCAATTTAATTTCGATTTTAATTTCTTTATCTTTTCCAATTTTAGATATTTTTTCTTTACTTGATTGAATAACAATATCATTTTGTTCTATCTTAACCGGGTTAGCAGAAATCTTAATTACCTGATTATCCCTTATTACCATATTGTAGCCATTTTTGGGTGGCGGCGGAGAATAATCACCCCAGTCAGATGTATACATAAGCGTGTAGGTAGAAAGTATTCTTGGCTGGTTGATATTATCTATATTTAAAACATTGTTTGAACTGTATGCTTTAATATCAAAATGAATATTATCCATCTTGAATGATGTATTATTTCCGTCCTCATAAATTGCAATCCCCACTCTATTAAATATAGGTCCGGTTAATACTTCTCCATCAATCATCAAAGCTCCCAAAGGTACACCTGTATTTGGTTTAAAAAATCCTCCGTTAATAGCAATTATAGATTGTTCTTTTTGAGCTATTTTCCTAACTGTTCTTTTTGAATTAAGATTGTCTGACGCGGTTTGCGGTTTTATTTTTAAATATGGATTTACCTTGGTATTTAATTCAACTATGTTAATGCGAATTGGTTTAGAATTTATGTATTTTACCCTTTTGATATGGGCTACTCCTGAATATGGAAATGTTATATAGGAACCTGCATATTTATTTTTGATGTTTTCTTCAAAATTTTTTTGAATATATATTTCCTGACCGGTATTAGCTATTTTATCAGGTCCTGTATCTGTTTTTGCAAATATTGGTTTTGATAAACAGAAAGATACAAGTAATACGCTAACAATAAAAATAATCATGATACAGTTCAACCTTGTATCCTGCCGTTTTTTATCTTTTAGATAGTCGGCAAAATACGCACCAAAATAACTTCGATAGTAGTCATTTACCTGCGAATTAATCATTTTATTTAATGCCTGTATCTAGTATGCCCTATTTATATTTTATCACAAACTCTAAATGCCCTCAACCCCTTTTTCTACAAGTATTTTAGGCTGATTTTTAAGTGTATATTTTACCATTTTCTAATAATAATAAAATTGCATAAATGCTCAATCATTATTAAATTAAGTGTAAAATTTAACATTAAGAATTGTAAAAAAGGTAAATTTTATTACAGATTAAGTTAAAAAAAATATTATATTGGTATATATATAGTATATATTTTTTATATATTAAAAAATATGCTCTAAACCATATTTACACACACCTACATTTTTCCTAACCTTTCCTTCCTTTCTATGTACCAAGTAGAAAACTCCCTTTTTGGGGAGCTTTTTTTTATGTAAAAAACACGAGCTTAATATAGTTAATTATTTCATTAATATTGCTATATAAATCACTTTCCGATTCTAATTTAATGTCTGGTTTAATAAGAATAGAATTTGATTTTGGTATTTGTTTGTTTTCAACAATAATTTGCGAAGATGAATTAATAGTTTTAATTATATAATTTGCGATGTCTGACTTACTATAATTTTCTTTTGAATTAATTGCAATGATATTTTCATCAAAATAATTGAACATAATATTTTTTATTACGTTAGTTAGATCAGAGGCAAATGTCCAATTTGCACTAATATCGTCTTTTATTGGTATATTTTTATTCATGAACGCCAATTTGATAGTATCAGATATAAAATTATTTTCATTGTAGTTAAAATATTTCCCGAAAAGATTTGAATAGGTGATTATTTTTGCGTATATTTTATTATTTTTGCAATATTCCAAGGTTAGGTTTATATTTAAATCTGTAATTTTTGAATAAATATTAATGTCGTTATCTTGTAAAGTGTCTTCATTTAGCTCAAATACGCTTATTAGTTTACTGCCGGATTTTTGGCAATAGTCAAGTATAAATTGAGTATCAGAAAAAGAGTTAAAAGCAAAATTAACCTTGTTTTGCAAAAAAGAATTTTTAGAAAAAGAGTTAATTTTAATGACATAGTCAGAATTAATCGGGATCTTATTTTTGTCTATACATTGAATTAAATTAAATCTTGGGTTTTTTAAAAGAAGGTATAAATTTGAAATATCTGAATTTAGGTCATTTTGAACACCATAAACAACATTGATATCATCATTCACCAGCTCAAGAGCTAAATTTACAGCTAAACAACTTGTAATATCCGTAATTAAAATTCTATTCATTTATTTTATTTTAAAATGATTTTATATTCTTGTAAAGCTTGAAGAAATACTATTTGCAATATCAAGAAGCTCTGAAGAATTAAAATCTTCAGCTTTAGAAAAGTTTTCAATATAATTTGCCAAATCTTTTGCAAAGTCGGCCTTTTTGTATTCCCCAAATCCATACATTTTATATATGTTTTCGAGATTATGCACCATTGTATCGTTGTCTGAAAAATCGTCAAAATAACAGTTAAAATCGTTTTTATGAATATAGTTAATTGTTTTTAGAAGAATGTTCTTTGGTATAATATCTTCAAATTCTCCGCTCTTAATGAGATATAAATCGTCTATAGCTCTTAATTTAGTATTAATTAAGTCTTTTATTTTCGATGCATCCCTATCAAGTAAAATAAAAAATGGAAGTTTAGTGTACTCTACCATTTTATAATATTTTCGTGCGACCTGGTTTTTGCCGCCTGCAGGAATTACTTTAATTCCATATTTTGAAAAATCCAGGCCAAGTATTTTGCATATAGGTTCCAATAAAAGTTCTTCGGTTTGACCTTCACATAGTATAATTTTTTCTATTGGATACAATAAATTCTTCTTTTTTCTCAATTCATATACATCATCTGAAAAATTTAATAAATTTATAAGCCAATATAAATTTTTTGGTAAATTGGCAAATTTACTTATTTTTGATATTATTTCCACATAATTCAATCGAGTCGATAGGTAACGATAAGATATTTCGTTAGATTCAAAATAAATATTTTCGATTTGTAAGAATAATTGATTAAAATAAAGTGATTTTTCAGAATAACCAAGAGAATAATTAAATATTTCTTCTACGAGGTATAATTTATCGGTTAAACTTGAACAGTTGCAGTTAGCAGAATACTTTGAGATAATATCGTCAAAAACCCTTTCATATCTTATATTTGCGGGTTGAAATCTGGATAACCTATCCATAATGGTTATAAAATATTCATCGGGAATTTTTTTAATTTTCATTTTTTCTAAATAATTTTTGAGAAAATCCTATGACAAAGGTAAGCAGAGCACTTAAGCTTGCACAATAAACAACATTCTTTGCAATTAGTGAAGCGGATTGCTTAGCTGTTAATTGAAAAGTATCTTTATATTTCAACTTATCATAAACAAGAGAACCGCTTTGAACAACAGCTCCTAATACACCGCCTATTGCAGCACTTTTAAGAGAGTTTTTATATATTGAGCTGTTTGCATTATTGCTATCGTATGTTGCAATAAACATATATTACCTCACCACATTGTCATTTTAACACATAATGCAATTAGTTCAATATCTTTATCTTATTTTAATAAAGTGTAATCTTGACATTTATTGATTATGTAGTATATTTTAAATAGAGATTTTTTTCACGAAAAGGAGAACATATATGACAACAACTGAAGAAATCAAAACAGGAGAAACAGTTGAAACCGCTGAACAACTGGAAGCTCTTATTGACAGGGTAGTTGCCGCACAAAAAGAATTTGCTACTTATTCTCAAGAACAAGTAGATAAAATTTTTAAAGCAGCAGCAACTGCAGCAGACAAAGCCCGTATTCCATTAGCTAAAATGGCACACGAAGAAACTGGTATGGGTATCATTGAAGACAAAGTTATTAAAAATCACTATGCTTCAGAATATATCTACAATAAACATAAAAATACAAAAACATGTGGTGTAATCAGTGAAGATAAAGCAAATGGAATTAAAATTGTAGCGGAACCTTTGGGAGTTTTAGCTGGTGTTGTACCTACTACAAACCCTACTTCAACCGCTATTTTCAAATCATTAATTTCACTTAAAACAAGAAACGGTATTATTTTTTCACCACACCCAAGAGCAAAAAAATGCACAATCGAAGCTGCTAAAATTGTTCTTGATGCTGCAGTAAAAGCAGGTGCTCCAAAAGATATCATCGGATGGATTGATGTTCCTTCAATTGAACTTTCTGGTCAATTAATGAAACATAAGAAAATCTCTTGTATATTAGCAACAGGTGGTCCTGGTATGGTAACTGCTGCTTATTCTTCAGGCAACCCTGCATTAGGTGTAGGCCCAGGTAATACATCTGCAGTAATTGATGAAACAGCAGACATAAAAATGGCAGTTTCTTCAATTCTAATGTCAAAAACATTCGATAACGGTATGATTTGTGCTTCAGAACAATCAGTTATTGTAATTGACAGTATATATGAAGATGTTAAAAAAGAATTTGCATATAGAGGCGCTCACATTTTAAGTGATAGCGAAATGCAAAAATTAATCGATTTTGGTTTCATTGATCCTGCAAGAGGAACTGCACACCCTAAAATCGTTGGTCAAACTGCTCATACAATTGCTAAGCTTGCTGGATTTGATGTTCCCGAAAATGCTAAAGTGCTTCTTGCACAAAGACCCGAAGTAAACTGGGAAGATCCTTTTTCAAGAGAAAAATTATCACCAATTTTAGCTATGTATAAGGCTGAAAGTTTTGAACAAGCAGCTGAAATGGCATACACATTGGTTTCTAAAGGTGGCGCTGGCCACACATCAGTATTATATACTGACGATCGTAAATCTGACAGAATTGATGCTTACGCTAAGAAAATGCCTTCTTGCAGAGTGCTCATTAATCAACCTTCAAGCCAAGGTGGTATAGGTGATTTATACAACTTCCGTATGGAACCGTCATTAACACTAGGTTGCGGTTCTTGGGGTAAAAACTCTGTGTCAGGTAATGTTGGAGTTGAAAACCTTTTAAACTATAAACGAGTTGCTGAAAGGAGAGAAAATATGCTTTGGTTTAAGGTTCCACAAAAAGTTTACTTTAAACGTGGTGCTACTGATTTAGCTTTACGTGAATTACAAGGAAGAAAAAAAGCATTTATCGTTACTGATAGATTCTTGTTTAATTCAGGTGCAGCTGAAAAAATTACTAAAGTTTTAGATGAAATCGGTATAGATCATGAAATCTTCTTCGATGTAAAACCGGATCCAACATTATCAACAATTGAAGAAGCTTACACAATCATGAAACCGTTTGAACCAGACGTAATCATCGCTCTTGGAGGCGGTTCACCAATGGATGCTGCTAAAATTCTTTGGTTAAGATATGAACAACCTGATACAGTTTTTGAAGATATCGCAATGAGATTTATGGATATCAGAAAAAGAATTTGTCAACTTCCTGAACTTGGCAAAAAAGCCCTTATGGTTGCTATTCCTACTACATCAGGTACTGGTTCAGAAGTTACACCATTCTCTATCATAACAGATGATAAATCAGGTGTTAAATATGCTATAGCTGATTATGCACTAACTCCTTCAATGGCTATTGTTGATCCAAACTTCGTTGATGGTATGCCTAAAGGATTAACATCAGCATCAGGTATTGATGCGTTAGTTCACGCTATTGAAGCTTATGTTTCTTGTATGGCAACGAATTTCACAAATTCAAATGCGCTAGAAGCTGTAAAATTAGTATTTAAATATTTAAGCCGCTCATACCATGATGGTGCTAACGATCCTATAGCACGTGAAAAAATGCACTATGCTGCAACAATTGCTGCTATGGCATTTGCAAATTCATTCCTAGGATTATGCCACTCAATGGCACACAAACTAGGCGCTATGTTCCATATTCCGCATGGTGTAGCTAATGCATTGTTAATTAGACAAGTAATCAAATATAATGCAACTGATTGTCCTAAAAAACAAGCAACATTCCCTCAATACAAATATCCTTGTGCAGTTGAAAGATATGCTCAAATTGCAGATGAATTAAAATTGGGCGGAACAACTAACGAAGAAAAAACTCAATTGTTGCTTGATGCAATAGATAAATTAATGGCTGATATTGAATTACCAAGATCAATTAAAGATTTTGGAGTATCAGAAGAAGACTTCTATGCAAAATTGGATGAAATGGTTGAATTAGCATTTGACGACCAATGTACTGGTGCTAACCCTGTATATCCAATTATGGAAGATATGAAACAACTTTATATTGATGCATTCAATGGAGTTGTTTAGTAATATAAACATTTCAATCGGGGCATTTTGCCCCGATTTTTATATAGAGAAAGTTTATGAAAAATAATTTATCGCAAAGAGCAATAGTGCGCTTAACGCAATATCACACAATTTTAAGAGATTACACTAAAAAAAATATAAAAAATATTACATCATCGCAAATATCATCTTTGCTTGAGATTGATGAAACACAAGTAAGAAAAGACCTTAAAAGCATTAATTGCAAAGGAAAGTGCAAAGTTGGGTATGATGTTGTTGAGCTTAAAGATATTATTGAAGATGTTTTAGACTATAAAGTTATCAAAAAAGCGCTTGTAATAGGTGCTGGTAATTTAGGAACAGCTCTTTCCGGCTATTCAAAATTTAGCGATTATGGGCTTAAAATTTGTGCTTTATTTGACATTGACAGCAATAAAATAGGTGAGAAAATAGGCGAAATAGAAGTATACAATCTAAATACGATTGAAAAATATATTAAAAATACAGGTGTTAATATAGCTATATTAACAACGCCAAATAAAGTAGCTCAAGAAGTCGCAGATTATATTATTAAATCAGGAATAAAATACATTTGGAACTTTGCTCCAACAATATTGTCTGTTCCTGCAGGTATACATGTTTGGCACGAAAATTTAATAGGAAGTTTTTTGCAATTTTGCGCTATAGAAAATATTTTATAGGCATTTAAAATTATTAAGAAAAATTAATTTTTTCGAAAAAAAATTATTGCAAAAAAATATTTTTCCTATATCATAGATAATGCGCCTTAAATATAAGGCATAAAAAAAACCGAATTTGATGTTATTTCAAAGCCGGTTATATAATGAGTCTTGTATCGTTAGTAAATCTTGAAGCCCTTAATGGGCTTTTTTTTATTACGATTATAATTATACTATATTCTACAAATATAGAAATACTACGTTTATACTATTTATGGAGAGTGAAATTAGTAGCCCATTTGTACTATAAAAGGGGTGCTAATAGTCGCTAGCTGTTTTAACCACATCGTATCCCATTTTATGCCAAGTGTGATATCCGCCTACAAGAACCATTGCAGGATAGCCATTTTCAACCATTTTCAGTGCAGCTTTTAGCCCTAATTTACAGTTGTAGTCATAACAGTAGACAATATTCATTTTATGTTTTTCAAGCATAACAAAGTGCTCATCCAAGCTATCATATGGCACGTGGATTGCATACGGAATATGCCCTTCAATATAATCATCATATTTTCTTACATCAACAATATTAATATTTTCAATTTCATTTTCTATTAGATTCTTTAATTCATAAATACTTGCAAAATAAGATAATTGATTATTAAAGAATTCAGTTGCTTTTGATTTATCAAATTTAAAATTTTCAATCATATTTTTCTCCTTTCAATTCTATCAATTCGATTGGTATTTATAATATACTATAACATGCGTTTCGATTGGTAATTATAATATGTTCTATCGAAACGATTGATAATGATAATAGACTTAAACTATACCTTCCCTAATTGCTTTAACAGCAGCTTGTGTTCTATCGTCAACAACAAGTTTTTGAATAATATTGCACACATGGGCTTTAGAGGTGTGTTCTGAGATATTTAGAGCTTCAGCTATTTGTTGATTAGATTTTCCATCAACAACTAGTTTGAGTACTTCATATTCTCTTGCAGTTAAATTTGCGTGTGTAGATTTAAAACTAGAGCGGCTTATTTGTGTTGCTGGGACCACGTTTGGATTTAGTTCTCTTAAAATTTGGACTACTTTTTTATCAATCCACATTGCTCCGGTTGAAACAGATTTTACAATCATATCGAGAAATTCTGAATTAATATCCTTCAAAATATATCCATAAATCCCCATTTTCATTGCTTTATTAATAACATGTTCGTTAATATGAGATGTTAAAATTATAAATTTAACATTTGGTTTTTGCGCTAGAACTTTTTCAATTAAATCAAGTCCGTTTATATCGCCAAGTTCTAAATCCAATAGTACAACGTCAGGATTTTGAGCTATTATTTTGCTGATGCCTTCTTTGCCGTTTGAGGCTTCAGCGATGACACATACACCTTTGGAATTTTCAAACAAAGATTTAATTCCGCATCTAAATAATTTATGGTCATCAACAAGAATTAATCTTACTTTGTCGTTTATTTGACTTGTTATTGAATTTTGCATAAATTTCTCCTTAATTTTTGTATTAATTTAACAAAATAAATAAAAATCTTCATTGCAAACAAATAACTATAGAGTGCAATTATTACATTTAGTTAAATTTGAAACATTATTATGCATATAATAATTACAGCCTCTAAAATCAATTTTAAGGCCGATATAATATTAATTTGGTATAAATATATGTTTTAATAAAATATTGATATGTTACATAATATACATTTTCACTACATGTCGCTCCGAATGAAAAAGGAGTTAGAACCATGATGAAACATGAAAGTCAAGTTTGTAACGATTTTGTTACCATTGCAAATGAAGAAGAATTAAAAAATTGTCAATTTGTAGATTCAAATAGTTTAAAACTTTATTCTATTTATGATAAAAAACTTAAACAATATTTGCCCCCGTTTTTTGCAAAATCAGATGATGAAGCTATGCGCCAAGTTTCTTCAATTGTTAATTATACTAGTTCTTTAATTTGCAAATTTCCGGATGATTATTCTTTAGTTACTCTTGGTAAGTTTAACCTTGATACAGGCGATTTAATATCTGATTTTAATCATCTTTCTGATAATTTGTCTGTTTATAAACTTCAAGATTCTATTAAATATGATGAATTGTTAAAAGAAGTTCAAATTGATAAGCAGCAATTATCATCTATTCTTTGTGATTATGAAAAAATTCATTCTGAATATGAAAGAAAAATTCGCTTACTAGATACTAAAATACAAGAATTTGAAAATAAATTTTATAACGTAATTAAATGTGAAGAGCCTGTTGAACTATACACTCCTAAACCTGAATTATCTAAACAAAAACGAACTTTTTTAGATAAACTTTTTAGCTAACATTAGTACTCCATAACTGTTATTCACCTGCGGGCTTTGCCCGCTTTCTTTAGTAGAAAGGATTTTATGGCAATAAAATTTAATACTTTATATAATCATACAAAGCTAGAGGGTTTTAAGTCTGATAAGCCCTCAAAAACACAACAGTCCTTTGGTTTTGAAACTGATATTAATAATATTGTAAAAGGTATGATTGCTCCTTCATATAATCAAAAAACTCCCCTTTTTAATCAAGTTGTTGCTCCAGATGCTTATGAAAATGCTTTAAATGTTATTGCTGATGCAAATTCAAGATTTGAGGAACTACCATCGCATATTAGAGCCGAATTTGGAAATGACCCTAAGAAGTTATTAGCTTTTATTGATAATCCTGATAATTATGAAAAAGCTGTTAAATTAGGTCTTATTGAAAAGAAAATAACGGCTGAACCCCCTGTGGGCACTGGAACTATTTCAACTCCTGTTAATCCTGTTGAACCCCCTGTGGGCACTGGAACTATTTCAACTCCTGTTAATCCTGTTGAAACTCCAGTTACTGAGGTTTCTTCTCAGTAAGTCCGCACCCCCTTACTTGATATAATAGTGCGGACTGACACCATTTAATTATAATGCGTGTTTCAGCCGTTTTATACATTTTATGAAAGGAATTTTAAATGTCTATCTTAGATAAAATTGAAGTTATTAAACAAGTTTTAAATGTTATTTTAAAAATTGCAGATGTTCTTGTTTCTGTTATCACTACTGTTTTAGAAAAGTTAGGCGGTGATAATTAATGTCTCAAATGGTTAATCAATTTGCACAAGTACCTACTGCAAATATTCCTCGTAACGTATTTATAAGAAATCATACTTGGAAAGGTACTATTGACAGTGGTTATTTATATCCTGTTTTTTTTGATGAAGTTATCCCTGGTGATACAAAAAAATTAGTTTCTACTTTCTTTGGTAGAATGTCTACTCCCTTTGTTCCTGTTTTAGATAACGTTTATTTAGATGTTCATTATTTCTTTGTTCCTAATCGTTTGACTTGGGATAATTGGCAGAGATTTATGGGTGAGAGAAAAAATCCAGATGATTCTATTGATTTTCTTGTACCTAAAATTATAGCAGGTGAAAGTGGTTTTGCTCGTGGTGGACTTCTTGATTATCTTTCCGTCCCCCCTGCAATTCCAAATCTTTCATGTTCTTCTGTTATTTTTTATTTACGTGCATATAATTTAATTTGGAATGAATGGTACAGAGATGAAAATCTCCAAGATAGTGTAAAAGTAAATACAACTGATACTAATGATGTTGAAGAAGATTACCCACTTTTAAAACGCGGTAAAAGGCAAGATTATTTCACTTCTTGTTTACCTCAACCGCAAAAAGGTCCTGGTGTTGAACTACCGCTAGGAGCTACAGCTAATTTAGCTATACAAACTTCTGACAACCAGTTACATAGTCCTGTTATTGCTCATTCAATGGAAGGTGTTTCTGGTAAATATAATCCTTCTACTCTCATTGGTGCCGACGGTGATAGTTTTTTTGGTCAAAATGTTACTTTACTTGCTGATCTTTCCTCTGCAACTTCTGTAACAATTAATTCTATGCGTCAAGCTATTGCATTACAACAATTTTTAGAACAAGACGCTCGAGGTGGTACACGTTACATTGAGCTTATACTTTCTCATTTTGGTGTTCGTTGTCCTGATTATCGTTTACAACGTCCTGAATATCTCGGTGGTGGTACAATTAGACTAAATATTAATCCCGTTACACAAAATTCATCAACTGATTCTACTTCTCCGCAGGGTAATTTAGCTGCTTATGCTACTTTTGGTTCTACTGGAGCAGGTTTTACTCATTCATTTACTGAACACGGTGTTATTCTTGGCCTTGTATCTATTAGAACAGATATGACTTATCAACAAGGTTTAGATAGACACTTTTCAAGAAATACTCGTTATGATTATTTCTTCCCAACTTTAGCTCATTTAGGTGAACAGGCTGTATATAATAAAGAAATTTATGCTCAAGGTACTTCTGTAGATGATGAAATATATGGTTATAATGAACGAAATGCAGAATATCGTTATAAAAACTCATATATAACTGGTAAATTTAGAAGTTCAGACCCTCAATCTTTAGATATTTGGCATTTAGCTCAAAAATTTGAAGAATTACCTAAACTTAATAGTGATTTTATTGAAGAAAATCCACCTATCAAGCGTTGTTTAGCTGTTCAAAATGAACCTGAATTTTTGCTTGATGTTTATCACGAATTTCAAGATATTAGACCAATACCTCAATATGGTGTTCCAGGATTAAGGAGAATATAATGGCCGAAGCTCTCGCACTTTCTTCTCTTTCTTCTCTTGCCTCTTTAGGTTTACCTAGTTTAGCAGTTAATTTTGGTTCTTCTGCTTATTCAGCTAGAAAAGCTTATAAATATCAGAAAAAATTGATGAATCATCAATACAATTTGACTCGTCAATTAAATCAAAATGCCTATCAAGATACAACTTATTCAATGCGTCAAGCAGGTATTAATCCTATGCTTGCAATTACTCAAGGCATCAATAATTTGTCTGCAGGTTCTGGTGGCTCTGTTGGCGTATCTGCTCCACAGTTTGACTTGGCTTCTTCTGCTCTTGATTATTTAGCATACAAAAATAATAAAAAAGCTACTGAATCTCAAGTTGATGTTAATAATTCTGCAATCAAATTAAATGATTATTTATCAGATAAAGCTCATGCAGAATCCGCCTATACTACAGAGCAAAATCGGCAACTTCAAGATTATGGCCCTTTACGTGCTCAAGCAGAAATCGCTCAAATAAATGCTGGTACTGCTAAAGTTCTTAATGATATGAAAAATCAAAATTTATTAACCAATTCACAGGTTAATTTAAATAATAATAGCGCTCAATCTATTAAACGCGAATATGATTTGCAATCTTCTTGGGATAAGAATAATCCTAAATTAAAAGATTGGGCTACTGGCTATCGTCGTTTTGGTTTTGGTGGTTCTGTTTCTGTTCCAATTCGTAAATAATTTTATATATTTTCTTACACTCTCTTAATCGAAAGTGTATTAATGATAATTGAATAATTATAACTATTAATAATATTTCCATACTATTACACTAAACGAAAGGTTAAATTATGTCAAATTCTTCAAAACAGTTAACATTGTTTGATACAACAAAGTTTATAGATGAAAATATTAATATTTACTTATGCGACCCTATTTATCCTAAATTGTTTGATAAATGCGCAAAAGATACTTTTTTATATTTATTTAAGTTAGTTACTTCTCGTAAAATTTCTCATGCGGTCTTTTTAGATTGTGTTAACAAACTATTAATTCATTTTCCAGAGGAGCCTATTAATGAAAAAACTAACTAAACGAGAATATCAAATTGATTTTATAACTTTAACTAAATTATTTGTTAATGACCATATTTCTGTCGACGATTATAAAACATCTCTTGAATTACTTTGTAACAATTATAGAAAGGATTATAAAAATTATGGCAATGAGGCGTAAATTATCTAATTCAGTTTCTAAATCTGTATTTATTAAAGGTGCTTTAAAAACTCACGTTAAAAACCTGACTCCCAATCTTTCACGTGGTGGCTACCGACTTTAAATTTATTCCCCCTCGGTTTTCCGAGGGGGTTGCCCTCGGCAGGAGTGAACAAGGAGTTTAACTATATTCATGGTATGTTTTCATCCTATAAAAGCATATTATCCCCTATATACTGATGAACAAGGTAAAAGATATTTGAAATTTGGTAAACAGCGTTTTTTGCTTGGTTTACAATCTTCTGTATATGCTTGGATGTTTTCAGAATATACTCAAAAGTTTAAAGTTCATTATTCTGATATATATGAAGAGCCTTACAATTATCCTATTTATTATGATTTTGAAGGTAATGAATGTGGTTTAAATATTAAAGTCCCTTGTGGTAAATGTATAGGTTGCCGTCTTGATTATTCTAGAATGTGGGCTACTCGTTCAGCTAATGAAGCTTATATGCATAATCATTATAATAATTGTGCTTTTTTAACTTTAACTTTTAATAATGATATGCTCTTAAGACGTTCTAATCCCCATAGTTTAAACAAAGTTGCTTTTAGAAATTGGCTTAAGAGATTGAGAAAAGCTGTTAAGTCTGAATATGATTGTAAATTTCGTTTTATGGCTTGTGGTGAATATGGTGCAAAACATAAAAGACCACATTATCATTTAATTATTTATGGTTTTAATTTTCCTGATAAATATGTTTATCAATTTAGACGTGTTCACGGAAAAGAAGTTTTATATTATCGTAGTCCTTTTTTAGAGAAAATTTGGTCTCCAGCTTATTCAAATGAAAGTTATGGTTTTTCTGTTATTGGTGAAGTTAATTTTGAAAGTTCTGCTTATGTTGCTCGATATGTAACTAAAAAATTATTCGGTAAATTAGCTTATCAAGTTTATAAAGATATTGAGCCTGAATTTTTGTTAACTTCTAGAATGCCTGGATTAGGTTATTCATATTTAGAAAAATTTTACAAAAATATTTTTGAATTAGGTTATATAGTTCTACCTAATGGACATAAAGCTCCAATTCCTAGATATTATGTTAATAAATTGCAAAATATTGATGAATTTATGTACAACAAATATAGGATGTCAAGTTTTAATAATATGTGTGATAATTTAATTGTTGAAAATTTAGATAGTACACAAGAGCGACTCATCTGTAGAGAAGAATTGAAAAAAATGAACTTGGATTTACTTATTAGACAATATGAGTTTAATGAAAATTAGAGCCGTTAGAATCGATTTTAAGACGGGTAAAATAAAAAAAGAATAGTAAACTACTATATTATTTTTTTAAGTGCCAAGTTACATAATATACATTATCATAACCAATCGTTTAGCATGCATATTGACCCAAAATATACAAATATCCCGATTATTAAATTTATCTAAAAAAGTATGGTTAATTATTTCACAATTAAAATTATATAGACTATAATATAATTATGGAAAATTCAATGAAATATGATGTTTTTATAGCTGGCGGCGGTACTTCAGGTTGCGCATGTGCGTATATGTGCGCAAAACTGGGGCTCAAGACGTTATTAATCGAAAAAAACAATTTTCTGGGCGGGCTTATGACCGGTGGGCTCGTGGTTCCGGTTATGAATTCGTCAGATAACACAATTAATTGCGAATATTATAAAAAATTAGTTTCCTCGGCAAAAAAATTCAATGCTCAAATCACATACAAGGATAAAAACGAAGGCTGGTTTAATCCTGAAATTTTAAAAATTGTCCTTGATGACATCCTTTCAGAAAATTGCATTAAAGAAAATCTTGATATATTATTTGAAACTACAATTCAAAGTATAGAAACTTGTGATAAAAAAATATCTAAAGTAATTTTAAATTCAAATTTATTATCATTACCAATCGTATCGAAATATTTTGTAGACGCAACAGGCTCTGGGGAATTTTCCATACTTGCAGGCTGCCAAATTATAAAAGATGTAGATCAAAATCAACAAAACTCGCTCAGATTTATTTTAGATAATGTTGATTTCAATAAATTTGAAAAGTTTCTCCTAAATCTTGAGGACGATGAGAATATTACCAATACCTATCGAAGCGATGTAGATACAAATGGAGAATTTCATTTTACAACCGCAAGCACTTGGAATCAAGAAACTTTATGGAAATTAGATAAATACTTGAAAAAAGCCATAAAAGAAGGTCTGCTTTTAGAACATGATAGGGCATATTTCCAAATATTCTCTGTCGCCGGCTCTTCAAACAAAGTTGCATTTAATTGTCCTAGGATAGCGCAGTTCAAAAACAATCCTTATATGTCTTCTAATGAGCTTATAGAAGGAAGAAAAGCTATTTGGCGATTATTTAATTTCGTAAGGAAATATTTTCCAGGATTTGAAAATGCTCAAATATGTAATATCGCCTCACAAACAGGCAAACGAGAAGAAAATAGGATTAAAACACGCTATTACTACACAAAAGAAGATCTTTTATCGTCAAAAACCTTTAAAAACAAAGTTCTAACATCTAGTTATGGAATTGATGTTCACACAAATGATAAAAATTCTTCAATTATCAATATTTCAAAAGCATATGAACTGCCAATCGAAAGTTTAATCAGCGCCGATTTAGACAATTTATTTGTAATAGGTAAACCAATAGGCGTTGATTTTTATGCTCATAGCGCCCTAAGAGTTCAAAAAAGCTGTATGTCGATGGGCGAAGCAGTTGCCAAATATATTTTTAATTTGCACTGCTAAATAAGGGAAAATCTCCGGTTAGTGTGATTATTTTATTGTTGCACTTATATTCTGGCTGCATGGCATTATGGTGCTTATTGCAGCTGACATCATGAACTGCAGTATCAAAATCGATATTTTCTATATCTAATAAATCTGATATGTAGTTATAATCTATATTGCCGTTATCATCTATAAAAAATTCATTATTTCCATTTGTATTAATGCTATATTTGCGGCTACCGTCAGGAAGAGCACTTGAGCTAGCACTAGGATAAGAATTATTTGTATTTTGAAGCATTATGTAGAAATTTTCTATACCACTATAATCTAGCGATGCTTCAGACGGTAATCCCAATTCACCATTTTCTCCTACAAATACATTTTGAACGGTATCTAAATATTTATAAAAATCATATTTATTAATAAAATTCGGACAATATTTTTTAACCAGTTCAAATTCTGTTACAGTATACGGCAGCGCAAGTTTTTCCCCGGTTTCTAAATCTGAATCTTTTGTATTATTTGGATTTAATAAATCATAGATATATTTATCATCCGGATTAACATTCATATTGTCAAAAATGCTTTCTATTGTATCTCCTGATTGCACTTCATAAACAGATATTTGACGTTTTTCATCCGTAGAATAAATTGTATCAAGTCTTTTTTCGTAAGGAAATTCAACTACTAATTTTTGGTTATCAATTATACCGTAATCAGCACCAAGATTATTATTTTCTCTTACTTCTTCCTTAGGTAAGCCCGTTTTTTCACAATATTTTGAAACAGTATCCTGACTTTTAACGGTTACAATGTTAATATAATCCATTGTTGTGTAATTACCAACGGTATATTCAGACATTTTGCTTTTCCTTGTATCGACTACATATATATTAAGTATATATTTCATCAATAATTGCTTATTTGTAAAGTAATGTTAATTACTTTCCAATGCAGAAATTACTGAAAATATCGTCAAGAATAGTATCGGTAAATACTTCGCCAACAATTTCTCCTAATGATAAAATTGCAGATTTTAAATCCATTGCAAATAAATCCGGTTCACAGTTAAATTCAGAAGTTTCAATAACATTCAATAAAGCATTTTTTGCCTGAATCAAACAAGTCTGCTGTCTTTTATTTGTAGTGTAATCTAATTCTTCGGGTGCTAGCTTTTGAACTATTTCATAAATTTTATCTTTAAGAATGTTTATTCCAAAACCTGTCATAGAACTTATGTTAATTGCGTTATTTTCTGATGTTGGTTTGTTTATATCGCATTTTGTTTGAATATAAAGAATTTCTTTGTCTTTTGCAAATTCAATCAAATTTTTATCTATTTCATCAATTGAATTTTCAAATAAAAACAAAACAATATTTGATGTTTCTATTGTCTTTAGCGAATTTTCGATACCAATTTTTTCAACTACATCAGCCTTGTCTTTATCTCTGATTCCTGCAGTATCTACAAAATTAATAATATATCCGTTTAAATTAACAGCTTCTTTTATGGTATCCCTTGTAGTGCCTTCAATTGGGGTAACTATTGCTCTAGTATAATTTAAAAGAGAATTAAAAAGCGAACTTTTGCCGACATTTGGCTTCCCAATTAAGCATACATTAATTCCATCTCTTATAAAATCGTGGCTAGATGAATTTTTTAAAATATTGTCAATTTCAAGAATTTTATCATTACATATCGAAACGATATCTTTTGATTCAATTTCAGCCACATCTTCAGGAAAATCGATTGATGCAATAATTTTTGAATATAACTCGGTTAAATCCTTTTTAAGAAAATTTATTTTATCTTTTAAGTAGCCGCCAAGATTTGCAAGCGCATTTTCAGTTGATTTTGTTCCCTTTGAATTTATAATATCTAATACTGCTTCAGCTTGAGATAAATCTATACGATGATTTAAAAAAGCGCGTTTAGTAAATTCGCCTTTTTGTGCCATTCTTGCACCTTTAGAAATTATAAGTTCTATTATTGAATTAATAATTACAGGACTGCCATGGGTCTGGATTTCAACTACATCCTCTCCTGTATAACTGTGAGGAGCAACAAAAGGCAGCAATACAACCTCATCTAATTTCTTTGAATTATCAACTATATAGCCATAATTAATCTTTTTTGGAACAATTTTTTTTGAAAAAATTGATTCAGCAATAAAAAAAGAGTTCTTGCCTGATATTCTAATTATTCCGACTGCACTATATGCTAATGGGGTTGCTGTTGCAACAATTGTATCAAAATTATTTTCCATAAATTGATTTTATCATGTTTATAGTAAAATTTATATATAACAATTTTTTGACACATGAGGAGAAAATAATGGACTTTGTTACATTAACAATCAATATACTTGGAAAATTAGCGCAATTTGCTGGAAGCTATGGCATGGCAATCATAATTTTTACAATTTTAATGCGCATTTGCTTATGGCCTATTAACGTTTCACAACAACGTTCAATGAAAAATATGCAACAACTTACCCCTAAAATGAAGATGATTCAGGAAAAATATAAAAACAATCCTCAATTAATGCAGCAAAAAATGATGGAATTTTATAAAGAACATAACTTTAATCCTACTGCAGGATGTTTACCTATGTTAATTCAAATTCCTGTATTTATTATGCTCTATAGCGCATTAATGAGTCCTTCTTTTATTCAAATGGCAGGTAATACTCATTTTCTATTTATTAATAGACTAGATTCTACAATTAAGTCAAATGCAGGTGTTTCTTTAGACGGGAAATTTTCAATAGCTAAAAACGCGCAATTCCAAGCAGGAAAATCAGCTAAAGTTTATCTTGAAAATAATGAAATTATTGACAATGTTAAAATTGAAAAACCTCAAAGAGCAGTTAGTATTCAAGGCGATATTGAAACAGATAAACCGGTTGAACTTAAAATTTCTCTTGATAACTTAAATTTAAAATTCTCACAGCTAGATAAAGTACAAAAAGCTGATGTTTCTGTCATGAATATTATGACAAAAGAAACTGAAAATATCGAATTTGCTCGCAGAGGAGATATATTAATTGCAACGGTTCCAACGATTCCTGCGCAAAATCAAATACATTATGATGTTATACTGCTTGTAGCACTGTTTGGTCTAACAATTTGGTTATCTCAAAAAGTAATGATGGCAACAACCCAAACTAAAAATCAAGACGCTACACAAGCTGCAATACAAAAATCTATGGGTACGATTATGCCCGTTATGATTATTCTCACATTTGTATTTATTCCAATACCGGCAGGGGCGCTATTATACCTTGTTACAAGTAATATATTCCAAATAGTGCAGACAATTGTTATAAATAAACAATTGGAAATTGAAGAACGCAAAAAAGAAGCTCAAAAAAATGAAAAAAATGGTATAATTGATGCAAAAGTTATTGATGCTAAAGTAATTGATAGCAAAAATGACTCAAATAAACAATAAATATCCTACAAAAATTTTATTTTTAACTCTTTTCCTTTAAAAGAGTGTCAATTTATACTAAAATCAGTTAGAAAAGGATATAAAATTGAGCGAAAAATTAATAATAAAAGGTCTAAACCCTGCGCAAGGCGAAGTTACTATTAGCGGAGCTAAGAATTCGGTTTTAAAATTAATGGCTGCTTCCCTTTTGGCTGCTGATAAATGTATTATACATAATGTGCCTGAACTCACAGATGTTGAAATAATGTTGGAAGTTTTAAATGGCCTTGGTGCTATTACTTCATATGATAAAAAACTTAAAAAAATTGAAATAGATTCAAGCAACCTAACAAATTGCACCGCAGAAAAAGACTATGTTTCAAAAATGCGTGCAAGTTTTGTTGTACTAGGCGCGCTTGTTGGACGACTTAAGGAAGCAAAAGTTGCCCTTCCGGGTGGTTGCAAAATAGGTGAAAGGCGTGTTAATTTTCATATCAAAGGACTTGAAGCACTTGGATGTGAATGTCAAATAGATGATGGTTATGTTATAGCAAAAGCCAAAGAATTAATCGGTGCCACTGTTTGCTTTGATATTCCTTCTGTTGGTGCAACTGAAAATGTTATGATGGCATCGGTTCTAGCTGATGGTACAACAATTATCCAAAATGCAGCTCAAGAACCTGAAATTGTCGATTTAGCAAATTTTCTTAAGTCCATGGGGGCAAAAATCGATGGCGCAGGAACAAGTCAAATTGTTATTACAGGTGTTAAACAAAGTGATTTAAGAGGATGCGAATATACAACCATACCGGATAGAATTGAAGCAGGAACATATATGAGCATAATAATTGCTTCAAAAGGACATGGTATTATAAGGAATATATTTCCAAATCACCTTACATTATTTACAGGCAAACTTCTTGAAATGGGTGCTAATATTAAATTAATCGACCCGAATACAATGGAGGTTTCAAACAATAAGCGCTTAAAACCTATGAACTTTATAACACAACCTTACCCCGGGTTTCCAACTGATCTTCAAGCATTAGCTATGGCATTATTGTGTTGTGCTGATGGTATATCAGTTGTAACTGAGAGTCTATATGAAAATAGGTTCATGCACATACAAGAACTTTGGAAAATGGGTGCTAATATTATCGTAAATAAAAAGCATGCGATAATAAAAGGTGTAGATTGTCTTGTTGGTACTCAAGTTGAATCAACCGATTTAAGAGCAGGAGCAGCACTCGTTACGGCTGCAGTTATGGCAAGAGGTGAAACTGAAATTGGTGCGTTAAATCATATAGATAGAGGCTATGAAAATTTTGTTGAAAAACTAAGAGGCCTAAATATTGATGCAACAAGAATCAATGACGAAGCTATAAAAAAAATATATACAGGAGAAGACAATGGCGCAAGAATATAAAAGATGGTACGACCATGATCCACTCTTACTAAAAGTTATAAACATGTTAAAAGACTATAAATCTGAATTAAGAGAACAAGCTGAAATCTTCCTAAAAAGCATAGAAGAAAAGGTTTCTAAAGAAACACTTGAAAGATTTTATGCTATGGCAAAACCCTTAAATGGCGGCAAACGCTGGTATGATGAAGACGAAGTTATATCAAAAACAGTTGAATTGCTTAGAATTGTGCCAACTGATGTCCAAAAACGCACTGCTGAAAATTTTATACAAGCACTAAAAAGCAATGGCATAGAATTAAAGGAATAATTTTTTCTTAATTTTTTCATTAAAAAAATTACTTGTAATTTCAGAAGCTGTTCTTTGAGCCCTGTATTTAGCAATATTAATAGAGTTAGATATTTTGTAATTTCCATAGCATTTTTCATCTACATAAGATTTTATTCCAAAAGATGACTGCATTTTGGCTTCAAATGCTATAATTTCGCTTTCATTCATCTCTTTATCGTAGTATCTGTTTATTTGTTCGTCTAAAAAATCAAGTTCAATCATAGCTAGCTCCTAGAATATCTTGCTATATCATCTTTAATTTTGGCTCTTGCCCTTGAAATACGTGATTTTACAGTACCAATTGAAGTATTTGTAATATTGGATATTTCATCATAACTCAATCCTTGAATTTCCCTTAGAGCAATTGGAATTTTATATTGTATAGGCAAACTTTGAATAGCATTTTTTATTATATTATCAAGTTCTGTGTATAAAATTGTATTTTGCGGATTAGTTGAATTATCCGGAATTTCAAATTCAACTTCTTCATCAGGTTTATAAGGATTTATTGTTAAAATTTTCTTTTTGTTTTTTCTTAAATAATCATAATAGGAATTTATTATAATTTGATTTAACCACGTTTTAAAAAATGCTGGATTTTTCAATTGATTTAATCTTTTAGTTAATTTAATCAAAACATCTTGCATAATATCTGCTATATCATTTTCATCTTTTTTTAAATAAAACAAAGTGGTATAAATATTAGTTTGTTCTTTCTTGATTAAATCGCAAAGAGCTTTATTATCGCCTTTTTGAGCTCTTAAAATTAATTTTTCTAAATCATCCTTCATAAAAAACAGACTATTAAAATTTATAAAAATTAGCTATAATCATAAATATATAGTCGCAATGGTAATTTTTTATGAACTATCGAATAATTGATGCAAATTTGAATCGTGTAAATGAAGGTTTGAGGTGTATAGAAGAATACACTCGTTTTCAATTAAACAATCAAAACCTGACTAAAAAATTAAAAAATATCAGGCATGAAATATCAATTTTCTTTGATAAAAATTATGACAATTTAATCTCATCAAGAGATACTTTAAATGATGTTGGAACATCAATTGAAAATATTTCAAAAAAAAATGAAAACACTAATGTATTAAGGGCTAATCTTAAAAGAGTTCAAGAAGGCTTAAGAGTGTTGAGCGAATATGGTCATTTAAGCGATAAATACAGATATGAAATATATATAATTGAAAAAGAAATAACGGAATTAATTTCTATGAAACAACAAACTAATATTAAAAACGTACTTTTAAAAGATAAAAACATATATCTTATTACATCATCGGATAATTTTAGTTCTCAAAATGAATTTTTAGATAAAGTAGCGCAAATTTTAAATGCAGGCGTTAAAATTATTCAATACAGAGAAAAAAATAAATCAGCATCTGAAATAATAAAAACAGGTCAAGCGCTAAGACAACTGTGTTCTATGTATAATGCCTTATTTATAGTAAACGACAGAGTTGATATTGCAAAAATTTTAGATAGCGACGGAGTTCATTTAGGACAGGATGATATTTCAATAAGTGATGCAAGAAAAATTCTTGGCGACGATAAAATAATCGGAATATCAACTCATAAGCCGGATGATGCAATTATAGCGCAACAAAACGGAGCCGATTATATTGGAGTAGGTCCGGTTTTTAAAACTCCGACAAAACCAAACACAACCCCTGTGGGTCTTGAATATGTTAAATGGGTAAAAGAAAACATTAATATACCATTTTACGCTATAGGTTCAATTGATGAAAACAATGTAAATAGCGTTATAAAGGCAGGTGCTGATAGAATTGCGGTAATAAGAGCCCTGATGAATAGCGAAAATCCTGAAAAAACAGTTAAAAGATTTATAGAGGAGATTGAAAATGGAAAATAAAATATTATACGAAACAAAATTTCTACAGCTAAAAGCAGCGACTTCTCCATCAGGAAATGAATGGTATTATGTTAAAAGAACAAATGATTCAAGCGAAAAAGATAGCGCTGTTGTTATAACTACTTTAATAAAGAAAAAAGATGAATACAATTTCCTGTTTTTAAAAACAAAAAGACCGCCAATTTACGCAGAGGATAAGGCTCAATTTTGTCTTGAATCTCCCGCCGGTTTAATTGGCGACATTGATTGCAACGAAACACTAATTAAGTGTGCTAAAAAAGAACTACTCGAAGAAACTGGACATGCAGCAGATAATATCTATGTTGAACTATTAAACAGTTCAACATCTGCAGGACTATCATCTGAAACAATAAGCTATGTAACAGCTGTACTTGATGAAGATAGAATTTTAAAAGACCCAATATCTGATGGTGGAATAATTGAAGCAAGAACTTATGTTCCTGCAAGCAAAATAAGACAATTTATTTTAGAAACATCAAAAGAATTATCTGTTGCAACAGCAACAGTTTGCGGAATATTCTTTGCACTGAACAGAATAAAATAATTATTCTTCATTTAAAGATAAAACTGCCATAAATGCTTCTTGCGGTATTTCAACTCTACCAACGGATTTCATGCGCTTTTTACCTCTTTTTTGCTTTTCTAATAGCTTTCTTTTACGAGAGATATCACCGCCATAGCATTTATCCAAGACAGATTTTCTTAAAGCTTTTATATTGGTTCTAGCTATAACTCTGCCGCCTATTGCAGCCTGAATAGCTACTTCAAATAATTGTCTTGGTATAATTTCTTTTAATTTATTTGTTAGCTTTTGACCGATATTATACGCACTATCTTTATGACAAATAACAGACAAAGCGTCCACTACTTCATTTGCAAGTAAAATATCCATTTTAACAAGATCGGATTTTTTATAATCGCAAAATTCATAATCAAGCGAAGCATAACCTTTGGAGCGCGATTTCAATTGATCGTAAAAATCTGTAATAACTTCAGATAATGGCAGTTGATACTCAAGATTAACTCTAATATCGTCAATATATTGCATATTAATAAATATGCCTCTTTTATCTTGACACAATTCCATTAAAGTACCAACAAAATCGTTTGGAGTAAAAATATTAACCCTTACATAAGGTTCTTCGATATAATCACGATATTGAGCAGCAGGAAGTTCAGCCGGATTATCGATTTCAACTACAGACCCATCTGTTTTATGAACTTTATATATAACCGAAGGAGCAGTGGTTATTAAAGATAAATTATATTCTCTTTCTAATCTTTCCTGAGCAATTTCCATATGGAGCATACCCAAAAAACCGCACCTAAAACCAAAACCAAGTGCATTTGATGTTTCGGGTTCATAGGTAATTGAGCTATCAGAAAGCTTTAATTTTTCAAGTGCTTCTTTTAATTCATGATAATCTTCATTGTTAACAGGATACAAACCTGAAAATACCATAGGTTTTGCTTCTTTATATCCTTCCAAGGGTTCTAGAGCAGGATTTTCAACATGGGTTATAGTATCTCCAACAAAACGGGTAATTTCTTTTATAGAACCTGCAAAATATCCAACTTCGCCGGTTTTAAGTTCTTGAACCTGATTTCTATTTGGATTTAGAAAACCAAGCTCTATAACATCAAATTCTTTACCGGTTGCCATAAACTTAATCTTATCACCGAGTTTAATTGAGCCATCTACAACTTTAAAAAAGCAAATTGTGCCCAAATACGCATCATACGCACTATCAAAAACAAGTGCTCTTAGAGGTTTATCTGATGTATCAATCGGAGCAGGAATATAATTAACTATCGCTTCTAAAACATTTTCAATTCCAACACCGGTTTTAGCACTCACTGGAATTGCCATAGAGGCGTCTATTCCAAGGACGTCTTCAATTTCTTTTTTTACTCTTTCAACATCAGCAGAAGGTAAATCAATTTTATTTATAACAGGAATTATTTCAAGATTTTGTTCCATCGCAAGATAAACATTAGCCAATGTCTGCGCTTCAACACCTTGAGTTGCATCAACTATAAGTAAAGCGCCTTCGCAAGCAGCAAGAGAACGGGATACCTCATAAGAAAAATCAACGTGCCCGGGGGTGTCAATTAAATTTAAGATATAATCCTTACCATCTGAGGCTTTATAATTCATTTTGGCAGCATTTAGCTTAATTGTAATACCTCGCTCACGCTCGATATCCATAGTATCTAACAGTTGATCTTGCATTTCACGCTTGGTAACAGTACCCGTCTTTTCAAGCAGCCTATCTGCAAGAGTAGATTTTCCATGGTCAATGTGAGCTATTATGCTAAAGTTTCTTATATGTTCAAGTTTTTTCATAATTTGAATTATACAATAAACAAGGTTAATTTAATAATTTTTATTTGCAACTTGAAATATTTTTTTGAGCAAATAAAATATTAATATCAGATAATATCGCATAAAGGAAAAAGTAATGAAAAAAGATATCCATCCCGATTACAAAAAAACAACTATAAAATGTGTTTGCGGAAACGAAATCGAAACTGGTTCAGTTGAAGAAAACATCACAGTTGAAATTTGTAACGCTTGCCATCCTTTTTACACAGGCAACCAAAAAATTCTTGACTCTGAAGGTAGAGTTGAAAGATTTAAAAAACGTTACGAAAAAAAATAGTTACAAAAAACGTTTTGGCTGGCTAAAGACCAGCCAAAAATTTATGTGTGGGGTTTAAAATGGCTAAAAAAGAAATGGAAGTTAAGTTAATTTCAATACCGGAAAATCTTCTGGATGTAGTTTATACTGCTTGCAGAACTTGCTATAGTGCAGATGGCGCTGTTGAAATTTATGAAAACCACACAAATGATAAAGATAAAATGCTTTCTTTGATAAAGAAAGTTATTTCATCAGGCCACTACTCCACAATTGAACATATACAACTTACATTTGCAATAAACAACGTTTCAAGAGCTGCAACTCATCAACTTGTAAGACACAGACACATGAGTTTTTCTCAAAAATCCCAAAGATACGTAAGAGAAAAAGGTGAGTTTGATTTTATAGTACCTCCTGCCATTGAAGCAAACAAAGAGCTTTATGAAAAATTTAAAAATCACATGGAGCAAACTGCAAACTTATACCAAGAGTTTCTGCAAAGCGGAATAAAAGGAGAAGATGCCCGCTCTATTTTACCAAATGCAACTGTAAGTTCGCTTGTAACCAGCCTTAACTTAAGAGAACTCATTCACCTTGCAAATTTAAGACTATGCACAAGGGCACAGCTTGAAATAAGAATGTTAGTTAAAAAAATGTGTGCTTTAGTTGAAGAAAAAGAACCTTGGCTTGCTGAACATTTGGTTCCCAAATGTGAAAGATTAGGTTATTGTGACGAAGATAATTCATGCGGAAGGATGAAAACTAAAAATGGATAATTCAATGTTCGATAAAGTTGAAAAAATTGAAAAAAAATATCAGGAATTAGGAGTTACTCTATCCAAACCTGAAGTTATCCAAGATTACGAAAAATTCCGTGATTTATCTAAGCAAAGAAAAACAATGGAAGAAACGGTAAATATTTATTACCAATACAAAGACGCTATGAACGCGATAACTGAAGCAAAAGAAATGCTTCATAGTGAAAAAGACGGTTCTATGCGTGAATTTTTAAATAATGAAATTTCGTCCAACGAAGCAAAAATAGAAGAGTATGAACACAGATTAAAAGTCCTGCTTCTTCCAAGGGACCCAATGGATGATAAAGATATTATGCTTGAAATCAGAGGTTCTGCAGGAGGAGATGAAGCCAATATTTTTGCAGGCGACCTTATGAGAATGTATTTAAGATATGCTGCAAGTAAAGGTTGGCAAACAAAAATTCTTTCAATAAATGAATGCGAAGCAGGCGGCGTATCTGAAGTTGTTATATCTATTAAAGGTGGAGATAACATATATTCTCAATTAAAATATGAATCCGGTGTACATAGAGTTCAAAGAGTCCCTCAAACAGAATCTCAAGGAAGAGTCCACACGTCTACTGCAACGGTTGCAGTTATGCCTGAAGTTGATGATGTTGAAATTGAACTTAATATGAACGATATCGAAATTACAACAGCGCGCTCAGGCGGTGCCGGCGGACAAAACGTAAATAAAGTTGAAACCGCAGCAAGAGTTTTCCATAAACCAACAGGGATTATGATATTCTGTACCGAAGAACGTTCTCAATTACAGAACAAAGAACGTGCTCTTCAAATATTAAAAGCTAAACTTTACGATATGGAAGTCCAAAAGCAAATGCAAGAGGTTACTGACCTTCGCCGCTCGCAAGTAGGAACCGGAGATAGGTCTGAACGTATCAGAACATACAATTTTCCTCAAGGCAGATTAACCGACCATAGAATTGGTCAAAATTTGGACGTTTGGGAAGTTATTGAAGGGAATTTAGACAAACTAATCAACATGCTAATTGAATACGACCAAAAATTAAAATTGGAAAAATTAGCTGAAGTTGAAGAGTAGTATTTATTTATTATTTTCCTAAATCGAGAATATATCTTTAATATCTTGATAAGTAAGCGATTTAACAATATTTCTATCAATTGAAATTACGCTATCTACCAAAGAACGCTTTTTAGATTTCAATGCTTGGATTTTTTCTTCAACCGTGTTTTTGGTTATTAATCTATACACAAATACCTTTTTAGTTTGACCGATGCGATATGCCCTATCGGTTGCCTGATCTTCAACAGCAGGATTCCACCAAGGATCATAATGAATAACATAATCAGCACCGGTAAGGTTCAAACCTGTTCCGCCTGCTTTTAATGATACAAGGAAAATTGGTATAGTAGGATCATTGTTAAATCTATCTACAACAGCTTGTCTATCTTTTGTTTTGCCTGATAAGTATTCATGTTTAATGCCTTTTTGTTCTAACCAGCCTTTTATAATATCAAGCATACCGACAAATTGAGAAAATAGAAGTATTCTGTGCTTTTCGGCAATGATTTCTTCAAGCATAGCTTGTAATTGTTCAAATTTACCTGATTCGTTAATTCCAAGCTGTCCTTCTTTATCATACAAACGAGGATGACAACAAATTTGTCTTAAGCGCAACAGAGCAGAAAATATTGACATTCTCGATTTTTCAAGACCAACAGTTTCAATAGATTTAAACAATTCTTCTTTTGTTGAATCAAGAACTTGCAAATATAAATCTTTTTGATCAGGTGTAAGCTCGCAATATGCAACTGATTCAATTTTATCAGGCAAGTCTTTTGCAACATCACGCTTCATTCTTCTTAGAATAAACGGATAAATCTGCGATTTTAAACGCTTTTGAACTTCGGTATCTTCATTTTCAACAATCGGGTTCACAAATCTATGATTAAATTCATTTGCATCAAATAAAAATCCCGGCATAAGAAAATCAAAAACACTCCACAATTCTTCGAGCTTATTTTCTATTGGTGTACCTGATAGAGCCAATCTATGAGAGGAATTTAACATTTTACATGCTTTGGAGGTTTGACTGGTTGAATTTTTAATATTTTGAGATTCATCCAATATTACATATCTGAATTTTTGTTTTTTTAGACACTCAATATCACGCCTTACTAGCGCATAACTTGTTATTACAACATCGTATTTTTCTATATCTTTAAATTTTGTTTTTCTATCAGCACCTGTTAAAGTCAAATATTTTAAATTTGAAGCAAATTTATCAATTTCTTTTTCCCAGTTAAACACAACTGAAGTCGGACATACTACAAGAGTTGGTTCTTTACCGTCTTTTTCCTTTGCTTTTTGCAATAAGGTAAGCGTCTGTAATGTCTTACCAAGACCCATGTCATCTGCTAATACGCCATTTAAACCGTATTTGTACAAGAACCAGAGCCAAGTATAGCCTTTTAGTTGATACTCACGCAAATCAGCCTTGACAGTTTTAGGTAGAGAAGTTGTGTCCATTGTTGAAAAGGTTGATATCTCTTTCCAAAATTTAGAAAAAGCTCTGCTCATTTTAAGAGTGATGCCCATTTTCTCCATTTCAGAGACAACGCCAGCTCTATATGTTCTTACAATGTATTTTTCTTCATCATTTTTATAAACATCATAAGTATTAAAAGATTTTAAAAGAGATAATATATCATCCGTTGGAATTGAAACTTGCCCGCCAGAAGGAACATTATAATATTTTGCACCTTCATAAGTTAAATCAACAATCTTTTCAAAATCAAGCTCTTTATCATCTGCTAAGCCTTTTAGCTGAATATAAAATTTATCGATACTATCCGGCAGAAAATCAATATCAGCAACAAGCTTTAAGCCTTTTTTATTTAATTTGTAAAAAGATAAATCATCTTTTTCAATAAATTCCCAATTTTTACCTGCTTTTGATATGTAATAGTTATAAAAATCAATTGCAAATTCTTTATCTAAAGCCAGATTATTAGATTGAACAGGTGCAAAACGACAAGCTAAAAGCATTTGATAAGCCGATTGCTCAAATGCCATATCACGTTTAATCCAGTATAATAAATCTTTATCAGGGTCTTTAATGGTTACATAAGGACTTTTATATTGCTTTTGATAAGGAACTCTTACTCCATCATATTCAAAATCTAAAGATGCTTTTAGGGATTGATCATAATCTATTCCAAGTTCCACAATACATTTTGGAGGACGTTTTTCAAATGTTAATTTCTCCATTTGCTCTGACATATTAACTGTCATAACTTCCTTAAGCTTTGGCAATTCCTCATATACAAACTTACCGCCGTCGGCGTCTTTTATATCAGAAAAACTTGCCTTAGTAAGATATTGAGGAACAACACTCACAGAAGCATCTGTTTGGAATATAACATCTTTGTATCTGCCCCATTTTAATTGTCTTGAAAAATATCTGACTTCTTCAAAAGGATAAATTTCATCAATATCAGGACGTTTCCAATATAAACTCAATAAAACATTTCCAACATAAGAAACATTAACATCTAAACATAAATTCCAAATATCTTTAGCAAAACGTATTTTTTTATGTGTTTTAGCATCGATAACATCATCCATTTTGGATAGCATTTTAAAGAATTCATCAAATTTATTAATTTGAACATCATACCAACCTGATTTTTTATCAAGTCTTGATTGACTCAAAAGCATTTTAAACATTACAACTTCAAGTTTTTGGGAATTGGTTAGTTCAAAATTTTCTTCTTCTTTTTGTCTTGTTATTATCTGCTTAAATACCGCTTCTAAATCCCTTATTACTTTTTTTGTGTGCCTATTCATCACAAGAATTGAAAAAAAGTTTTGTCTTCTTTTAGGGTTAAAATGGAATATAAAATCACCCTCAGGATTTTCATTCATGGGCAGTTCTTCATCAATCAAGTTTGGTTCAATATTTAGCTTTTCATATAAAAACTCTTCCCAAAAATGATTTTTTAAAGAATAAAATCCCAGCGCAATAGCATGCTTGCACCAAGGTTCTTCCAAAGGACAGTTACATGTCGGTCGAACATCAGATTTAGTAAATTTTATTCCAACATCATAATGAGAACGATAATTACCTTTAACCTTTGCTCTTACAATATTTTCGTTAAATTTAACATCTTCAACAAGACCCTTTTGAAAAGTTTCATATCCCCTTCTAAAAGAGCCGGGTTTAGAATTATCCTTTAAAAATTTATTATTAAACGTGTACTTCACAAATTATCCGTGACAAAAACTACTCACATAACTTGCACCAGAATTAAAATAGAATAAAAAAATTCCATATGGTGCTAACAATATAAAGATATCATTACTATAAAAAAATTGCAAGCAGTTATTTTAGATAATATGTCATATTAACTCCGGCTCTGATATTAATTGTACCAGGCTCTATAACATCAACTGTTGCAGCACCTTCAGAGCTATCTTGAGCTTTTGATAACATGGCATTTGAATAATATCTTGGTACAACATTATTATTTAATGAACAATAAGGATTTATAGATTTAACCTTTAATAGTTGATTTCCTGAGCTTTGAGATAAATATTGTGCACGATTTTTAGCTATTTTTATAGCTTCTGCCATAGCATCATTACATGCTTTTTCGCCATCAGCTACAGAAAAACTTAGCTGCCCGATATTTTTAATACCATTATTCATAGCAATATCAATTATTTCAGATATTTTTGATAAATCTTTTAATTTGACTTCAAAACCATTTTTTACTTCATATTTTTGAAATATTCTAATTTTATCTTTATAAGAATAAATATTATTTACACTAAACGCTATTGTTTTAATCGATTCATCAGGTTTTAATTTCGCTTTTATAGCATTTATTGCTGTATTTACAGTTTTATCATTTTTTTCTTTTAAATCTGATAAGTTAACACCTGAATTTTCAACGTAAAATCTTAAAGTTGCAGTATCGGGAGCAATTTCTGATGTTTTAGAAGCTTCAACACTAATAATTGATTCCATTTCTTCGACTGCAACAGCAGGCGCAAAAATTAAACTTAAAGCTAAAAAAGATAATAAAATTTTATTTTTCATAGTTAATCTCCATTAATTATATCTATCAACTCTTTTTCATTTAAAATTGTAATCCCTAATTCCTCTGCTTTAGCTGCTTTTGAACCCGGGTTTGCACCAACAACAACATAAGTAGTATTTTTAGAAACACTGGATGGTGTCTTTGCACCTAATTCTTTTAATTTTTCTTGTGCGATTTCTCTAGACATTGTATCCAAAGTGCCGGTTATAACAAAACTTTGACCTTTTAAGCGTAGATCTTTAATGCCGGAATATTTATTAGTTATTTTAACTCCTAAATTAATCATTTCATCTATCATTGCTATATTATCACTATCAGAAAAATAATCAACAATGCTTTTTGCCATTTTTTCGCCAATACCCATGATTTCAGCTAAATCTTCATATTTTGCTTTCTTTAATAGTTCAATATTTTCATAATTTTGAGCTAGAATATCGCTTGATTCTTTGCCTACAAGCTTTATTCCAAGAGCATTTATAAATTTAGAAAAAAGCACATTTTTTGAATTTTCAATTGCATTTAAAAGATTATTAGCGGATTTATCCTTTATTAAATCAAGCATCAAAAAATCATCATAGGTTAATTTATAAATATCGCTTGCTTTATACACCATTTTTCTATCCACAAGCTGTTCTATTATACTTTCTCCAAAACCGTCAATATCCATAGCTGCTTTTGAAACAAAATATTCTATTCTACCCTTTATTTGAGCTTTACAGCCCTTAGTATTAGGGCAATATCTGGCAACTTCGCCTTCGACTTCAACCAATGGTGTAGCACAACATGGACAAATATCAGGCAATTTCAATGGTTTTGAATTGTCTGTTTTTCTTGAGCGGACTACTTTAGGTATTATTTCAGCTGCCTTCTTTATTAAAACTTCATCGTTTAAAGATATATCAAGCCTTTGAATTTCATCAAAATTATACATAGAAGCTCTTGAAACAACGCTTCCTGAAAGATTAACAGGTTTAATGATTGCAACAGGAGTGATAACGCCTGTTCTTCCTACGCTAAATTCAACATCAAGAAGCTCTGACCAAACTTCTTCAGGTGGAAATTTAAATGCTGTAGCCCATTTGGGAGCTCTTGCAGTAAAACCTAATTCATTTTGCATAGCAATAGAATTAACCTTTATTACAACACCATCTGTAGCGTAATTAAGAGTTTTTCTATATTCTGACATTTCATCGCAAAATGCTATAACTTCATTAATATTTTTACATATTCGATAATTATTAACTTTAAAACCTAAACTTTTGCATTTATCCAAAGCAGCAGAATGCGTTAGAATATTTGCGCTTTTGTCAAATATAGCTGCATAAATGAATATAGATAAATCTCTGCTTGCTGTAATATTTGGATCAAGCTGTCTAATAGAACCTGCTGCAGCATTTCTTGGATTTGCAAAAGGTTTTTGGTTGTTTTCAATTTGAATTTTGTTTAATTTTTCAAAAGAAGTTATCGGCATATAAATTTCACCGCGAACTTCAACATCTATATCTTCAAACAACTTCAGAGGAATTGCTTTAATTGTTTTTAAATTATTTGTAATATCTTCGCCGATAACGCCGTCGCCTCTGGTTAAACCTTGCACAAACTTACCGTTTTTATACGTTAAACTAATTGCAAGCCCATCTATTTTAAGTTCTGAAACAAGTTCAATATCATTATAAGTTTCATTAAGTAAACTTAACTGCGAATTTCTGGGAGTGCCGACATCTTTTAATACTCTGTTATACCACTGCTTTAATTCGTCAGAATTATTAGAGTTATCAAGACTATACAACCTTATTTTATGAGCTACCTGATTAAATTTTTCACTTATCCCGCCCACTCTTTGAGTTGGGCTTTCCGGTGTTATATATTCAGGATGCTGTTCTTCAAGGGTTTTTAATTCTCGAAAAAGCTTGTCATACTCCCAATCTTCAAGTTCAGGATTATCCTCAACATAATATTTATAAGAGTTTAAATCAATTAATTTACGTAATTTTTCAATTCTATCTTGTATGTCCATAGCTATTATTCTAATATAAACTTATGAGTATAATCAAACTTTTAAATAAAAAACTTGATAGAACAATTTTTACAACGCCGACACACAACCAAAAGGCGCAGTTTAGTCAAAATTATGATAATTTTTACAAAAATGATTTTTCTGAAATCGAAGGATATGATAATCTAGCTAATCCAAAAAGCGCAATACTTATGGCGCAAGGAAAAGTTGCAGATATTATCGGAGCTAAACACACTTTTTTTATAACTCAAGGTGCAACAACAGCAATTTTAGCTGCTATGAAAGCGCTTATAAATCCTGCAGATAAAGTTTTAGCCGCAAGAAATTGTCATAAATCTGTTTTCAATGGTTTAATTTTAACAGCAGGATACGTTGAATGGTTTATGCCTGATACTGATAAAGACTGGGGAATTTATACAAAAATTGACCCTAAAAAGCTTGAATCTACTCTTGAAATAAATGATTATAAAGTGTTCATCATGACAAGCCCTACATATGAAGGCATAAATTCTGATATTAAAAAAATCTCAGAAATATGCAAAAAACATAATACATATTTAATTGTAGATGAAGCACATGGGGCTTTATATAATTTTTCAAATGATTTAGCTAAATCTGCAATTTCACAAGGAGCTGATATATCAGTTAACTCCTTACATAAAACAGCAGGGGCGCTTAATCAAACGGCAATACTAAACATAAATAACGACATAAGAAATATTGACACTCATATTTTTCAAAAAGCAGTTAATGTTTTTCAAACTACATCCCCTTCGTATCCGCTTTTAGCTAATATTGAAGCCTGCATTAATTATCTAACCTCTAAAAACGGTACAGATGAAATTAAAAATCTGCTTTTAGAGATTGATAAATTCAAAAAAGAACTAAAGCGCTTCGGGATTGAATTTTTAGAAGATGAAAATCATGATCCTACCAAATTATTTCTAAAAAAAGAAGGTATATCCGGTTTTGATTTATCTGATTCAATGTATGACGAATTTAACATTGAAGATGAACTTAATAATTCAGTCGGATGTTTGTATTTATGCGGTATAGGCACTACAAAACAGAAACTTGAAAAATTAAAAAACGCTCTCAAAAAAGTTAGAACAAATCCATCTTTTGAACCGATTAGTATTGATTTTCAACCTTTCCCTCTTGTTAAAATGCAGCCTGTCGATACGTTTAACAGAGATTTTATATACGTAAACAAAAATGATTCACTGCTTAAAATTTCAAATATTATGCTTCTTCCATATCCTCCCGGAATTGGAATCCTGTATCCGGGAGAAGCAATACAAAAATGGCATTTAGACTACTTAAATAAAGACGTTGAGGTGATTGTATAATGAAAAGAGCTATAGTTATAGTAATTGATTCTATGGGAATTGGCGCACTTCCCGATGCAAGCGAATTTAATGATGACCTTACGGTTAATACCATAGTTAATATTGCAAACAAAGAAAACGGGCTTAATGTAGTCAATATGGAAAAAATGGGACTGGGGAACATAAAAGATATAAAAGGTGTCAAAAAAACTCAAAACCCAACTGCAGATTACGGTATTTTAAATATGAAATCCAAAGGAAAAGATACTACAACAGGGCACTGGGAGCTTATGGGACTGGTTTTGGATAATCCTTTTAAAACATATTTAAAATTTGATGACAAGATAATATCCGAATTCATTTCAAAAACCGGCTGCAAGGGTATCTTAGGTAATTATCCTGCTTCAGGAACAAAAATAATTGAAGAATTAAATGACGAACATCAAAAAACCAAATTTCCAATTATCTATACTTCTGCAGATAGCGTTTTCCAAGTTGCGGTTGATATTGATTTAATTCCCGTTGAAACTTTATACGATTGGTGTAAAATTGCAAGAAAAATTTTAGATGACAATAATTCAGGCATTTCAAGAGTTATTGCAAGACCCTATAGGATTGTTGATAATAAACCAACAAGAATAGGTGGTTTAAGGCATGATTATTCGGTTGCACCACCTAAGGATACCATTTTAAATATTTTAGAAAAAAATAATAAAAGAGTTTTAGGTATTGGTAAAATATATGACATATTTACAGGAAGCGGAATAACTGAAAAAATTACTACAAAAGGTAATACAGACGGCTTAAATAAGACTCTGGATGCTATTAAAAATTCTAAATGCGACCTTATATTTACAAATCTTGTTGATACAGATATGCTCTATGGCCACAGACGAGATAGTTTAGGGTATAAAAAAGCAATTGAAGAAATTGATTCTTATATACCCGATTTTATAGATGCTATGACTGATGACGATATTTTAATAATTACGGCAGACCACGGCTGCGACCCGACATTTAGAGGTTCGGATCATACAAGAGAATGCGTTCCATATTTAATGTATAAAAATAACTACAAAGGAAAAAACATAGGAATAAAAGAAAGTTTTACCTATGTAAGCGAAGTTATTAAAAACCATTTATTATAAGTTTATTACAATAAAAAAGGAGGCAATCGCCTCCTTTTTTATTATTTAACAACTATATTAACCAATTTATTCGGAACAACAATTGTTTTTACTATAGTTTTTCCCTGAATAAATTCAGCAGTCTTTGGTGCCGATGTAGCAAGTTCTTTCAGTTTATCATCTGATAAATCAGCTTCAACTTCTAATTTATCTTTGATTTTTCCATTCACTTGAACAATAAGAGTAATATTAGCTGTTTTTGCTAAATTATCATCATACTTGCACCAAGAAATATTATGAATTGAATCAGCTCCGCCTAATGAAGAATATATTTCTTCTGCCATAAATACACATACAGGAGAAATTAATTTTAAAAGAGTTAAAAGTGCAAAGCTTAAAACATCATAATTAATTTCGCTTTCATTTGCAATGTAGTCGTAAATTGAGTTTGTAAATTCTCTATACCTTGAAATAACAGTATTAAATTGAAATTCATTTTCAATATCATTTGTTATTTTTTTGATAGCTATATGAGTTTCTCTAACTAAATCACTATCTTTTTTGGACAATTTCGAAAAATCAAAATTATAATCAAGCTTGATTTGATTTTGATATTTTGAAAACAGACGATAAACTCTGCAGATAAACTTATAGCAGCCTTCTACACCGGCATCTGTCCAATCAAAATCACGAGCCGGAGGCGAATCGGATAGGATAAATAATCTGGCTGTATCAGCTCCGAAATTTTTATATATATCATCCGGATCAACTGTGTTTCCTTTTGATTTTGACATTTTAGAACCGTCTTTTAATACCATTCCCTGTGTTAAAAGATTTTTAAAGGGTTCATCAAAATCAAGCAATCCGCAATCTCTTAGAGCTTTAGTTATAAATCTTGAATATAATAAATGCAAAATAGCATGCTCAATACCGCCTATATATTGATCAACGGGCAGCCATTTATTAACTAAATCCTTATCAAAACATTTTTTATCATTCTTAGCATCACTATAGCGCATATAATACCAGCTTGAACATACAAATGTGTCCATAGTATCAGTTTCGCGCTCCGCAAGGCCGCCGCAAACAGGGCAAATTGCCTTTTTAAATGTCGGACTGGTTTCTATTGGCGATTTACCCTGCACCTTAAAATCAACATCTTTAGGTAATAATACAGGTAAATCTTTTTCATCAACAGGAACAGCACCGCATTTTGGACAATAAACTACAGGTATTGGAGCTCCCCAGTATCTTTGACGAGAAACAAGCCAATCTCTCAATCTATATTGCGTTTTAAATTCGCCAAAACCTTTTTCAATTGCGAATTTTGTAATTTTTTCTCTTGCTTCATCTGCGCGCATTCCATCAAACTGTGCACTATTTATTAATTTACCTTGTTTATTAGTGTAACATTTACCATCTACAAAGTCATCACCAGTTATAACCTGAATCATAGGCAAATTATATTTTTTAGCAAAATCAAAATCACGATCATCATGATAAGGAACAGCCATGACAGCCCCTGTACCATAATCAACAAGAGCATAATCAGCAACCCAAATAGGGCAAACACGTCCGGTGAAAGGATTAATAAAGTGAGTTCCTAATGGAACACCTGTTTTAATTCTTTCGGTTGATAAACGTTCAATTTCAGAAAGTTTTTTAGCATTTTCCCTGTATTCCTGAACTTTTTGCATATTTTCAGGAGTGGTTAATTTTTCAATATCTTTGTATTCAGGCGCAACAACAAGGTAAGTTATACCATATACTGTATCAGCTCTTGTAGTATATACGGGTATTTCAAGACCTTCAATTTCTTTAACTTTAAATTTTAAAATTGCACCTTCAGATTTACCTATCCAATTAGATTGCATTGTTTTAACGTTATCACCCCAACCGGTAAGTAAATCTAAATCTTTTAACAATTCCTCAGAATAATCAGTAATCTTTAAAAACCATTGAGAAAGATTTTTCTTAGTTACTTCACTATCACATCTCCAGCATTTACCGTCTATAACTTGTTCATTTGCAAGCACAGTATGGCACTTATCGCACCAATTAACAGGAGCAGTTTTTTTATAAGCAAGTCCTTTTTTATAAAGCTGAATAAATAACCACTGAGTCCATTTATAATAATCGGGAAGACAAGTTGTAACTTCTCTATCCCAATCAACAGATAAACCCAGCATTTTCAATTGCTTTTTCATATAAGCAATATTATCTAGTGTCCAAGTTTCAGGATTTGCACCATGCTGAATAGCAGCATTTTCCGCGGGTAAACCAAAACTATCCCATCCCATCGGATGCAGAACATTATAACCTTGGGCTTTTTTAAATCTTGCAACAACATCAGTTATTGTATAATTTCTAACATGTCCCATATGAAGTTTTCCTGATGGATATGGAAACATGGAAAGCGCGTAGTATTTTGGCTTGGATGAATTATCATCCGCTCTATACGGATTGCTTTTTTCCCAAATATCAAACCATTTTTTCTCTATTTGCTGAGGGTAGTATTCTTTTTCCAACATTTCATTTATTCCTACATATTAATTATTTTAACTATATCATCAATTTTAGAGCTTGTTTTATGAATTGAATTTCTTGAATATTCAATTGCATTATTAGGATCTTTCAATCCGTTACCTGTTAAAATACAGACAACTGTTGAATTTTCTTTAACCTTATCTTTTAATTTAATTAATCCTGCAACACTTGAAGCAGAAGCAGGCTCGCAAAATACACCTTCACATCTTGTTAAAAGAACATAAGCATTTAATATTTCATTATCATCAACCATATCAATATGCCCTGATGATTCATCAAGCGCAGCTTGCGCTTTATCCCAGCTTGCAGGATTGCCTATTCTTATTGCAGTTGCAATAGTTTCAGGATTATCAACTTTATGACCGAGAACAATCGGTGCAGCTCCTGCAGCTTGAATACCCATCATCTTTGGAAGCTTGGAACATTTATTTTCTGAATAATATTCTTTATACCCCTTCCAATATGCAGTAATATTTCCTGCGTTTCCAACAGGAATAAAATGATAATCAGGTGCATCTTCTAAATCATCAACTATTTCAAATGCTCCTGTTTTTTGACCTTCAATTCTATAAGGGTTAACTGAATTTACAAGCGTAATCGGATATTTAGAAGAAATTTCTCTAACTGCATCTAACGCTTCATCGAAATTCCCGTCAATAGCAATAATATTTGCGCCATACATCATAGCTTGAGATAATTTTCCCATTGCAATATGACCGTCAGGAATCAAAACACAACATTTCATTTTTGCCCTTGCAGCATATGCAGCGGCAGACGCTGAAGTATTACCCGTGGAAGCGCAAATAATTGCTCTGGAGCCTTCTTCCTTGGCTTTTGTTACAGCCATCGTCATGCCTCTATCTTTAAAGCTTCCTGTAGGGTTTAAGCCTTCATATTTTAAATACAAATTAATATTTAATCCGATTTCTTTTGCTAAATTATCAGCTTTTATTAAAGGTGTAGCACCTTCACATAAAGATACTACAGGAGTTGATTCACTTATCGGTA
>CALUWL010000002.1 GCA_944324445.1 Candidatus Gastranaerophilales bacterium | reverse complement strand
CTTGAAATTTTAACTAAAGAAACTGAAAAAACGCAAAATGCAGATATGTATTATCTTATGTCTAAAATTTTTGAAAGTATGGAAGACGATTCTTCAAGGCTTGATTGTCTTGAACTTGCTCTTGAAAATAGAAACACTTTGACTTTTGATGAAAATGCCGTAAAAGTTGAATATAAAGAGTTAAAGAAGAAAATCGCTTAAGTTTTTAAATAATTTTACTATTTTAAATTCGTAGCCTTCAGGTTTATTTAAATATGCTGTATATATTGATGAAATTATCACCATAAGAAATGATATTGTAAAACAAACTGCTATAATTTTTTCTTTTTTTGTCATCTAATCTCCTTTTTGAACTGATTTATTTATCCATTCTTTTGCTCTTGCTCCGTAATCTATTTTTCCATTAATGAATATGCCGTATCCAAAAGGGTCCTCACCTTGATTTATGTTGTCCACATCCATACAAAATATGTTTGAAACAAAGTAAAACCCTGATTTTGAGTGTTCTATCACGCACTCGCTTTGTTCTGTTGGAGTTGCTAAATTATTACAAGATGAATAAGTAACCTCATTATCCCATTTCCTGTAAAAAGGGTTTCTGAGTGTGTCGTCAATCCAAATGTATTTTGCGCCAAATACTGCCGCATCTTTATATTGGTAATAGTATATATTATCTACTGTTTTTATGTAGCTTTTTAGATTTTCTTGAGCTTCTTTGCATTTTGTGTCATACATAAAATCAAGCCCTTCGTTTACCAAAATGTAATTTCCAGAGTATTCGCCTTCTTCATTATCTGGATAAACAGCTTTTTTTACGGTTATGATTTCGGAAAATGTTCTTAGAAAATAATCTTTTTTTGTTACCCATTCTCCATTAGGCATTTTTCCTAAATCGCCGTTTAAATAATATTCATCTGAATTTACAAGTTCTCTTATAACTGCGCCTAGAGTATTATTTCCTTTTTTAAATTTCATTACATTCTCATCAGGAGCGCTGTGTATTGCAACAGGAAGTAATATTGCGGTCAAAATTCCTATTATAACCAGAACAATCATTATTTCAGCTAATGTAAAACCATTCTTTATAGACATTTAATAAGGAAACTTTCTATTATTTCAATAAATAAAATTGATATTACATCATTAAATGATGAATGTCAATAAAAATTCTATATATTTTGTCCTTAAAAAACAAAATTAAAATATTAACATAATTTTAAGGAGCTAAAATGGATTCTATTAAAAAATCTTTCGGGGCAAGAATAAAAGAAATGCGTGAAAAGCGAGGGTTAAATCAGGAACAACTTGCCGAATTGCTTAATATGGAATCCAGACATTTAAGCAGAATAGAAACGGGAAAAAGCTTTACAACTCTTGAAAACATTGAAAAAATAGCAGAAATTTTTAAGGTAGATATTAGTTTTTTGTTTTCTTTTTCCCATAAGAAAGATAAAAACGAACTCATAAAAGAGATTGATTTTTTCCTTCAAAATGCTACGCAAAAACAAGTAGAACTTGCTTATAAGATTCTTTTTGATATTTTTAATTGATTTTCTTGTGTTAAACTGATTTTATGAAAAATAAAGTCGAACAACTTCAGTTGATTAAGGATGAAAAAATAGATGAAATAAAGTATTACGTTGCTTTTAGTTATTTGTTTGTTCGTCCTTTGTTTAAAGCAAAATTATTTGAATATTTTGATTATGATATAAAAAGAGCTTACAGCGCTACAAAACAAGATTTAAAAAATGTTGCGCAAGAATATGATATTTCAATTCCAAGAGATTTTATTGAAAAAAGAGATATTTTAAATATTGAAGAATGTTATAAAAATGCTTTTTTGGATAATGAAGTTAAAATTTTAACTTACCATGATGAAAAATATCCGCCGCTTTTAAAAGAAATTCCCGATTTTCCTCTTTCTTTATATTATAAGGGCGATATAGATAAAATTGATTATGAATATAATGTTGCAATAGTAGGTTCAAGACAAGCCTCAGAAAGTGCTAAATTGTCTTTAAGAAGCATATTATCGAAATTGAAAAATTCAAATATAGTTGTTGTTTCAGGTCTTGCTTATGGGATAGATACTCAAGCTCACCAAAGCGCACTTGATAATAATTTAAAAACAATAGCTGTAGTAGGTTCAGGGCTTGATATTATTTATCCTTCACAAAATAAAAAATTATTTAGGGATATTTTAGATAATGGCGGGATAATTTTTAGTGAATATCCTTTAAAAACTCGCCCCATGGCGCAAAATTTTCCTCAAAGAAACAGAATCGTAGTAGGCATGAGTAAAGGAACTCTTGTTGCAGAGGCAAAATTAAAAAGCGGAGCTATGATTAGCGCTAATTTAACTTTGGATTATAATAGGGAACTTATGTGTATTCCGGGGAATATTTTAAATCCTAATACATCAGGAATATATTATTTAATAAAAAATGGGGCGGGAATTATAGCAGATTCAACTGATTTGTTAAATCAGATGGGTTGGGATATTATATTTGAAGAAAGCAACGTCAAGAAAAATTCACTGGATGAATTTCAGCAAAAAGTTATGGACGCTTTATTGCTTGAAGCTAAAACGTTTGACGAAATCATTGAAAAAACAGGACAAGATATTTCAAAAACCATGGTCGCCTTGACAGAGCTTGAATTAAAGGGTTTAATTAAACAATCAAATAATAAATATTATAGATGCGAATAGGTTAATATGGCAGTTAAAGAGAAAAATAATAAAAGTGAAAAAACATTGGTTATAGTCGAATCTCCGGCAAAATCAAAAACTATAGGTAAAATACTTGGAAATAATTATATAATTCAGGCTTCGATGGGGCATGTTAGGGATTTAGCCTCTAAAGGGCTTGGTTTTGATATTGAAAATAATTTTAAACCCACTTTTGAAGTTATTCCTGAAAAGAAAAAAGTTATAACAGAATTAAATAAAATAGCTAAAACCGTAGATAAAATTTATTTAGCATCCGACCCTGATAGAGAAGGAGAAGCTATAGCATGGCATGTTAAAGAGTGCCTCAAATTTCCCGAAGATAAAATTTTTAGAATAGTATTTAATGAAATAACCCCTCATGCTATAAAAGAAGCCGTTGCAAACTATCATCAAATAGATATGTTAAAGGTTGAAGCTCAGAAAACAAGACAAATATTGGACAAACTTGTCGGTTTTAAAATAAGCCCTATTTTATGGGAAAAAATGAAAAACTATAAGCTTTCAGCCGGTCGAGTTCAATCCGTAGCTTTAAAGATGATTTGCGAAAGAGAAGATGAAATCGAAGCGTTTAAACCTGTTGAATATTGGAGCATAGAAGCTCTATTAAACAAATCTAACGTTGATTTTACAGCTGAACTTTCAAGAATAATTAAAAACGGAAAAGATGAAAAAATAGAACTTCACAATGAAAAAGAAGTTCAAGAAGTTGTAAAAAAACTTGAAAAAGCAAAATATATTGTATCAAAAATTACCCCCAGAGATACTCAAAGAAAGCCGCAGCCGCCTTTTATAACTTCAACTTTGCAAAGAGAAGCAAGTTCAAAATTAGGCTATGGTGTATCTAAAACAATGCAAATAGCTCAAAAACTATATGAAGGTATTGATTTAGGAGATGGTTCGGTCGGTCTTATTACTTATATGAGAACAGATTCGACAAGAATTTCGGATGATGCCAGAGATTTTGCAAAAGAATACATTTTAGATAACTTTGGAAAAGATTATTATCCTGAAAAACCAAATGTTTATGCTAAAAAGAAACAAAATACGCAAGATGCGCATGAAGCTATCCGTCCTTCTTATATAGATAAAACGCCTGATAGCATAAAACAGTATTTAACAAGTGAACAATATAAATTGTATAAGCTTATTTGGGATAGATTTATGGCTTCTCAGATGACAAATGCTAAAGTTAAAAATTTAACAGTTGATATCGAAGCAAATAATTATATTTTCAAAATGGGTTCATCTAAAGTTGTATTTGATGGCTTTACAAAAATTTATTCGGATACTGAAGATATTGTTACGCAAAAATTCCCTGATTTAAAAGTGGGAGATGAGTTGAATTTTAAAAAGTTAAATCCTGAGCAACATTTTACTCAGCCGCCTGCAAGGTATTCTGAAGCGAGCCTTGTTAAGCAATTAGAAGAATATGGCATCGGAAGACCATCTACTTATGCACCTATTATAACTAAAATTCAACAAAGAAATTATGTTGAAAAGACTGAAACAAAATCTCTAAAACCAACGCCATTGGGTAGAGCTGTATGTAAGCAATTGGTTGAGCATTTTGAAAAAATAATGGATTATAAATTTACTGCTCAAATGGAAGCAAGCTTGGATGATATAGCAGAAGACAAGGAAAATAGTGTAGAATTTTTAAATTCTTTTTGGCAGCCTTTTTCAAAAACTCTTGATTTAGCTCAAAAGAACATGAAAAGAGTTGATGTTGAAACAGATAAAATCTGTCCAAATTGCGGAAGAAAAATGGTTGTTAAATTGTCCCGATACGGAAAACAATTCTTAGCATGTTCCGGTTATCCCGAATGCAAAACAGCGCTTCCTATGGAAGGCGGTGAAAAAGCAGAAGTACCCGCTGATGAACCAACGGATAAAAAATGTGAAAAATGCGGATCTGATATGGTAATAAGGACAGGTCCTTACGGAAAATATTACCAATGTTTAAATGAAAAATGCAAAAAAAGATTTTCTATAGTTGAATCTTCGGGTGTAAAATGTCCTGAATGTGAAAAAGCAGGCAGGGATGGTGAACTTGTTAAAAGAAAATCTCGTTACGGTTCATTTTTCTGGGGGTGTTCTAAGTATCCTGATTGTTCTTTTGCACTTTGGGCAGAACCTACCGGTGAAAAATGCCCTGATTGCGGAAGTCTTTTAGTAAAAAAATATTTAAAAAGAGGCAATAAAATTGCTTGTTCAAATAAAAATTGTAAATATTCAAGACCGATGGATGAAGAATAATGACACAAAATTTTAAATTAGCAATTATAGGTTATCCTATAGGACATACATTGAGCCCTGTTTTGTATAAGGCAGCTTTTGAAGAGTTGGGGCTGGATTATAGTTATGAGGTTTTATCAACTCCTCCTGAAGATTTGATAACTCAAATTAAACAATTGCGTTCAGGGAAATATTTTGGCTTTAATGTAACAATTCCTCATAAAGTTCCAGTTACACTGTTTTTAGCTAAGTATGATGAATTTGTTAATTTAACAGGGTCGGTTAATGTGGTAAAAATTGAAGATGATTTATCTTTATCCGGCTATAATACCGATGTATATGGTTTTATGGAAGCTATACCTAAAGATATTGATTTAACCGGTAAAAAAGCTGCAATAATAGGGACAGGCGGAGCCGCAAGAGCAGTTTGTGCGGGTTTATATAAAAAAGGTGTTTCTAAAATAGATATTTATACAAGAAATGTTATAAATTCATCTGAAACAATTAAAACATTGAGAAACAGATTCACGGAAATTGAAATTAAAGCAATTCAAACCTCTTTAATGGAAGGTTTAGAGGATGTTGATATTTTAGTTAACACTACTCCTATGGGGATGAAAAATTTTGATGAGGATAATTCTCCTGTTGACGATAAAAATATAGAAAGCTTAAAGGATACTGCTCTTGTATATGATATAGTTTACAATCCTTTAAGGACGGCTTTGATATCAAAAGCTATAAAATTTAATAAAAGATATGTTTGCGGTCTTGATATGCTGGTTTATCAGGCAGTAAGAGCGGTTGAAATTTGGAGCGGTCAAAAACCGGATTTTAAATCTATGAAAATAAGAGCTTTGGAGGAATTTTTAATCGGAGAAAGTTGATTCAATCAACTCATTGTATGATTTTTTGTTACAATGTGGACATAAGGTTTTTTTTTAGGTAGTATAGAGTGTAAGATGTTATAATCTGTGGTTTATAGAAAATTTAGAATGATTAGTAGCAAAATAAACTGTAAATATAGAGGTTTTACTTTGGCAGAAGCGTTAATTACACTTGTAATTATCGGTATCATAGCTGCGTTAACAATCCCTGGGATATTAATCAATACAGAACAACATGAATATAAATCAGCTCTAAAAAAAGCCTTATCTTCTCTTAACCAAGTAATTGAATTGAATATAGCTTTGGATGGCTATGGTCCTATTGAGGCTGTTACAATGAATACACCCGATGCTGAAGATAGTTTATATGAGTTATTTAGAAATAGAATGAATGTAATTTCCCTATCCAAGGCTTATGATTGGGGCGGTACCACAAATTATGCATTTTATACCGGTGATGGTATGAGATTTGAATTTCCTACTACGCCAAATATAAAAGGTGGTACTTTTGCAGCAAATAACGGTAAATGTGCTACTCCCGGAGGCAAAATCGAAGATTCTCTTGGTACTGAGTATAATGACCCTTGCTTAATTATCGTAGATGTTAATGGTGATAGAAAACCAAATCCTAGAAAAATAAAGGGTGCGTATAAAGTTCCTGCTGCAACAGCAAGATCTAAAGTTTTAGATGTTTTTCCGATTATAATTACGGATAAAAATGCTTATCCATATGGTGTTGTTGCTCAGCGTGCTATGTTCCAACAAAATTAGTAAAATATATACAAATATTAAAAGCCTCGATAATTTCGAGGCTTTTAAAGTTATTTAAATAAAATTAGTTTTCGCAGTGAAGAATAACTTTATCTTCTTTTAAACTTTTTTGTACATCGATTATTCTTTGGTTAGAGCTTCCAATCCATTTTAGATTGTTATCATTTAATTCTTTAACAAATTCACCATCTACAAGTACATCAATATTTGTTAAATCAATTGCTTTTTTAACTTCTTCCCAAAGAAAACCGGTATATAACCATACTGTTTTATTTGGAAGAGTATCTTTAACTTTTTTAGCTAATCTCAGCACTGTTTCTCTATTAAAAGGATGAAGCGGATCACCCCCTGAAAATGTTATTCCCGAGATATGATCTTGAGAAAGTGCTTCAAATAATTCATCTTCCGCTGCTTTATCAAATTCTATGCCGCCTGATGCATCCCAGGTTTGCGGGTTTTGGCATCCGTTGCAGCAGTGTGTGCAGCCTGCAGTCCATAAAACTACTCTCAAACCGTCTCCATTTAGCATATCGTCTTTAGTGATGTTGTGATAATTCATTTTATTTCCTTTTCTTTAGTGTAAAAAACCGCCTGTTTTAAGGCGGTTTTTATAGATTTTACATACTTATTCTGTCTTTGATTTCTTCCATTTTGTGATCCGCCAATCTTGAATCTCCTTTGACTCTTGAATAGGCCAGATAACCATTCATCCTGTCAATTTTGGTTAGATTCTTTGAGCCGCAGACTGGGCAAACATCCATATTTAATTCTTGATGTCCGCAATCATCACAATATGAAAGGGATAAATTAACACCTTCATAAAATCCCTTTTTCATAGCACGTTTTAGAAGAGTTTCAACTGCTTTTGTGTTATATGAAATAGGATATTTTACGTATTGAATTTTACCGCCGTTCATTAAGTCCCAAAATCTTCCTTCAAGATCTTGTTTTTCAATCGGGCTGATTTGTTCTGAAACGTGGCAGTGGAAAGAGTTTGATACATAAGGTTTATCTGATACGCTTTCTACTATACCGTATTTTTTTCTAAATTGTTTAACTTGAAGTCCGCAAAGGTTTTCTGCCGGAGTTCCATATAGAGCATATAACCAGCCGTCTTCTTTTTTAAATTCAGCTACTTTTTTATTAATGTATTCCATAACTTCAATTGCAAAAGCGCCGTCTTCAACTAATGATTTTCCGTTATGAAGTTCTTGAAGTTCGTTTAGTGCTGTAATACCAAATGAAGCGGTTGCAGATTTTAATAGAGGTTTAATTTTTTCATTGAATTTCAAATGGCCGCCATAGAATCCGCCTTCGCAATATGCTAAAGGATTAACTGAAGCTCTCATTTCTCCTAAGTATTCATAAGTTCTTATATGGATTTTTCTGATTAAATTCATATAGTAATCTAAAACTTCGTAGAAATCTTTGCTTTCTTGTTTTGCTTTTGCATATATCATAGGTAAGTGTAAGCTTATTGCGCCTATGTTAAATCTTCCGACAAAAATCGGTTTGTCGTTTTCATCAGCAGGTTCCATGCCGCCTCTTTCAAACCAAGGTGATAAAAATGCGCGACATCCCATAGGAGATACTACTCTGCCATATTTTTTATACATTGAAGCAACATAACCTTCGCCTGATAAGCTTAGCCAATCAGGATACATTGTTTTTTTAGAACATTCAACTCCGGCGTGGAAAAGTTTTTCAAGGGGTTTACCTTCTCCATGGAGTTCTTCGTCATATAAGAATACAATTTTAGGGAATAAAACAGGTTTTTTACATTCTTTTTTGCCTTGTCCGCCTTGACGAGTTTTAAGACAAGCCAAAGTTGCCATTACTTCAAACTCACTTTGACCTAAACCTGTTGTAACAGTTATAAAAGGATAGTCTCCACGAGAAGATGCAACAGTATTAAATTTGTATTCCCAGCCCTGAAAGCCTTGTTCAAAATCTGCTTGAACATCTTTCATTGCTTCTTCACGAGCTTTTTCAAAAGAAAGACCCATGCAAATATATCTGTCATATTGTCTTTCGTATGTTTTTTGAGCGTAGGGAGCTAGAATCTTATCTACTTCAGGAACGGTAAAGCCGCCATATTGTTGGCTTGCAGCAGCCATTACAATATCACCTATAACATCAAAAGCTACATCTAAGCTTTTTGGTTCGTTGTACCAAATATTGCCCATTTCAAAACCGTCTTTTAAAACGGCCGCTACGTCAAATAAGCAGCAATTCATGGTGTCTCTTCTTGCTGACATATCATGAATATAGATGTAACCTTCTTTTATGGCTTGTTTATCTTCAACTGTTAAGAAGAATTTTTTGTATAATTCTTTGTTTAATTCGTTGAAAATTAATGAACGTTTTGTTGAAACTAAAGTAGAATCGGCATTTGCATTTTCTTTGTCGCCTATGTACATTATTCTTTGTGATTCTTGATATACTTTATCAAGCATATGTACAAAGTCGGTTTTGTAGTTTCTATAGTTTCTGTAACTTTCTGCTACTTTTGGACTAAGTGCTTGAAGCGCGGATTCTACTATGTTGTGCATTTGAGCAATCTCAACAGTATCAGAATCCATATCTATAACACTTTTGTTTACATAAGCGCAAATATCTTTGATTTCTTTTTCGCTGAACTTTACAAGCATTCTTGTTGCTGATTTTTTAATAGCATCAACAACTTTTTCTATGTTATATTTTTCTTTTGTTCCGTCTTTTTTGATTATAAGAACATTATTTAAATTTCTTCTTGTGAAGTTAATTATATTAACAGAATTTTCACCATGTTTAATCGCATCAGTTACAACTTGGTGTGATGTTTGTGTAGTCGTTGCATTGATATCGTTTGAAATCTTTTGCATTAAATCCTCCTAATTGCATTAAAATGCTTCCCGTATTTGCTTAATTCTTCTGGTAAAAAACTGCTTCGGTTTTTTATCTATTTATATTATTCTACTACAAATTAATTGGCATGAGTACCATTTATTTTGTTGAGATATTATTTATTTTTTAAAAGATAAAAACCACTCCCTTGTGGAGTGATTTTTATCCGTAATTATTTTTTTTAAAAAAATTTACTTTACAAATTTATTTTACTAAAGGTAAAACAGATGCTGTTATATCTGTGCCCCCGTATAGTAGTGAATCCTTTCTGAATACTAGATCATAACCCATGGCTTTAGCTTTTTGAGAAATTACTGTATCAAGTTGTTTATCTACTTGGCTAACTTTTTTTGCATAATTATCTCTTATATTCTTTTTCTTTTGGGTTAATTGTGCTTCATATTTTTTAATTAATGCTTGTTTTCCTGCAGGAGTAGATTGTTTTCTGATATCAGCACTTGCAGTATCGTACCATTTAAGCATGTCTTGTGTTTGTTTTGCTTTTGCTTCTTCTGCTGATTTTAGAACTTTTGAAGCGCCAAGTAATTTTCCTACATTAACATAAGCAACTTTTGAAGCTTGAACATCGCTGAATGCGATATTGTTTAAACCAAAACCTAAGCCAAATGCAAACGAGCATAGAGCTAATGTCAACAAACTTTTTTTCATAAAATTCTCCTTATTTTGAGTAGTTTATATTAGATATTATTGGTTGTCTAAATTCAATTTTATTAATCGAACGGCCGTCGATAACAGGCCCCGGAGGGATAATGTACCATTTATAGATTGCCGTATTTAATCTTCTAAAGAATTTATTTAACCATTGAAGTTTTGTTTTTTCATCTAATATATTCTTTTTCTCATATAAAAACTTAGATTTCATCATATTATCGATTGATTGATTAAAATTTTCTATTCTCCAAATGACTTCATCTAAAAATTCATAAGGCATAAGAGCGTCCTCTGCAAGGAGAGTTTTACCTGTTTTAGGGTCAATTGCAAGCTCTGCTTGAGGGGGTTTATTTATAATTGATTCGGGAATTGTATTTTTTTGAGGTCTGTTTTCATTCATCCAGCGAGCAAGAGCAAAAAGTTTTGTTTTTACAACATCTGAAATAGGTGCATATCCTCCGGACATATCGCCGTTTATTGTTGCATAACCCATGTAAAGCTCTGATTTATCGGAAGTTGCAATCGGTATGGTTGAAGCAAATTCATTTGCTATTCCCCATAAAATAAGTGCTCTGCTTCTTGCTTGGATGTTATCTTGCGTAAAAGATTGGCTATATCTTTCTTTAAATAGGTCTTGAGCTTTGCTAAATATGTTTTCAAATTTATCTGAAATATTATCGTGCATATCTTTTATAGGGATTTCCATAAAATTAATGCCTAAATTTTGCGCAAGCTCTTTAGCATCATTTTTGCTATCCGATGAAGTTAATTTAGATGGCATTGAAATTCCTAAGACGTTTTCTTTTCCGAGAGCGTCAGCTAATAAAACCGCGCATATGGTGCTGTCTAAACCGCCTGAAAGCCCAAGGACGGCACGTTTAAAATTATTTTTCTTAAAATAATCTTTAATTGCAAGGGTTATTGCTCTATAAGTTCTTTCTAAATCAGGTGTGTGATCAAGAGAAAATTCTTTTTGAGAATTTAAGGTAAGTTCTAATCCTTTTGGAAGAGGATTTATAGTATTTTCGTTTGAATTTAGGTCAATTATAAAGAAATCTTCTTCAAAACCTTTTGCCATGGCGCAAAGTTCGCCTTTTTCATCATACATTCTTGAATAGCCGTCATATACGAGTTCATCATTTGCGCCTGTTTGATTTACATAAATATATTTAACATTGTATTTTTTAGCTAAATGTTTCATCATATTATGTTTTAGCTGTTCTTTTTTAGCTCTTGTGCAAGAAGAAGAAGGACAAATTATAATATCAGCCGATGGTGCGATTTCTTTAATCGGATCTATTGAATATAGATTTTTTTCAAAGAAATCAAAATCATTCCAGCTATCTTCGCAAATTGCAATACCGTAATTTATTCCGTTTATATTTATTAATCTATCTTCTTTATTGATTTTGGCTGGTTCAAAATATCTGTAGTCGTTGTGTTCTGCATAATTTGCAAGGAGAGATTTTCTTATTATTCTTTTAATTTCTCTATTTTGAATGAGTGCCACAGAATTATAAAAAGGTTTTCCGAATTTTTCTTTATTTTCTTCCGCAAAACCAATTAAAACTGCAGTGTTTGAAGTTATATTTTTAATTTCTTCAAGTGCTTTTTTTGATTGTTCTGCCAGATAAGGATATCTTGTTAAAATATCTCCTATGGGATAGCCTATTAAAAATAACTCCGGAAATATTATTAAATCAGCATTTATTTCATTTGCTTTTTTGATGTTTTCAATGGCTTTATTTTTGTTGTATTCGACATCTCCTGATATAGGATTTAATTGAGCCAATACTACGATATTTGAATTTTTGTTTTTCATAAAATTAATTTTAGCATAAAATAGCATAAGGAGAGTTTAATGAAAAATTTTTCTTTAGATATATCTTTGTTTTTTCTTATATTTTTATTTTTATTGTTTAGTGTTTCAAATATCGGTTTTTTAGCTAATTTACCGCTAAATGCTTGTTATATTGTAATTTCTTTTGTTGGAGCATTAATTTATCTTTTTAAAAGCGGTGATTTTGTTAAAAAAGTCGCCGTTGCATTATTGTTAATTTTGCTTTCTTTTATTTTTTCAAATTTTTTTATAGATACATCATTCGATGGCAGGTGCTATCATTTTACGATTGAAAATATGTTTAAACTGGGGTTTAATCCCTTTTGGGTAAAAGACACTGAGCTTTGGCTGAACAATAATAATTTATATTTTAATCATCTTTTTGTAAAAACTTATCCCAATGCATCTGAATTATTGAGAGCAAATTTTTATTTGATTTTTAATAATATGGAATCAAGCAAAATTGTTAATTATTTCTTTGTTTTTTCGCTTTTATTTTATTCTTTTTATTTTTTTTCAAGAAAATCAGCTAAATTAAAATCAGCTATTTTAACTTTATGTAATTTACTGTGTTCTGTTTTAATTTGTCAAATAAATACTAAAATGGTTGATTTTATATTATATTGTCTTTTTTGTTTTCAGTTTTTCTCTATTCTTTTGATTGAAGAAAAAAAAGATATAGAAATTAATTATATTGTTTTAATAATGACATCTATTTTATCTATTGGGGTAAAATATACGGGTTTATTTAATACATTTATTATTTTTGCGCTTTTTTTAATTTATAAATTTGAAAAGAAAAAATTAGCTTCTTTTGCAATTGTTGTATTTTCAAGTTTAATTTTATGCGCTCAACCTTATATTTTAAATTTAATAAAATATAAAAATCCTTTTTATCCTTCAATTGGCTATAATAAGCTTGATTTTATGACAAAACAAAATCCTAAAGAATTTTATAAAAAACCTTATATTTATAAATTTACAAGGAGTATGTTTTCTTCGGTTTCTGATGCCAGAATGAACAACCCCGAAACCCCGAAATTATATTGGAAAGTTCCTTTTACATCGCATTTTGATATGCCTTTTGGAGCGGAAGATGTTAGGATATCGGGTTTTGGGCATTTGTTTTCAGGAATATTTTTAATAAGTTTAATTTTAACTATGTATTTTATTAAAAAACGAAAAAAACTTTTTCCTTTAGCTTTAATTTATCTTACGGTTCTATTAAATCCTATCTGCTGGTGGGCAAGGTTTGTGCCGCAATTACATCTTTTACCCATTATAAGTGCTTATTTTTTAAGGAAAAATAATTTTATTTTTTATATTTTATGTTTTCTTATAATTTTAAACGGTTACTTTGTAGCAAAAGAAAATATTTTAACTAATGCTTATAAAACTTATGTAATGAATAGTTTTTATAATGATTTATATGAAAAATCAAAAAGTAAAAAAATATATGTGTATATGGATAAAACCCCTAATGATGAGGATGATTCAACCGTATTATTCAGATTAAAGGAATACGGGGTTGATTATGAACTATCGGATAGGTTAGGCAGCGATTTTAAGAAAATCAAAACAGATTGTACAATAAGTGATTCATATTATATAAAATATTAATTAAGCTTTATTCTTATTTCAAAAGAACGATTCCAAGGCAGACTATATTTTATTTTATCAGGGGGAAAATCTAAAAATTTTGAAATTTCTTTTGCATATTCATTTAAATCGTTTTCTTTTTCTTTTAGCGCTTGGATAAAATCAGGTTCATTTTTACGTACAAATTTTCTTATTAGAGCTTGATATACCCAGTCATCAAGAAATCTTATAAATTGTATTTTTTTAAATGCTATTTCGTTGAATGAATTATTTTTAACAGCTAAAAATTTAACTATGGCGCAAAATAAGCTGCAGCCTATTGTGTTTGCGCTTGTGTTATAAGCGCAGTAGCCAAAAAAGTTATCGTTTTTCTTTTTAAATAAATTTTTAACAAAGCTGTTGTCGCTGCCGTTTGCATTATTAACATCTGCTATAAAATAATTATTTGAAGGTAAAATTATTTCATTATCGTTTGAATTTATAATATCTCCTAAAACAAGGTCGCCTTGTTCTAATTTAAAATTATTTATAATCATTTCTAAATCAAAATCATTTTTATCAATTGCGCATCCTGCAAGCTTGATTTGACCTTCCGTACATTTTTCAATTGATATATCTTCGTATTTTGAAATAAGACTTGTTGAATTTTTTTCTAAAAATACAGGGTTTATTTTTATGTTTTGATTTTTGGCTAATGCTCTTGAAATTAGTCCGAGGGGGATTTCATCCGCACCTGTTTTAATGAAAGCTTCAGGTATATTATTTTTATTAATTATTTCTTGCAGTTCGTTTGCTTCTTTTACGTTTAATCCAAATTCAGCGCAATCGTCTTTAGAGAAAATTAAAGTATCAAAAAAGCCTTCTTTTGCCCAGTTGAGGTATATTTTATTAATTTCAAAATTTCTTTTTCTTGTGTTGATATAGTCTTGTAAAATATCTTCCGGTATTTTGTTTATTACGCAGTTATAGCTTTTTTCAACTTCTGACTTATGAAGATAATATGACCAATCAAAAATCCTTTTTCCCCATTGTGCCCAGTAAAATTTTTCTTCTTCATTTATATTATTGTTTGAAATTCTCATTATTGAAGAAAAAGCAAGGATACTTTTTGCTTTTTTTTGAGCAATATTTTTAAATTTTTCAATTCTTTGTTTAATTGTATCGTAATTATCTTCAATTCTCCTTGAAGGAATGAGTCCGCCGTATGCAATTGTATCCAGTGAAACTATTAAAAAATCAACGTTATCAAGATTTTCTAAAAATTCAAAAATTTTATTTGTGTCAGATTGCTTATTGAGCCCGCCTAAATATTTTATTTCAGGCATAAAAAGCTTTATTGATTTATCTATTGATAAAACATCCTCGATTAAATCGTAGCATATCGGTCGATTGTCGATTGGAATAACTGCAATTTTTATCATAGTTTGATTTTACAACATTTTTCTTAATAATTAAATATTATTTATAAAACTTCACTTGTTAGATGTGTTTTTTCAAGATAAAATTATTTAAGTAAGAAGGAATTATTTTTTCAGGAGAATTTTTTTGAAATTTAGTTTAGATGAGATTGTAAGCTGTTTAGATTGTGAAATACTGTATAAAAAAGATACTTGTGATACAAAAAAACTTTTTAATATTTCAACAGACACAAGAAAACTTCAAAAAGGAGATTGCTATCTTCCTTTAAGAGGGGAGAATTTTGACGGTCATAATTTTATAGATAAAGCGCTTGAAAATGGTGCTTTGGGATATTTTACTCAAGACAAATTTAAAATAAATAAAGAGGCTGAATTTGTAATATACGTTAAAAATTCGCTTGTTGCTTATTTAGAGCTTGCAAGTTATATAAGAAAAAAAATTAATCCGATAGTTATAGCAATAACAGGCTCTTGCGGCAAAACTACCACAAAAGAAATGCTCTATAGTGTATTTTCAACCACATACAAAACTCACAAGACCATGCTAAATCATAATAATGAAATCGGTTTTTGTGAAACCATGTTTAATATGCCGATAGATAGCGAAGTTGTTATTGTGGAGATGGGTATGCGAAATTTAGGTGAAATTGAACTTTTATCTAAATATTCAAATCCTGATATAGGTATTATTTCAAACATAGGTTCAGCTCATGTGGAGCGTCTTGGCACGCTAAAAAATATCGCAATAGCAAAATGTGAAATAGCAAAAAATCTAAAAACAAAAGAGCAAGGCGGACTTTTCATAGGTACAAAATGTCCGCAAATATTGGAAAATCTTAACTATGACGGAGACAAAATATTTACCTCATTAGATGATGTTCAAAATATTGATATAGCACTTGATTTGACAAAGTTTACATATAAGGGCGTAAATTATGAAATTACTCAATCGGGTGAATATAATATTTTAAATGCTTTGTTAGTTATAGAGGCTGCATTAGCAAAGAATATATCTTGTGAAAATATTAAAAAAGGTCTATTAAACTATAAACCCATAGAAAAACGTTGGGAAAAGACGGTTATAGGCGGTTTTACTTTTGTAAACGACAGCTATAATGCTAACCCTGAATCTATGAATGCTGTTTTAAAAACGTTTTTGTCGATATACCCTCGTCCGATTGTCCTTGTTTTGGGGGATATGGGCGAACTTGGAAAAGATGAAATTATGTATCATAAACAAGTTGGCGAATTTTTGTCGGCTTATAGTGATGTAATTTTGCTTACGGTTGGTAATCTTGCTAGACACATTTCAAGAAACACGACTCTTGAAAGTGTCGAATTTGAAAATAATGACGAGTGCGCAAACTATATAGTTAAAAATATTAAAAAAGGTTCAACTATTCTTCTTAAGGCATCTCGTTCAATGAAATTTGAACAAATTATTGAAAAAGTTAGCGAAATGGCGGTTAAATTATGATAATGATTAGTGTAGCAGGACTCATTGCCCTGATTTTATGTTTGCTTTTTGGAATACCTTACATAGATTTTATGAAAAAAAAGGCATATTCTCAGTATATAAGGCAAGAAGTTGCTAAAATGCATGCATATAAAGAAAAAACTCCGACAACAGGCGGCGTTTTTATTGTTGTATCTATAGTTATAGCTTCTTTGATTGCTCTTTTTATGGCGCAAAAAACAACGACCTCGGCTATGATTGTTTTAATGACTTTGATTTTTTATACCTTTACGGGTTTTGAAGATGATATTAAAAAAATAAAAGCTCAGCACAATCTTGGTTTATCTGCAAGAGCAAAACTTTTGTTGCAGATTGCAGTTGCTATGCTGCCTGCGTTTTATATTATTTTTTCAGGTAAAACCGAGGTCAGCTTTTTAAATTTTAGTTTTGATTTGGGTTATTTTTACCCTGTTTTTGTTGTTTTTATGATGGTGGGGGCTTCTAATGCTCTTAATTTAACTGACGGATTAGATGGGCTTGCAGCTTCATCATCTGTGGTTGCTTTTTTAGCGTGCGCAATTATTTGTTATTTTAACAATAATATTGATTTAGCGATTATTTCTATTGCAGCTTGCGCATCTTGTTTAGGATTTTTATATTACAACAAAAAGCCTGCTAAAATTTTTATGGGTGATACCGGAAGCCTTGCATTGGGCGGGTTGCTTGCAACGATTGCCATTATGGGTAAATTTGAATTATGGCTTATGCCGATTGCACTTGTTTTTATATGCGAAACATTATCTGTGATGATTCAGGTTACAAGTTTTAAGTTGACCGGAAAAAGGGTTTTTAAAATGAGTCCTATTCATCATCATTTTGAACTTTCAGGCTGGTCTGAAAACAAAATTGTAAAAGTTTTTACATTTATTACGTTTTTATCTTGCACTTTGAGTGTTTTGGTTTATTTTTTATATAAGGCTTAATAATTATGAACAAATATAGTGATTTAGAAAATAAAAAAGTTTTAATTTTAGGTTTTTCAACCACAGGATATGCTGCAGCTAAGTATTTTAAAAGATGCGGTGCTGAGGTTTTTGTTTCGGAAAGTTCTGAAAAACAAGAAAAAAATAAAGCAAAAATTGATGAACTTGAAAAATTGGGTGTAAAAATCGAATTCAATGGTCATAGTGATGAATTTATTGAAGGTGCCCAATTTTGTATATTAAGCCCTTCGATACCTGATGATGCTGAAATTTTAAAAAGATTGAATGAGAAAAATATTGAATATTTTTCAGATATTGAATATGTTTCAAAGCTTGAAAATAAAAAAATGATTGTTGTAACCGGTACAAACGGAAAAACAACAACAACAGCTTTGATTTCTCATATTTTATGTCAAAAATATAATGCCCCATATTGTGGAAATATTGGTATAAGCCCGCTTGAATATTTAGATAAGGATGTAGATTATTTTGTGATAGAGGCAAGCTCTTTCCAGCTTCATTATTCGCCCTCTTGCAAGCCTAAAATCGGTGTTTTTTGCAATATTACTCCGGATCATATATTGTGGCATAAGACTTTTGAAAATTATTTTGAAGCAAAAGCAAAAATGTTTAAAAATATGGATGAAAATTCATATGCAGTTTTAAACTATGATGACGAAAACGTTCGCAAATTAGCAGATAAGATAAAAGCAAAAAAATATTATTTTTCTATGCAAGATAGAAATATGAAAAATTGCACATATTTTGAAAGCGGAAAAATATATTACCATGATGAAAAAATTATAGATAATAAAGATCTTCAAATTGTTGGTCCTCATAATATGCAAAATGTTATGAGTGCTGTAATTGTTGCTAAAATATTGGGACTGGATAATAAGACAATAAAAAATGCCCTAAAAACATTTAAAGCAATAGAACACAGACTTGAATATATAAGAACAATAGATGGAACCGATTATTATAATGATTCAAAAGCAACAAATCCTGAAGCAAGTATAGTTGCAATTAATTCATTTAAAGATAAAAAAGTTGTTTTAATTGCAGGCGGAAGGGATAAGAAAACTTCTCTGAAGGATTTTATTGCTGCTGTTAAAGAAAGAATTTCAAAAGTTGTTTTAATCGGGGAAGCAACTAATCGTTTCAAAACAGAACTTGCAAAAAGCGGATATATGAGCATTGTTAATTCAAAGACTCTTGAAGAAGCAATAGATATTGCAAGTCTTGATAAACCCGAAGTTGTATTGTTATCTCCTGCATGTGCAAGCTTTGATATGTTTGAAAGCTACGAAAAAAGAGGAGAAGCGTTTAAAAATTATGTATTATCAAAAAAATAGAGCATATACAACAAGAACAAAAACATATACGAAAGCTCCTGCGGATAACTTACTTGTAGTAGTGGTTGCTTTTATAGTTGTTTTTGGGATTATGGCAGTGTTTTCAGCTTCTGCTCCTAAAGCTATAGGGTTGGGCGAAAATCCTTTCAGTTTTACTTTAAAACAGTTAATTTGGCTTATAGGCGGGGTTTTAGGTGCTTGGTTTTTTTCCGGCTTTGATTATAGAAGATTGAAATCATTTGCGGGCATGCTTGCTGTGTTTGTGCTTGTAGCGCTTGCGCTTGTTAAATTTTCTCCTTTGGGGGTTACTGTTAACGAGGCAAAACGCTGGCTTGTTATAGGTCCTTTGCAATTTCAACCTTCTGAAATGGCAAAACCTGCCTTGGTTTTATATTTTGCAACATTATTTTCCAAAGATTGCAGAATAATCGATTCCAAAAAGTATCCTTTTTATTTTATATTTGCAGCTATGTTGCTTTTAATTTATATGCAGCCTAATTTATCAATGATAATTTTACTTTTGATGACGTCTTTTGGTATGTATTATGTTGCAGGCGGGTCAACTAAAATTATAACAAGTGCTTTCGGACTTGGCGCTTTGGCTGTTGCAACTACAATAAGAGGTTATCAATTACAGCGTATAAAAGTTTGGTGGAACCCTTTTTCAGATGCCTTAGGCGCCGGATATAATATAATTCAATCTATGGTTGCTTTTTCTTCGGGCGGTTTTTTTGGGGTTGGTTTTGGTAATTCAAAACAAAAATTATCTTGGCTTCCTGAAGGACATACAGATTTTATATTTGCAATAATAGGCGAAGAATTTGGCTTTTTGGGTTGTTTTTTTCTTGTGTGTCTTTTTGGGGTATTTTTGCACAGAGGCTTTGTAATTGCTAAAAGATGTCCTGATATGTTTGGAAAATTATTAGCTGTAGGAATTACTTTTTCAATATGCTTTCAAGCGTTTACAAATATGTCCGTAGCCTCATCTTTTGTTCCTGCAACAGGTATTCCACTGCCTTTTGTCAGCTACGGCGGTTCAAGTTTATTTGTTTCATTATGTATGATTGGAGTTTTAATTAATATATCCAAAAAAAGAGTTCAAAGGATAGTTCATTATGTTCAATAGAAATAAAGAAAAAATATATTTTATTACAGGCGGCGGTACAGGAGGGCATATTTATCCTGCAGTATCAGTTATTAATACATTGCTTGATAATAAAATTGAAAATAAAAACATATTTTATCTTGGCAACAGAAAAAATATGGAATTTGAAATTGCTAAAAAAAACGGGTACAACTTTTTAAGTCATGGTGCAAAAGGTATGCCCAGAAAATTTAGTATGAAGTTTATTTTTTGGTTGTTCGGGTTATTAGCTTCAACATTTAAAACGTTTTTTTATTTTTTAAAACATAAACCTAATGTTGTTTTTGCAACGGGTGGATATGTTTGTGCTCCTGCCTTGTTTTGCGCTTTGTTTTTTAGAGTGCCTTATGTTTTGCATGATTGCGATATTCAGCCGGGGATTGTAACAAGGTTTTTTGCACCTTATGCTTTTTCTGTTTCTTTAGCTTTTGAAGATGCTAAAAAATATATAAATTCTAAAAACATATTTGTTAACGGAAATCCTATTCGTCAAGAATTTAAGACAATTTCAAAAAAACAGGCAAGAGAAGAACTTTCTCTTAAGGATGATTTCACAATACTTATTATGGGCGGTTCTTTGGGAGCTAGAACAATAAATAATTCCTCTTTTAAGATTTTAAAGGAATACGCTAATAAAGAAGGTTATGAAATTCTTTGGCAAACCGGAAGGAAAAATTTTGATGAAGTAACTAAAAAAATTCTTGATGAATTTCAAAGTTTACCTGATAATTTGGTGCTTCAACCATATTTTGATAAGATGTATCTTGCGCTTTTAGCTTCAGATTTGGTTGTTTCGCGTTCCGGATCTTTAAGTTTATCTGAAATATGCGCATGTTCCTTGCCTTCTGTTTTAATTCCATATCCATATGCCAGCCAAAATCATCAATATAAAAATGCGAAGAATCTTGTAGAAAATAAAGCCGCGTTATTGATTGAAGATAAAGATTGCAATAATGAAACATTATATGAAGAAGTCAATAAATTAATTAACGATAAGGCGCTTTTATCGGATTTATCCTATAATGCTTATAAACAAGCAAAACTTAATTCAGCAGAACAGATTGTTGAACAAATTAATAAGGCAATAAAATAATGACAATTGCTTCTGAGATTTTAACTTCTCATAAAAAATTTCATATTAGTCTGGGACTTGATAGGATAAGTAAAATTTTAAATCTTTTAAATAATCCGCAGGATAAATTCAAGATAATCCATGTAGCCGGAACAAACGGCAAAGGTTCTACAAGCAAGATTATAAATGAAATTTTAATTCAAAAATTTAAAGATACAGATGTAAAAATCGGGCTTTTTACGAGTCCTCATCTGTTTTCTTATACAGAGAGAATTAAAATAAATAATGAAAACATATCCGATAATCAATTTGATTTATTGATAAATGAAATTGATAATTACGCAAGAGAACATGATATTGAATTGACCGAATTTGAATTATTATGTGCTGTTGCTTTTCAGTATTTTTATTTGGAAAAAGTTGAATATGTTATATTGGAAGTTGGTCTTGGCGGTTTGTATGATGCAACAAATGTTGTTAAAAAACCCTTGGTGGAAATTATAACAGAGCTTGATTTTGATCATACTCAAAGACTGGGGTCAACTATAGATGAAATTGCACAACAAAAAGCAGGAATAATTAAGCAAAATTCTAAGGTTGCATTTTTAAAATCAAATAAGGGTTACAATATTTTAAAAAATACTGCTCTTGAAAAAAACGCTGAAATCATTAAGGTTCCTGATGTTAAAGTTGTTTTTGAAAATGGTTTAAACTATGCAATCATTAATTCAAAAAAATATGAATTTAATCTTTTAGGGGCTCATCAAGCTGATAATTTAGCTCTTGCACTTGCTGGAGTCAATGCAATTGGAGTTGAGATTTCATCTGATATTTTAAAACAAGCTTTAAAAAATGTTCAATGGCGCTTTAGGCTTGAATATCACAACGATAAAAACATTTTAATTGACGGGGCTCATAATCCTTCAGGCATTAGAACTTTGAGGCATTTTTTAGATTTAAAGTTTAAAAATGATAAAAAAATATTTATTTTTGGATGTTTGAATAATAAAGATTATAAGTCTATGCTTGATATATTAATAAAACAAGACGATGAATTTTATTTTTATGAATTCAACTATCCAAATGCACTAAAATTTAAAGAGCTTGAAGAAAAATATCAAAAGAAAGCTATAAAATTAGATAATATTGCTGAAATTGAAGAAATCATTAATAAACAAAGTGAATTAAAAGTATTTTGCGGATCTTTATATATGCTGGGGCAAGTATTCAGCAAAATAAAATTAAAATAGCAAAATTATTTTTTTTAGAGGTTTTAAAATTGTATAAAATACTCTAAAAAAAGGTGCAAAATATGAGGATATCGCAAATTAATATTTTAAAAAACTATAGTGTAAGTTCTAATAAAAACAATATAAGACCGACTTTTATTAATTTTAAAGGAATTGAAGACAGTTTTCAATCTTCTCTAAAAGATGTTAAACCAAGCAAGGCTTTTTTAAGTGTGGTTGAAGATAAAAACCAGCAAGAAAAAATCATTCGTGAGCTTTTGTTGGATGATAAAGGTAATTATGATACCAAAATGGAACGATTGTTCGTTAGGACTTTAGCTTCTGCAGAAAGTAAATTGGGCGATGTTAAAGATTATGCAGGTGATAATTATTCTTCTATTATAGCTGATTCTACGTTAGAGGTTTTGAAATATTTAAAAGATAACCAAGATAACATTTCAGTTACACAAGATGAAATGGATTCTTTTGTTGATGTTACTTTTATATTGTTAACAAAAGGCTTGGATAAACGAGATATTAAAAGATTATACGATATTTCAAATGATGACGGCGAGATGAATATTTCAATAGCATCTTTTGTTGGCACATATATGATTTCTCGCAGTGAAAAAGTTTCTCCGGATGAAGCATATTTTGATGTTGTTAAGTATTGTTTAAACGAAGATAAGCAATCATTAAATGCAAGTAATATAATAAAACTGGCAAATATATTAAATATTGCACATGCTGATTCTCAAGCTGATACAGCTTTTATAGCAGGCCTAATTTCAAATAAAGATTCAGTAATTGATGATGATAAATATAGATTTGTTTGTGGAGTTATGAAGGAACTTTTTTCTGTTGTACAAGAAGAAATAGATGATTTTAGTATTAATTATAATACGTTTTTATTTTTTAAAGGATTGATTTATAAAATATTACAGGTTTCAATCGAAAGAGAAGAAAATGCAGCTAATGGTTTTAGTGCAGAAAATGCAATAAAAAACTTTAATGACTGGTATAAATATTCTCAAACCCCTTTGCAGTATTTGAATGAAAATATATATTTGGGGTTAGATATAAAAAACGGAGTTAGCAGCGAAGAAAAATATATACCTATTGGTGAAACGGATAAATATGTACAAGATGAAAATCAAAAAAGATTTTTTACAAGTAGTTTATATAAATTGTACTATTTGTTAAATGCTGGTAATCCTAATGAAAAAACAATTCATTAAAAATCTTTTTTATTAGGGTGTAGATGAAAATATTGGCAACCGTTCCAAATTAAAATTTCATTTTGGGATATTTGACATTTTCCGTTTAAGCAATCTAGAGTGCCATCGGGACAGAGAGTAAAATGTTGGCAGTTTTGGCAGGTTTTTAATGTCATTCCTTTTGATTTTAATTTATAAGTCATATCTTCAAGTGCATCGTGCATTCTTAAATATGAATCTGTAACAATAAAACGATTTCCTTCTCTAAAGACAACTTTTCTCATACCGTCTTCTGAAACCAAATCCAGTTTGCAGATGAAATCTTTTTTACCGTTATTAACTACGGCATTTATTGTTGCTGAGTTTATGTTTTCTTCTTCATAGCGGCTATCTATAATTGAGCGCATCGTAAGATTGTTAATTAAAATTTTTGTTTTTTGCCAAGTTAAACAGAAAGGATATAACATTAGCCAAAATATTTCTTTTATTTGCATTTTTGATACATTAATTGAGATTATAAAATTAATAATCAAAAATACTCCAAGCAAACACACAAGCCTTTCTGCAACGTGATTTGGATGAAATATGCTTAACCACATTAAAAATATAAAGCTAAACAATACAAAAAGAGAGTTTGGTTTTAAAAGGAAAACCATAAATTCCTTAAATGAATTACTTTTAAACGCCAACAAGGGGAAATAATGAGAAAATAATGAAATTTTGTTTTTTATTGAAGGTGATGAAAAATCATAATTTTTAACATCGACTGCGGTTATGATATAGGGGCAATATATTGATTTTATTTCATTTGAAGCAAGTTCAAGAGAATATTCGAGCTCAGAATCCTTGTCTTCAAGGGTAACATATCCGATTTTTTCAAGTACGTCAGATGTTATAACAAGGTTGTCGCCGTCTATAAAAAACGGGAGATTGAACATTGATCTTGCGATGCTGTTTGTTCTGTTTATGTATTTTAAATAAGCAGAGATTATTGAGTTTTTGATTCTTTTTGCAAGTTGATTTTTTTCATTTACTGATACTTTTGAACCCACTAGAACACAATTTTTGGTTAAAGATTTATTAATATTTTCCAGATATTTTTCTCCAACCATCCTGTCTGCTCCCAAAAATATAAAAGCATCAAATTTATTTTCCGGAAGTATTTTATTAATTAGTAAATTTATAGCTCTATCTTTTGAAAAGTAGTCAGGATTTTGAATATTGTGTATTCTTGCACCCAGTGCAAAATCTCTGTTTAAAGTTGTGTCGTTTTCTTCTTTTTTATAGGCAACATGGACTTCGTAGTTTTCTTTTGGGTAGCTTTGATTATTTAAAACATTTAATAATTTATCAAGATTTTTATTTTTATGGGTAGCATAAATAACTACGCAAAGTCTGTTCTTTTCAATTACAATGCTTCTTGTTTTTTCATGAATTTCAAAGTATTTCTCAATGTCGTTTGCTTTAATAAAGAAAAACAATTGATAAATACAATAAATAAAAAGGTAAATTATTAATAATGAAAATAATGTATCAAATACTATCATAGTTGTATTTTATTAAAAATAAAGTTAAAAATCTAGCTTTTTTTATTTCAAGCAGATATAATACGAGTTGTGATAAGTTTTTTAGGTCAATGTGTACAGAATTTTATTCAAGCAACCAAATACACTCTTAAGGGAAATGTTCGCCTTTCGGGTGTAGTTTCGCAAGCGGCAGCAATTGGTTTTGATTCTTTGGGAATTTGTCTTTCTATTGTTTTTATTTCAGCTTGCGTTATTGCACTTCAAGTTGCCAAACAGTTTTTGATGTCAGGCGGAGATAGCTATATCGGCGGATTTTTAACTGTTGCTTTAATTAGAGAAATTGCTCCGGGTTTTGCGGCGTTGGCTCTTGCTGCTAGGGCAGGAACTGCAATAACTGCTCAAGTTGCAAATATGCAGGTAACTAATCAAATTGATGCTATTGAGGTTTTAAAGGTTGATTCCATAGGCTACTATTTTGCACCGAGAATACTGGCAGGTGCTCTAAGTTGTTTTTGTATAGTTTTGCTTGCTGAATTAATAGGTGTTTTGGGTGGCGCTATAGTTTCATATTTTTCAATCGGGCTTCATCCTATAAGATATTTTAATTCTGTTTGGCTTATGCTTGTTATGAAAGATGTGTACGTTAGTCTTTTGAAAGGTTTGATTTTTGGTGCTTTAATTGCTCTTGTATGTGCTACAGTCGGCTATAATACAAGAGGAGGGGCTAAAAACGTTGGTGAATCAACCACAAAATCAGCGATATTATGTACAATTTATATTCTTTGCGCCGATTTAATAATAGGTGTTCTTTTTTATATGGGTGGATGATTTCATACAAACAGTTGAAATTGTTTAAAAAAAAATTCATAGAGAATTAATTTGGTTATAATTTTTAGTATCTGATACTGTGTTAAAGGAAAGTAAATATGGCACAAAATGAAGGAATAATAACTCAAATTATAGGTCCTGTAATAGACGTTAAATTTGATGACGGGGTTTTACCTGAAATTTATGATGCGTTAGAAATTTATAATGACGAAGGCAGCAAGACAACAGTCGAAGTTCAACAATTACTTGGTGAAAATACGGTTAGAACAGTTGCAATGTCTTCAACTGATGGTTTAAGACGTGGAATGAAAGTAGTAAATACCGGTAATCCTATAAAAGTTCCCGTTGGCAAAGGTATTTTAGGAAGAATTCTAAATGTACTTGGTGAACCTGTTGATAATCAAGGTGAGGTTCAAGCAGAGGATAGATTTCCTATTCATAGACCCTCTCCTAAATTAACTGAGCAAAATACAAACATTGAAATATTAGAAACAGGTATTAAAGTTATTGACCTTTTGATGCCATATCAAAAAGGCGGAAAAATCGGTCTTTTTGGCGGTGCCGGTGTAGGTAAAACCGTTCTTATTATGGAATTGATTCATAATATTGCAGCAGAGCATGATGGTGTATCTGTTTTTGGCGGTGTAGGAGAACGTACTCGTGAAGGAAACGACCTTTATAATGAAATGAAGGAATCCGGAGTATTGGATAAGGTTGCTCTTATATACGGTCAAATGAATGAACCGCCGGGAGCTCGTATGAGAGTTGGTTTGTCTACTTTGACTTGTGCAGAATATTTTAGAGATGTAACTCATCAGGATGTATTATTGTTCATTGATAATATTTTCCGTTTTGTTCAAGCAGGTTCTGAGGTTTCAGCCCTGTTGGGACGTATGCCTTCTGCTGTTGGTTATCAGCCTACTTTATCTCAAGAGGTTGGTGAATTACAAGAACGTATTACATCAACTAAAGACGGTTCAATTACATCTGTTCAAGCGGTTTATGTTCCTGCGGACGATTTAACAGACCCTGCTCCTGCTACAACATTTACTCACCTTGATGCTTCTACTGTATTATCCAGAAACATCGCATCATTAGGTATTTATCCTGCAGCTGATCCTTTGGAAAGCTCATCTCGTGCCCTGGATCCTAATATAATAGGTGAAGAACATTATGATGTTGCTAAAAAAGTTCTTGGTATCTTGCAAAAATATAAGGATTTACAAGATATTATTGCAATTTTAGGTATGGATGAATTATCTGAAGAAGATAAATTAACGGTTAATCGTGCAAGAAAAATTCAAAAATTCTTATCTCAACCGTTTTTTGTTGCTGAGCAATTCTCCGGTGTAAAAGGAAAATATGTAAAATTAGAAGATTCTATAAGAGGCTTCAAGGAAATAATTGAAGGTAAACACGATAATGTTCCTGAACAAGCTTTTTATATGGTTGGAACAATTGAAGATGTGCTTGAAAAAGCTAAGAAAGAACAGCTTGTTGAGGCTTAAAAATGAGCGAATTATTAAATGAAAAAATTCATTTTAAAGTAATAACTCATGAAAAAATTGTCTATGAAGATGATATTGATGAGTTATATGTTCAAGCTACAGATGGCAGACTTGGAATATTAAAAAATCACATACCGGTGATTTGTGCTTTAAACGTTGGAGTTACAAAAGTTGTAAAAGATAAAGTTGCCCAATGCATTGCTACAATGGGCGGAATTTTACAATTTGCAAATAATAAAGCGACAATTTTAACGGATATAGCAGAGCTTGACTGTGATATAGATATTGCAAGAGCAATACAAGCAAAACAAAGAGCTGAGGCAAGATTAAAGGCTAAAGATGAAAATTTAGATATTGTTCGTGTTCAAATAGCTCTTGCTAAAGCTATAGCAAGAATTTCAGCCAAAGAAAAGAAATTTTAAAAATAACCCCTTTAATAAGGGGTTATTTTTTATTCAACCAAACAGACTATTTTTTTAAAAAATTGCTAAAGTTTTTCAATAAATTAGATGATGATTAAAAACCCCAATTTAAGTATCCTTACATGTGTTAATAAGTTTTATGGGGATAGAAATTAGTTGAGGAGGTTTAAGTTTAACCTTGAAAGTGTCCTTGTCGTAAGGAAAAAGGCACTTGATGATGCAAGGATACAGCTTGCTTCCGTAATGAATATATACAACAGACAAAAAGATGTTCTTGATGAGATGAATTTTGAATTGGTTTGCATTCAGAAGGAGTCGGAAAAGTATCTTAATGAAGGGGAATTTAATCCCGAAATGATTTCGAATTTTAATTCTTTTTCGTATAAGTTAACTCAGGATATTAAATCACAAGAAAAAATAATGGCTGAAACTTATAAAGATTTATTAAAGGCACAAGAAGCTGCACGTCTGGCATATATAAAGGTAAAATCCTTGGAAAACTTGAAGCAAAAACAAAAAGAGGATTACGATAGAGAATTTTTACAACAGGAAGTAAAAGAAATCGATGATATCGTAAATTCAAGAAGAAAAGCAGTTTAAAAACTTTTAAGGGGAAAAATGACAAACGCAGTTGTGCAGAATAATGAAAATCCAAATGACATTATTATAAATACAATGTTAAACGGTAATAATGTTTCAAATTATTCTGATAAAGCAGAGAAATCTAATTTTTCAAATTTATTGAATAATTTAAGTGCGCGTACCCAAAAAGTACAGACAAATTTTGTTGAAAAAGCAATCAAAACAAATACAAGTTCAATTAATAAAAAAGCATTATCCAAAGATAATTCAAAAGATAGCACAATTTCAAAAATTGAAGTTGATTCTAAAGGCTCTCAGTTGCAAAATGTTAAAACAAAAGATAAATCCCTGACTGATGTTAAGGATTCGTCTAAAGCAAACAACGTTGATGGGGTTATAAAAAATTCTAATAGCAAAAAAAATGTTGTTGATACAAGTGAAAATAAAGAAACCGTAACAGATGATACATCAGTAAATAATTCAGATAAAATAACTGATTCAAATAAAACAGTTAATGAAGTTGAAATTGAAAAAGACGTTGATAATCAAACGGACATAAATAATAGCTCGCAAGTAGAGTCATCACCGGTTTTTCTTTACGAAGAAACTACAGAAGAAGATATTGAATTAAGTGAAGATATCGATACTGATAAAATCGCTTCGACCACTGTATTGCCGCTAACCGGTGTTGGACAAAATCAAGCACAGATTGAAGACTTGATACAAAAGACTGAAGATATCATCTCTAAAATTGAAAGCCCGAATGATGCTGTTGAAATTGTTGAAGATATTTCAAATATTTTAGATGAATCAAATTTATCTGAGCAAAATAAGGAAAATTTATCCTTGCTGCTTGATAAAGCGAAAGATTTAATAGAAACTGATGTTGTAAAAAGTGATTTTGATAATTTAATTACTGAATTTAACGACTTGGTTTCAAAAATTGCGGATTCAAATAGCGAAGTATCAGATGACGCATCTATTGAATCTGTTGAAATTTCATCTCAAGATATAGAATTAAAGGATTTTTCTGAAATAAATAAAGTTTTGGATAAATTTAAAGAAATTTTGAAAACTGATAAAATTGATAATTCGGAAAAAATTTCTCAAGCGCTTGATAATGTGATTGAAAAATTACCTTCAAATGCTGATGAGAATAGCACATATAGTCTTGAAGATTTAAATATAGCAATTGATGAATTAAAAACTACGCTGGATGATATTGAAGTTGATATAAATTTATCAAAAGATGTTGATGTTAAATCTTTAAAAGAAAATCTTTCGGCAATTTCTGATATTTTAAAAGATGTACAAAATGATGAAAATACGGTTAAAACTGATTTTCAAAATAATTCTTTTGAAACTGAAAAGTTGAGTCAATTAAATAATAAATTAAATGAGGTATTAAAAGATATTGATTTATCTGATATTGATATAAATTCAGTTGATGAAACTTTAATTAAAGATGTTTTGGATATATTTAACGAATTTCAAAATTCAGAGGATGATTTAAATATTTCACAATCTTTAAAAGATAACATAAAAGATATTTTAGAGCAGTTGGATAATGTTCAAAAAGATGATGTAGTTCAGCAAGCGGATTTCGATTTTCAAAAATTGGGTGAACAAATTGCTGCTGTTCAGACGCAAATAAATCATGAAATAAAAACCATAGATGTAAATTCTAGTGATGCAGATGTTGATGTTATAGCTTCAGACAAGACATCAAATGTTCAAAATATAAAAAATGAATCAAATACTATAGATATTTCGGATGTTTTTGAAAAACAAGGTGAAAATAATAATTCTTCAAATGAGTTTTTAAATAATCAAAATGATTTTCAAAATCAAACACAAGATGATTTATTGGAAGGAAAAGTTGAATTAAAAGAAGACATTGAAACAACTGATGATTATGATATCCAAGAAAAAACTGTGTCTGTAAAAAAAGATAGTTTTATAACAGAAATCAAAGAGGATATTCTTCTTGATATAGATTTTTCTACAATACCCGAAAATTCCGGTACTTTATCAGTTAGCGACGAAGTTGTAAGACTTGCTATGGATGATGTTGGGGTTTTAAAAACAGACACTACTTTTAAAGGAAGTGTTTTATATGATAGCGCATCCGGTAATGTTGCAGTTATAAAAAATGCAGCTCAAATGATAAAAGGAGCGCAAACACTGCAAAATCCAATATTAAATCAGCTTGAAAACAGCGATTTAATGAATCAAATTGGTGATAAATTAACTCAAATGAAAGATGCTTCAGCGCAAAAACTTACTCTTGTTTTAAGACCCAATGATCTTGGAAGACTTTCTATTGAATTAGTTTCGGATAATCTTGGATTAACGACCAATATTTTGGCGCAAAATGAAGACGTAAGACAATATATTGAGAAAAATATTCAAACTTTAAGGCAGCAATTGACTGATGCAGGTATAAATGTAAACAATATCCAAATAAAAACCGCAGGTCAAGATGGAAGTTCTAATTATCAAGGAAATCAAGACAATTTGGGGCAAAATAGCCAAGAAGGACGCAATAATTTCAATAATCAAAATCATGAAGGCGAGCAAAATCAAAAAGATAAGCAGGAAACTCTTATGGCAATGTCTAATTATGATTACCATTTTGCCAAGGATTTTTCAGGTGTACTTAATAAGACAATAAATTACGGGCTAAATTAAAAAAAGGAAAAGTTATATGGCTACAGTTTCAGAACAAATAATTGCGAATACTAATTATTCACAAATGGCTGCGGCAGCTTCTAAAAGTACAGCAGAAACCAAATCTTCAACTTCTATAAATTCTCAGGCTTTTTTGAGATTGTTAACAGAACAGTTGAAATATCAGGATCCTATGAATCCTATGGATAACTCCGAAATGTTAGCGCAAGAAGCTCAATTTGCAACATTAGAGCAGATGGAAGCTTTAACAAGTACGTTTTCATCTTTTTCAAACATTTATCAGGCTAATTCTCTGCTTGGTCAATGTGTTAGAGTTGAAGTAGATGGTCAAGCTGCTATTGGAATAGTCGAAGGTGTGGATTTTTCTGATGCAAACGGGGCAAGTGTTTTTGTTGGTGATAGATATTTCCCACTTTCATCTATTACAAATGTCTATTATTTAACTGAAGCTTCGGGTGGTTCAGAAGGTGAAGGAGATGGAGAAGGCGGAGACACCGAAGGAAGCGGTGAAACCGAAGGAAGCGGTGAAAGTGAAAGTGATGGAGCTTCGAATGTGGTGGATGATGCCGTACAAGCGGCTAAATCTGCTGCCGCACTAAATACTTTAAGCGAAGGTAATCTTGCAAAAAAAGCTTACGAATATGCAAAACAAACAATTGATGACATCAAAGGACAATAAAGAAAGGAAAACAAATTAAATGACACAAGCATTATTTACGTCCATGACAGGTCTTAATGCAGGCACGCAACAATTAACTGTCGTTTCAGATAACGTTGCAAATATGAACACAACTGCATATAAAACTTCACGTGTTGATTTTCAGGATATTTGGTATCAAACAAATTCAACCGGAACAAGTTCAACAAGAAATTCCGGCGGAACAAATCCTTATCAGATTGGTGTAGGTGTTCAATGTGCTGCAATTACTAAAGATTTCGGTGCAGCAAGTACCAATACAACAGGTAGAGCAGAGGATATGGCAATCACCGGCGACGGCTGGTTCACTGTTTTAGATTCAGATGGAAAAGTATTGTTAACAAGAGACGGATCTTTTACTTTAGATGAAAACGGATATTTGTGTACTGCCAATGGTTCTAAAGTTTTGGGTATGGATCAAAATGTTTCTTTGAATCGTTCTACTACTCCGATTAAAATTCCAACTTCAATAAAAGTAACTGAAAACGGTACTCCTGCTGCTATGTTCGGTCAAATGTTTTCTTCTGATTTAAATGGACTTGGAAGTACATTTAATGGAATTACTGGCGGAAAATTTAAAATTATTGCTAATGAAGGCGGTGTAGATAGTGAGATTGAAGTTGATCTTGGCGACACTTCAAATAAAACCGTAAATGATATAGTTGCTGCTATAAATGCTGTTGCAAATGGAAAATATACTGCAAGTGTAGTGGATGGTGCTATATCTTTTGAACCACAGGGTGCAGTTACTTCTTTAAAATTTGAAACTATAGATGAAAAAGATGGCGGTTCAAATTTTGTTGCAGCAACGAATTTAGCTTCCATGCCTCTGGTAGATGGAGCTTATACTACAAAATTAATGAATGTATCTGCTACAATTGGTCAAGTTGATGATATTACTTCTGAGTCAACAAAAAATTATGAAAGTTTTTCTGTTGGTAAAGACGGGCTTATGACTGTTACTTATGAAGATGGTTCACAGCTTTCGATTAAATCAAATGATGACGGTTCAACATATTTTTCATATACAGATGCAAATGGAATTATAATCAATGATGATATCCAAAATTCAGGAAATGCTTCATTGTATGTTGATCCAAATGTATTAGAAAAGGCCAACATGCAGTTACAAATGGCGAAGGTAACCAATAATGGCGGGCTTGTTGCTGCCGGCAATAACCAATATGAAATTGGCGTAAATTGCGGTGATGTTTTATATACTGCGGCAAATGTAAATGGTGTCGGCGGTGTTGTAACAGGAGCTTTAGAATCTTCTAATGTTGACCTTGCTCAGCAATTTTCAAATATGATTTTAGCTCAAAGATTGGTTCAGGCTAATTCTCAAGTATTCTCTAGTGCAAACAGTATGCTTGAAACGCTTGTTTACCTCGGTCAATAGTATTTTTAAATATTCTCTTTATTGTCTTGATATCAAAAAGCACCTTTTTAAAAGGTGCTTTTAATTTTATTTGCGCCCAATGGGATTCAAACCCACACTCTTTGGCTTCGGAGACCAATGCTTTATTCAATTAAGCTATGGGCGCATATAGTAATAACTTTATTTTATCAGATTTTATATTTTTTTATCTAATTTATTTTCGTTTTTATCTTTATTCATCAGAGGATGAATTATTTTATTAACTATTTGCGGAGTTATTATTGTTAAAATTACGCCCGATGCAATAATTGCGGTTAGTTCTCTTGCACCTTTTACTTTTGTTTTTAATTCGCCTTCGGGTAAATTTTTAAATATTTCATTAAATTCTGTTTTTGATTTTGCTTTTGCGATATCTGTATCTTTAAGTGGTTTGAAAAATTTTAAAAATTTGTAATCAATGTTTTTGAAGGGAAAAATCAGTCCGAAATATGCCATCATAGAAAGCGATTGATATAAAAATTCTTTTGTTGCGCTGTATTTTTTTTCGTTTTCTTCTGCTGTTTTATCTGCTAAAGTAAAAACCGGTCTGCCGATTGCTTTTAAGCATCCTTCAGACAAGACTTGTGCGGTTGAATTTTGTACAAAATTAGCAGCATTTGTACTAGTAAGAGCATTAATAATTAAGGACATTTAAGCCTCCAATTCTAGCGCTCTTTGCAAAGTTTGTAATATTTGTGGGTTTTATCATTGTATATTGTTTTTGTTGAGAGTTAATATCTGTTTCTTCTTTATTGTCTCTATTTGAATATATTTCTATTATTTTGTTTGTTATCATTGGTATAATTGTTAAGGCAAGTGCGCACACGCAAATATGAGATATTGTTTTTTTAGTGCCCAAATATAAATCTTTCGGATTTTGCAGTGATAATTTTTTGGCTAAATTTTCAAGTTGTTTTATATAGTTCTTTTCATCTGTGTTGAGAGTTGTTTCTTTTATGCTTTTTTTAATGGTTTTTGGATTTATATTTGTTAGAAATTTATAATCGTCGCTGTTTATATCCAGTTTGCAATTTTTTGTCAGTTCTTTTGCTTTTTCTTTGTAATATTTTGAACAAACAGGAGCGGTTAAGTTATTTTTAATGGTTCCGGTTATTCCTATGTATCCTGCAAGAGCAACGCTTTCTGTTATGAAATCACGTTTCAGTGCGTATTTCTTTTGTTTTTCGGATGTTTTTTTATCCATCATAGTTGCAATCGGTATAAAAATTAATTTGAACGCTGCAAGACTTGCGGTAACAATTTCTGAGTCGTTTGATTTACCGAGCTTAAGAAGTATTTTATCTATAAGTTTTTTTGAATTTTCTATCACATTAAAATAATACTTCTAAATAAAAAATATTGCTTATTTGTTTAATAAAATATGAGATTGGATTTTTTTGAAAAAATCATTAATTTGTATATATGCTAAAAAGTTATTATGATATTTTAAACGTTAATCCTAGTGCTACAAAGGCTGAAATTAAAATACAATTTAGAAAATTGGTTAGAATTTATCATCCTGATGTAAATTCATCGCAGGAAGCTGAAAAAATTTTTAAAGAGATAAATAAAGCTGCAGAAATATTACTTGATGATGAAAAAAGAAAAAACTATGATAAATTACGTTCTGTAAATAAAACAAATTATTGTAATAATTCAAGCAACTATACTTTTTCGGATTTATTTAAGACAAAAAAGGAAAAGCCAAAAACTCCTATAGCAAAAGACGGTGATGATATTACAGTAAATGTTGATATTGATTTTAGTGAAGCATACCTAGGCACATATAGAGTGGTTAACATTGCTCGCTCTATGGTGTGCCCTAAGTGTTCGGGGCATAAATTTGTTAACGGAAATAAATGTTCATATTGCGATGGAGCCGGAGAAAAGGTTTTAAAAAGAAAAATTACAGTGAAAATCCCGCCTTCTATTAAGGATAAAACACGTTTGAGAATTAAAGGCGAAGGACAATTTGGTTTAAATGGCGGGAAAAACGGTAATTTGTATGTAATTGTTCATGTAGAAAAAAATGATGAATTAAAAATTGAAGATGGTATTGTAAAATATACAGCTGAAATTACGCCTTATACCGCAATTTTGGGTGGAAATATATCCGTTCCTACCCTATGGGGCGAAGCGGTTATTAAAATTCCGCCTTTGACAAAAGCAAACCAAAGTTTTAAACTTGTTGATGTCGGTGTGTTAAATGAAAAAACAAATAAAAAAGGTGATGAAATAGTTAAAATTTTAATTCAGATACCAACAAAGATAACCGATGAGGAAATGGAATTATATAAAAAATTAAATGAACTAAATTTGAAAAAAGATGCAAAATACTGTTAAAAAAGTTAAAATTAAAGAAATTTTTACATCAATCCAAGGAGAAGGCCCTTATGTTGGCGAGAAGCAAATATTTGTCAGGTTTTGCAAGTGTAATTTAGCTTGCAAATTTTGCGATACTGATTTTTCTTTTGAAAATGCCAATGAATATGATGAAATAGAACTTTTTAATCTGCTTTTAAATAAAAAAGCTGATACTATAAGTTTTACAGGCGGAGAACCTCTTGTTGAGGTTGATTTCCTTTTGAGTTTTTTAGAAAAATATAAAGATAAATTAAACAAAAAAATTTATCTTGAAACAAATGGCACTTTGCCTTGTGAATTATCGAAAATAATTGATTTTGTTGATGTTGTATCTATGGATATAAAATTAAAAAGTGCTACAGATGAAAAAAACAGGTTTGATGACAATGAAAAATTTTTAGAAATTGCAAATAAAAAAGAAGCTTTTATCAAGGTTGTTTTTGATAATAATATTGCTGATGATGAAATAATTTCTTGCATTAAACTTGCTAAAAAAAACAATAATTTAATTATTTTGCAGCCTAAAATGCCTATGTCGGAAAAATTGAATATTGAAGAAATATTTGATAAATTTTATAAAAATTATAAAAACATTCGTTTAATTCCTCAGGTACATAAATTTTTAAATCTTTTGTAAGAATTTATTTATGTGTAATAATATTTCTTATGACAGATATTGTTGAAAATAATAAAATTTCATTTGCTTCAATTAAGGAAAATATTTTGGAGAAATTCGAAAAAACTCCTTCTGCTCCATTGGTTGAAGCTATGTCGAATTATAAAAAAGCTCCTATGACTGGTTTTCACATACCGGGGCATAATAGAGGCAGCGGTGTTTTGCCTGATTTTTGTAATTTGGTTGGACAAGACGTTTTAGCAATTGATACAACAGATGAGTTTGATAATTTGGGTACATTGCATCCTGCAACAGGAGCGATTGAAAAAGCTCAAGTACTTGCTGCTCAGGCTTTTGGAGCAAGAAGAACTTATTTTGTAACTGGTGGTTCTACTATTGCTAATTTAGCATTGGCTTTTGCATATACAAGCCCTTTTGATGAGGTTTTAATAGGCAGAAATTGCCATAGGTCGGTTTTAACAGGGTTAATTATTTCAGGTGCTAAGGTTAATTGGGTAATACCTAAAAAGCTTAAAGATTGGGCGCTTTTTGGAAATATTGAAGCGGCTGATGTTGAACAAAAATTAAAAAATAACAGAAATATTAAGCTTGTATGGATTACAAATCCTACTTATGAAGGCGTTGTATCTGATATTAAAAAAATAGCTGAAATATGTAAATACTATAAAGCAGCTCTTATTGTTGATGAGGCTCATGGCTGCTTGTGGAATTTTAATTCGAAACTTCCTAAAACAGCTCTTGAACTTGGAGCTGATGCTGTTGTCCATTCTCTTCATAAAACCGGCGGCGCTATGACGCAATCATCCATGCTTCATATTTCAAAACATTCTAAATTTGAAGATGAAAAAATAACACATGCTCTCAAATTGCTCCATACAACGAGCCCCAGTCTTTTATTACTTGCAAGTTTAGATGCAGCAAGAGCCAATCTTCAATCATCAAGCGGTAGAAAGATGTTGGATAGTGCAATTGAAAATGCTTTATATTTTAGGTCCGAAGCAAAATCAATAGACAAATTACATGTTTTTAGTGAAAATAATTTGGATATAACAAAGATTTTTCTTAAGGTTGACGGATTAAGCGGGGTTGAACTTGAATATATACTTGAACATGATTATAAAATAGAGGTTGAATCCGCGTCAGATGAAGGGATTTTAATTCTTTCAAACATCGGAAATACCAGAGAAGAATTTGAATATTTGATTAATTGTTTTAAGGAAATTTCAAAAAATGAATATTCTAAAAAACAAATGAATAATAAAATCATGCCATTGATTGACCCTGAAATTGTTATGAATTTAAGAGAGGCGTATTTTGCTCCGAAAGAATATATCAATAAAAACGATGCAATAGGAAGAATTTCATCTGAAGTTGTTGCTCTTTGTCCTCCGGGGATTTCTGTGTTGCTTCCCGGGGAAATAATTAAAAAAGAACATTTGCCATATCTTTTCAGTTACGAAAAAATTGAAGTTATAAGAGAATAATTATTTTAAATTCATTGTAATTGTATAGATTGTTTTTAGCAGTTTTGGATTTTTTTCAAGAACCAAATTAATTTCTTGCAGCATTTTTTTGCTGTCCGGTTCTTTAAGGTGCTCAAAGATAAAAAGCTTAAAAATAGGAATATTCAGACCGTTTGCTATTTTTTCTATGGTTTCTGAATTTGGATAGTTTTTCCCATTTTCTATATTGCTTAAACTGGGGATTTCAATTCCTATTTTTTCTGCCAGTTGTTCTTGAGTTAGTTTATTTTGTTTTCTTATTTCTCTTATTCTTAGACCGAGCAAAGTTTTTATGTTTTTCATATAACCTCATCTACATTTTAGAAACTTTGCGCGAATTTTATAATAACTTGTTGACTAAATTTATCTTTAAATTTATTATTAGTAATAATAATATTTATTATAGATAATAAATTTATATTAAAAATTAATGAATAGTTTAATATTTCGGAAATAAACATGAAAAAGATTTTAGCCTTTTCTCTAATCGAACTAATGATTAGTTTAATTACAATATCATGCATTGTTGCAGCATTTACTCCTGTTATAACTAAAAAAATGAAAAATTCTAACGTTACAATAGGGGGAAATAATGTATCAGATATAACAACAGAATGCACAGATAAATTTTCATCAAATTGTAAACTATGTACTAAATCATATTGTATTCAATGTGAACTATCTACATGTCCTATAGGACAATATGCAGAAAATAAAAACTGTTCTTGTAAGGATTGTTCAACTCTACATTCTAACTGTTCAGAATGTGATAGCACTAAATGTACAAAGTGCAAAGATAATAACTACTACATTAATAACGGCAAATGTGAAAATTGTCCTACTAATAAAATCTGTGATGGAATAAATGCCTATGATGAAAGCTATTGCACTAATCCCCCCAATGGGTATTTTTGCGATGGAAATAACATAAGAAAATGTAGTGATAAATACTCAAGTTATTGTTCAACATGTAATTCTTCTGGTTGTATAAGCTGCCAAAGCGGTTATTATATTTCTAATAAGGATTGTAAACCTTGTGCAGCGCATTGCAGGAAGTGTCAGGATAGTTCATATTGCCTTACATGTAGTTCATATATGATTATGGATACAACTACTCATTCATGTACTCGCTATTGTTATAGTGCTATAGAAAATTGCTATTATTGTTCTGATGCTAATACTTGTACAAGGTGCTACAGTGGTTTTTATATAAATTCGTCAAACAAATGCTCTCCTTGTTCGGAAATTCCTAATTGCACAAATTGTTCCGATAAAACAACTTGTTTATATTGTAAAAAAGGATATTATGTAAATAGCTCAAAAGGTTGTTCTATTTGCTCCATCAATAATTGTGCTCAATGTGGCGCAGACGGTTCGTGCTTGAGTTGTAATCAAGGATACCATTTATCTGAAGACAAAAATAGTTGTATAGGTGATGATAATAAATTCAATTGTTCTGACAGTAATTTTATGAAAATAGGCAATCTTTGTGTAACAAGATTGAATATGGGTGATAGCAATACTTTAACTATTCCTTCGACTGTAACTGTTGTTAAAGCAGGCGGCGAATATTGTTACTCTCAATCCGCCAAATGTTGTTGGAAGGGGACTACAAGCTCTAATTGTAATTCAAATAACGGAAGTTACGATGGTTGCACAAGAACAGTGTGTAATTATAGCGCAGCAGAGGAAATTTGCGCTAAATTTAATTATGCAGGAAAAGCTTGGAGATTAGCAACAAAAATTGAAGCTGAAAATTGGGCATATTTAACTTTCAGTTTAGGAAATAATGGACTTATGTTGTGTAGTTCTGACAATGCAGATTATGTAACATTGTGTAATGACCCTATATATTGCAAAGGGGCAAATAAAGATATTTGTTTAGCAAGATATGTCTGGTATGCAGGCGAGTCTAACGAGTTGATAGCAAGAGCTTATTCTATTGGACAAGGGCTATGGAGCGAAGGTTCGGTAGTAAATAGTGTAAGCGGGTCTGTTCGCTGTGTTACTGAAATGGAATAAAAATTTCATATTATTTTTTTGTGTTTTGGTTAGCCCTTAAAATTAAGGGCTTTTTTTTAAATTTTAAGTTTTTTAAAGAAAATTTTGACTTTTTTTAAAAAAACATTAAAGTTTTAGAAACTTATGTCGAAAAATAAAAAGGATAAATGATGGCAATATCTTTTTTGTCTTGTAAACTGTATATCGAGGTATATTATGTCCTATAAAAATGACCATGAGTTAACTATTGCGAATAGATATGGAGCGGCAAGCTCCGCAGCTAAGGCAGAATTATATGAAACTTATGATAGGTTAAGAGATTTAACTGTTTCAGGTTCAACTGCTACAGGTTCCGGGTTTGGTTCTGCAGGCGGATTTTTGTGGCAATTAGCTAATTTATTTTCGCCTTCAAGCTTTATGCCGACATTGGGCGGTGCGCAGATGATGAATATCCCCGGTACATCTTATTGGTCGCCTAATTATTCTACAAACTCTTATCTTGATTCCGGCACTAATTCTTTTGGTGTTTCGGGTTTATCAAGTTATTCGGGTTTTCCTTCAGGAGCTGCAGGTATAACTCTTGGCTTTGGAACAGATGGAGTTCCGACAGGCGGTGCTGCGGGTATGGCAACAGGATATGCTGTTTCTGCTGCAGGTTTGGCAGCTATGAACACAGCATCTTATGCGGCCGGAGCTACAAGCGGATTTGGCTTTGGACAAAATTTTGTGCTTCCGATTGCAGGTTTAATTTCAGGATGGGGCGGCATTTTGCAAGCGTTGGCGCCTTATGCAGGTGAATTTGGACTCGGTGCTATTCTTGCGGGTAATTTAATGCAAGGTACGGGTTCTGCTGCTTTATCCGCTTATCAAAATATAACAGGCAATATTACAAATAACGCTGATGTTATTTTAGAGGATAAAGTAAGAAATATTGAAACAGTCTGTAAAATGCTGGATACTCAAGCAGATATCGTAAGACAAACTCTGAAATCCAATATGGAATCTGATTCTAAACTTGTTGATGATCTATAGTAAATTCATAAAAAAAACGGCTAATTTGTGAACAAATTAAGCCGTGATGGATAGAATTAGTATTACGGAGTTTATAGAGGAGTTTACATGCTATTTAAAGTCTGTGAATTTTTCTGTTTGCTATTTTTTTAGTTTCATGTCAAATAAATTTACAAAAGTTAATATTAATTCAAATTTATCTTGATATAATTACATTTTACGAACTATTTGACTTATTATGTACATGTGTACATAATATTATTATGAAAAATGAATTAACCGAAAGACAAAAAACTTTTTTTGAAAAATTAAGCGGGGTATTTAATCAAAGAGCCCTGCCCAGTTATGAAACAATTAAAAATATTTTTGGCTATAAATCAAAAAATTCTATTAAACAATATATAGAAGTTTTGAAAAATAAGGGCTTTTTACTATTTAAGGATGAAAATTTATATATAAACCCTGAATATCTTGGTGCGAAGCTTGTTTCAAGTTATGTTAAAGCAGGTTTTGCTTCGATTATGGATGATAAAATCGAAAAAAGAATTTCTTTTGATTCGCTTTTAAATATCAATAGTCCTTCAACTTATGTTTTTAAGGTTTCAGGGGATTCAATGCTTGATGTCGGAATATTTGACGGTGATTATGTCATAATAAAAAAGACACCAAATGCTAGTATCGGCGATATTGTACTTGCAATTGTAGATAGAGAATTTACTTTAAAAACTTATAAAGAAGATGAAAAAGGTCCGTATTTAAAACCTGAAAATAGTAATTATCCTATTATTCGTCCTAAAAATTCTTTATCAATTTTTGGTGTTGCAATTGGTATAACAAGGAAAATCGGCTAATGAAAAGAGTTATAGCGCTTGTTGACTGTAATAATTTTTTTGTATCCTGTGAGAGGCTTTTAAAGCCTGAACTTATCGGAAAACCTGTTTGTGTATTATCTAATAATGACGGCTGCGTTGTGTCCCGTTCTAATGAAGCTAAAAAAATGGGTGTTAATATGGGCGCGCCTTATTTTATGATTAAAAATCAATTTAAAAAAGTTGTGTTTTTATCAGGCAACTTACCTTTTTACTGTGAAATTTCAAAAAGAGTTATGGATAAACTCTATGATTTTACTCCTGATGTTGAAATATATTCAATTGATGAAGCTTTTTTGGATTTGACGGGCTTAAGAAAGACTTTTAAATGTTCTTATGAAGATATAATTAAAAAAATCGTAAAAGATATTAAAGATGAAGTAGGAATCGATGTTTCGGTCGGGCTTTCTTATTCTAAGGTTTTAGCAAAACTTGCTTGCGAGAAAACAAAAAATCTTCAAAAAACTCTGAAAGATGAATTGATAGATATAAAAACCTATAAAATAGGCTACAGGGAAATTGAAAAAGAGCTTAAATCAACTTTAATAAGTGAGATTTGGGGGGTTGGCAAAAATACAACCGCTTTATTGAAAAAATATTTAATTCAAACTGCTTGGGATTTTACTTCTCAAGAGGATATTTGGATAAAGAAAAACTTAGGAAAAGTCGGATTGGATTTAAAACAAGAGCTTTTGGGAAATTCAATTAATCCTGTTAAATCAGTCCAAGAAGCCCCTAAGTCGGTTTCAAGAAGTGAAAGCTTTAAGGAATTTCAAACCGATAAAAACTATATCCAAAAAGAATTGAATTCTCACATTCATAAGGTTTGCAAAAAATTAAGAAGTCAAAACCTTTTAACAGGCTGCATTTCAGTTATGTTAAGAACAAAAGATTTTCAAGTTTCGGATATCAAAATAAATCTTATTAATCCTACAAATATTGAATTTGAGCTTGTCGAGCATTCAAGGCAAATTTTGGATAAAATGTTTTCAAAAGGAATTGTTTATCGTTCTGTAGGGTTTTGCGCTATGAAATTAACCCCTGCAAGCGCAAGACAGGTTTCCATTTTTGATGGTGAGGAATCGGTTAAAAAAGAGAACTTATCAAAATCTTGGGATAAGCTTGAAGAAAAATTCGGTAAAGGCATCATAAAAATGGGGATTAAATAGTTTAAAATTACGAGCTTGCCTTTTAATTTTGCAGGTAAGCTCGTAATTTTACCGAGCATTTGTTTGTAATATTTTTAAAACAGGCTCGGGTAAACTCCTATATAGTTTTCCATCGTTGTGTATCGCAACAACTTTAACGGTTGCATTGATATACGTCTTTTCTTCCTTTTCGTCAGTTATTTTCTGTTGAAAAGTTAAATAAAATTTACCATAATCTGATATTTCAGTGTGTATCACTATTTCATCGTCAAGCTTTGCGCTGCATTTGTATTTCATGTTTAAATCGACAACAGGAAGCGTTATATCTTGTTTAACAAGTTCTGATAGTTTAAAACCGGCTTTTTCGCATAAATAGATGCGTCCCATTTCAAGCCATCTTAAATAACTTCCGTGCCATACAACACCATAGGCATCTGTGTCTGCGTAAAATACTTTTTGTTTAAAAGCATGACTCATAGAGCCATTTTATCATAAATAAAGTTTTTGCGCTTGTTTTCTTTTTTTGTTATCATTAATATATGTTTGAAGTTAAAATTGAAACAAGTTTTTCATCCGCTCATCATTTGCTGAATTATAAAGGTAAATGTGAAAATCCGCATGGACACAATTGGAAAGTTGAGGTTTATGCAAGAGGCGAAAATCTTGATAAATCAAATATTCTAATTGATTTTAAAGTATTAAAAAAAGAAATAAATGAAATAATAGATTATCTTGACCATAAGGATTTAAATGAGTTACCTGAATTTAAAGGGCAAAGCCCTAGTTCGGAGTTTATTGCAAGATTAATCTATAAAAAAGCAAAAGAGCGCTTTAATTTGATAAGTAGAGTTGATGTTTGGGAAACAGCGACATCGAGAGCAAGTTATTTTGAGGAAAATTAAAAGGGGTTTATAAATGCAAACTATCCAAGCCGTAATAACCGGTGCTATCCAAGGTTTGAGCGAGTTTTTACCTGTGTCGAGTTCTGCTCATATAGTTTTTTCGCATGAAATATACGGATTATTATCAGGAGCGCCGATTAGTAGCGAAGTCAATCAAGAAGAAATTTTCTTTGACATTTTGGTTCATTTAGCCACCTTGTTTGCTGTTTTGATATATTTTTTCAAAGATTTAAAAAATATTTTTTCTGATTTTTTTGTTTCGATTAAGAAAAAAGATTATAAAAATGAAAATGTTAAGTTGGTTGGCTATATAGCGCTATCCGTTATAATTACAGGGGTTATAGGGCTTTTGTTAAAAGAAAGAGTAGAATTTTTGACTGCCAATCCTCAAATAGTCTGCTTTCTTCTTATGGGAACAGGTTTTATACTTTTGTTCAGTGAAAAATTATACAAAGGAAATAAAGATATATCGCTAAAAACTGCGATATTGGTTTCAATTGCTCAAGGACTTGCAGTTTTTCCGGGGTTTTCAAGGAGCGGTTTAACTATTTCAACGGCACTTATGTGCGGTATGAAAAGAGTTGATGCTGCAAGATTTTCGTTTTTGATGAGCATTCCGGTTATTTTTCTTGCAAGTCTTATATATCCTTTAATGGAGCTCGATTTTAAACAAATAATGACATTTAATCTTAAAGCTATTTTATTTGGTTCAATTACTGCTTTTATTGTCGGTTATTTATGTATTAAATATTTTATGAAACTTTTGGGCAAGTTAAGCTTAAGAAGCTTTGGCTATTATTGCCTTGGAATATCGGTTGTGATGTTTTTTGTATTTCAATTCTTTTATCATCAATAAATTCTAACTTGTCTTTATTTGGTAATTTTCTTAGATAATTTATCATTGTTGTGTCTTTATCAAATTCAAAGTTTTCCGTTTCAAATTGAGGATAAAGTTCAGGGTATTCTCCTTCTTTTTGTGCGGCAAAACTATCGTATGCTATTGAATACACTGTATTTTCTGATGGGTTATTAATATCAATCGGGGTTTTTGTTCCGTCTTGATTTATAAAATTCATTTCTAAAAGATTACCTTTGTCATCTGCCTTGTAGCTTATTCCGCTTGCAATAAGCAGTCCCGGAACTCCTTCTTTGTGATTGAATGTTCTTTGAAGCGAGGATTTAATTGCTGCTACTAGTTGCTTTTGGGTTATTTTTGTTTTTAGAAGTTTATTTTTCATCGGAGCAGATTCTGATATATCTCTTTCGGTTAAAATACCTGCTTGAGGAACTTTTCTTATGTTTGCAGCGTTAATTAGTGCTATTTGAACTCCAAGTTCGCTTCTCATTGAATCAGCAACAGCATTTGTCCAAGCGCATGGAGCAATTCTTCTGTTTTTTGGCAAAGGTTCAGCTTTTGATATTGTGCCTACTTTAGGACTTTTTCCAAGATATTGTTCTTTGATGTGTTCTATAATTGGGCTTTTGTTTTTATTTGTGCTTTCTGATAGCTCATTTGCAACTGTTTTTAAAACGCCTTTTTCGTTGAATTCTGCATCGATAACGCCGTAATATTTACCGTTTTCACCGGCTTGAACAATTAATACAGGTTCACCTGATTTTGATTTAACTATGTTTTCACCTTCCTTAGCGCCTTCAACTACGCTATGAGTGTGTCCGCCAACAATTATATCAACTCCGTCAAGGTTTTCGGCATATTTTTTATCGGTTTCATATCCGCTGTGTGAAAGCATTATGATTTTATTTATTCCTTGAGCTTTAAGGTTGTCGATTTCTTTTTGAAGTGCTTGTACTGATTGGTCAAAATCCATAACAGATATATCTTTTTGTACATCTTTTTTGGTACAAGTTGAAAAATCAACCGGCATTGTGCCTATAAAACCATATTTAACGCCTTTTTGTTCTTTTATAACGGATTTTTTGATGACTTTTTGCATTGGATTATCAGGTGTCATTATGGCATTTGTTGCAACGAAACCAACTTTTTTGTTTTTTGCAACTTCATATAAACCCTTACTTCCGGCGTCAATCTCATGATTTCCAACGGCAGATAAATCAACTCCCATAATGTTTTGCATTAAATTAACAATGAAGTTGTTTTTGTTGACATCTGCTCCTGAATAATTATCTCCTGCTGAAAGTACGAAATTTACGGAATCTTTTTCAAGACTTTGCTTTTTAAATTCTCTTGCACCATGAACTACTCCTGCAATTTGATCAGAGTTTCCGTGGGTATCGTTATAGTAGTAAATACTTAACTTTGCAGGATTAATCGGCTTAGTTGCTAATCTAAAATTATCGAAACTATATGAATTCATATTAATCATACTTCGTTAAAACCGCTCAATAAAAAAAATTGCGTTTATTAAAAATATTTAGTGTATAAGGTTGATTTAATTGTCTTTGACTTTAATTATACTTTATTCAAAGACTCTTGTGGGGGAATTTATGCCAATCAGTTCAAAAAAGAAGTTAAATGAAAAAAAAGCAGCCCTTGAGGTTGTAAAACCAATTAAAACCAAACCTTATAACGATATTGATTTGAATAATTGGAAATTATATGAAAATGTTAAAACAGGTACTTGGTGGGAGTTTTCTTCTCGTGAAAAAAGCGGCGGACATAGTTATGACTACCATGGAAACTATATTCCCCAGATTGCAACGCAGCTTTTAACAAGATATACAAAGAAAAATGATATAGTTCTTGACTTGTTTTTCGGTTCGGGAACAACCGGAATTGAAGCTAAAAACATGCAAAGGCGCTGTATCGGCGTGGAATTAAAGCAAGATATGGTGGATTATGTTTCATCTAAATTTACTAAAAAAGAACTTGTTGTAGATGTCAATATAATTCAAGGTGATAGTGCTTCTTTAGATGCAAAAGAAAAAATTAAAGCAAGATTAGAAATTATGGGCGAAAAAAGCGCACAATTTTTAATTTTGCATCCGCCTTATGATGATATAATTAAGTTTTCGGATAAAAAAGAAGACTTATCGAATTGTGCCACTACTGAAGAATTTTACGATTTATTTAAAAAAGTTGCAAAAAACGGATATGATTTATTGGAACAAAATCGTTTTGCAGCTTTGATAATAGGCGATAAATATGCAAACAGCAGATATGTTTCTCTTGCTTTTGAATGTCAAAAAAGAATGGAAGAACTTGGTTTTGTTACTAAAGCTGTTATTGTAAAAAATATAACAGGAAACGAAAAAGCAAAAGGTAAAACTGCAAATCTATGGAGATATAGGGCATTATCGGGCGGCTTTAATATTTTTGAACATGAGTATATAATGATTTTTCAAAAAACAAAACTAAAAAAAGTTAAGCAAAAAGTTTAGGCAATAAATGAGAATATTATAAGGCTATTTTATTAAATAGCCTTTCTTTTTAAGTTTTTTTAGCTTTTTTAATTCCTTTGATAAATAAAATTAGAGGAATTATTGCAAGACAAGCTATAGCGCATACTTCAAAAGTATCTCTGAATGCTCCCATGTTTGCTTGTTGAAGCATTTGTTTATATAGCATTGTATTTGCCATATAGTTTGCGCTAATTGGGTCTGTCATAGATTGAAAAGTTCCACTATAGGCATTTAATCTTTCTATAAAATTATCATTTAACATAGTAAGATTATCTACAAGAAAACTTTGATGAGCTTGTGCTTTTCTTGAAATAAGCGTTGTAACAATTGAAGTACCTATAGCGCCGCCAAGATTTTTTAAGAGGTTTTGAACACCTGAAGCATTTGTCATTTGTTCGTTTGTAAGTGTCATAGTTGATAGTGTTATAATCGGTATCATACACATTGCCATACCTACACCCATAATAAAGTTAGGAATTGCAATACTTAGGGTTGAAATTTGCAGATTAAGTTCGCATAACATAAAACCTGATAAACTTAAAAGACTCATACCTATGGTAACAAGCAGTTTATTGTTGATTTTGCTTCCTATTGTACCAATGAAAATTACTGTAGATAGCGCTCCTATACCTCTTGGCATCATAGCAAGTCCTGATAGATAAGCATCATAACCCATCAGTCCTTGTAAAAATTGCGGTAATATAGCAAGTGAAGCTAAAAGCACCCCTTGCATTACTATTTGCATTAAAGTTCCAAAGAAAAAATTACCGTCTTTAAATACTCTTAAATCTATAAGAGAATTTTTTTTGGTTGCTTGAATATAGAAAAACCAAATTGCAAATACAACTGCAAAAAATGTCATCCAGCATACCCAAGTTGAGCCGAACCAATCTGCGTCGTTACCTTTATCTAGTACAATTTGCATGCAAGTGAGCCAGCCTATTAACATAAAAAAACCGAGTCCGTCTATTGAAACGTTGTCTTGTTTTCTTGCGTATGGCGGGTCTTCTATGCATTCTTTTGCAAGATAAACGGCTAGAATTCCGACAGGTATGTTGATAAAATAAATAAAAGGCCAAGACCAGTTTGTAGTAATCCATCCTCCTAGAACAGGCCCTATAATTGGTGCTATTACTACAACAAGACCAAACATTGCCATAGATTGAGCTCTTTTTTCAAGAGGGAATAATTCCAAGTTCATTGCTTGAGCTAAAGGTAAGAGCGCTCCGCCTCCAAAACCTTGCAATATTCTTGTAATTACCATCATAGGAAGCGAGGTTGCAATTCCGCATAAGAAAGATGAAACGGTAAAAATTATTATACTTAAAATAAAAAAGTTTTTTCTGCCGAGTAATTTACTGAAAAAATCAACAGAAGGAATAACGATACCTGAAGCAATTAAATAACTCGTCAAAATCCAAGTACTTTCTTGTCTTGACACGCTGAAGCTTCCTGCCATATATGGCAGAGCTACGTTTGCAATGGTTTCGTCCAATACAAACATAAAAGCTGCTACCATTAAAGGAATACAGGTTATCCAAGGATTTTTTGTAGGTTTCCAGTTATTTTCATTTGCTTCGTTTGTCATTTTATTTTACTTTCACCTTTGGAACAACGCTCATACCTGAAACTATGTTATATTTAGTTGAATCAATGGGCTCATCGAATACGATTTTAACAGGTATTCTTTGGACAATTTTAACAAATGAACCAACAGCATTTTCAGGTGGGAATAGGCTTGATTTAGCACCTGATGCTCTTTGAATTGAGTCAATTTTTCCTTTGAATTTTATATGAGGATAAGCATCAATTTTAATCGAAACTTCTTGTCCTGGGCGCATTTGACCGACTTGATTTTCTTTAAAATTTGCTACAATCCAGATTTTATCGGGAACAAGCGCGAATAATGGCCCGCCTGCTGAAACAAAACTTCCTTTTTCAATTCTTCTGTTTGTAACAACACCTGTATTTGGTGCAATTACGTTTGTATATTCAAGATTTAATCTTGCCTGATCTAAAATTGCTTTTAGCGCCTTTAAATCTGCATCTGCAACATTTTCGCCTTTTGAAAAAATGTCTTCTTTTGCTCTTGTTTGACTTGCAAGCACGTTATCGTAGTTAGTTTGGGCTTTGTCCAGTGTTTGTTTTGATACAGCACCTTCCTTGTATAGTGCTTTGTATCTTTCTAAATCTGTTTTTGCAAGTTTAATTTGAGAGTCAACTGATTTTAAAGTTGCTTTAGCGTTTTTTTGATTTAAAAGCGCTCTTTCATAGTTTGCTTTTGCCTGTTCATACTTTGCTTTATAAATTTCATCATCAATTTTTGCTACAAGATCACCTTCTTTTACATGCATGTTATCTGTTATATAGCTTTCTACTATATGACCGGAAACTTTAGGTGTAACTTGAATTATATCTGCTTCAACATAAGCATCATCTGTTGATTGAAAATGGCTTTCATGGAATAAGTATATACCTGTTAAAAGCGCTGCAACAATTGCAATCGGTACAAGAAATTTTCTTTTTTTAATTCTTTTATGTTCTGTTTCTTGTGTTTGTTCTGCTTCAGTCATAAAAAATCTCCTATATGTTTGTTTTTATAATTTTTTCTACAATTTTTTTTAATTGTTTGAGTGTTTCAGAAGTTTTATCTAAAGTTTCTTCATTTAAATCAATTCTTATTTGTTTTGATAAAGGTTCTAATATTTTTCTTACTTCGTTGTTTATTTCTATTCCTTTTTTGGTTGGAGTTAGGATTTTTGCGGGTCTGTTGTTTTTCGTAGTAAGTTCTATTGTTATAAGGCCTTTGTTTTCAAGAATATTAACAAGTTTGCCTGTGCCTGCTCTATCTTTTAAAATAATTCTTGCTAAATCTCTTTGGCAGCAATTTTTTGTTTCGGCAATTATAGATAACGCCAGATGTTCCATTGAGTTAACTCCTAAGTCCAATTCTTTAAAGAATTGTTCAAAAGCAACATGGAAATATCTTGCGCATGAATTTATATGATAAAAAATTGAATCTTCGTACTTTACTTTCATAGCTTCCTTTATAGGTGTTAAAGAATTTTTGTAAATCCTAAATATGTTGTATAAATAACATGTTGCTTTTGCAACATTAATATGCTAACATTTCATTGTAAAAAATGCAATAAAATTTTGAGGAAAGTATGAAAAAGCTATCAGCACTAGTTTTATTAACAACATTTGTTTTTTGTTTTGTTATAAATCCAAGTTATGCAATTTTGGAAACTAAATCTAAAAAAATGCCGGCAACCACTATATTAGATTACATTAATTTTGATTGGTGGAAAAAGCTTGATGATCCGCATTTAGAAAAATATATTGTAACTGCAATAAATAATAATAACGACATAAAAACTGCAGCTCTTAAAATTGAACAGGCAAAATTAAACGTTATGGCAACAAGAGCAGGACAATTGCCCACATTGAGCGCCGGTGTTTCTCCTTTGTTATTAAAAATGCCAAATACAACTAAAACAGATGGCTCTGTAGCACTTCCAATTATGGCAAGTTATGAGCTTGATTTATTCGGAAAAAATTGGGATAAAACAAAATCTTCTAAAAAAGCTCTTGAAGGAACAATTTATCAGGCGCAAAGCTCTGATATAGCAATTGTTTCAATGGTTGCTACAACCTATTATAATATTGTTAATCTTGATAAAACGATTGAAATTCAGGAAAAGCTTGTTAAAGATAGAGAAGAAATATATAAACTAATGAAATTATCCAATGAAGAAGGTATAGTTTCGACTTCTGACCTTATTTTGGCTGAAAAAGCTTTTGTGCTTGCACAAAATGATTTATTGGATTACAAAAAAACAAGACAAAATGCACTTAACGCTTTAGCTGTTTTGATTGGCGACAGTCCAAATAATACTAAAGAATATCAAAGAAGTTCGTTGGATGAACTGGGAATTGATTTCGAAATTCCTGATGAAATATCATCTGAAATTATAATAAACAGACCCGACTATAAAGCACTTGAAAAGCAGCTTGAAGCTGCAGGAATTGACATTCGAGTTGCAAAGAAAGAGTTTTTACCTACGATAAATATTTTGGGGCTTTTAACTTTTATAGCTTCATCTTCAATGGGGTCTATGAGTTGGAAAAACAGCTTGTCTTTATTGGGGGCAAGCGCTGATTTGCCTTTATTTACAGGGTTTGTCAGAGTTGCTAATTTAAAATTAAATAAAAATAAATACGAACAACTGCTTCAAAGTTATGAAAAAACGAATTTAACTGCAATTCAAGAGGTAAATGATTCTTTGTATAATTTAAAATCCGATAATGAAAAATTATTAAACAATATTAAAGCTTATGACATTCAAAATCGTGATTATAACTATGCTCAATCAAAATATAAAACAGGGGTAATTTCAAAGCTTGAATTGTTGCAGCAAAGAGAAAACCTGCTTTATATGCAGAAATTACTTGCTAAATCTAAAACAGATTGCTATATTGATAAAATAAGTCTTTATAAAACAACGGGTGCTAAAATATAATTTTTTATGAAGTATTTAATTAGCATAGCTTTAATTTATTTTTCTTTATTTTCTTGTGCTATTGCAAGAGAAGATTTTAGGACTTATTATGATGATGTTAAAATTCCTGCTGTTTGGATAAATCCAAAGAATATTAAGGTGTATATAACACCTGATGAACTAAAAGGTTATATTTTTACAAGAAGTTTTAAAATTTGGGATGATGCTCTTGGAAGCAATTTGAATTTTAAATATGTAAATTCAGCTGATGAAGCTGATATAGTTATAAAATATGTTGATAAATTAAATGGCAGTGAAGCAGGTATTACAAAAACAGCACATACAAAAATCCAAGGAAAGATTTATCTAGCTAAAGCAGAAATCTCAATTTCAAAAAGCAGTCCGATTGGATTTAAATATACTGATGTTCAGTTAAATAAAATAACCTTACATGAAATAGGGCATGCAATCGGAATATTAGGGCATAGCGATAATGTTAATGACATAATGTATTATTCAACAGCTACCCCAAGATTAAGCACCGTATCTAAAAAAGACATTGAAACGGTAAAAAAGATATACGGTTTTTAAATATATTTTTCAGCTTTTTTTAGAATTTTATCGGAATCATTCATTAGTCTTTGGTATTCTTGAATTTGAATATCATTTAATGTCGGTTTAACCGTAAATTCGCTTGATGGAATATATGTTGCAGTATCTTTTATTTTGTATTCTTCTGATTGTACTTGTTGTTCTTGTTGTACTTGTTGCTTATCGTTAAAGAGTTCCCTTTTATTGTTTGTGTTTTTTGTTAGATTTAAATTAGCAGGGCTTAAAAGTTTATCCTTTGGTTTGGTTTGAATTTCTTTTCCGTCTAATATATCTAAGATTTTCTTAGGATCTTTTTGAATTTCTCTTAATAGCATTGGATCTTTTTGAAGTTTGGCTACTGCATCAGGGTTTGCTTCAATTTTATCATTAAGTTCCCCCTGTGTTATTCCAAGTTCAGGTATAACTGTATTTCTTTGCTCTTGAAGTTGTTTTTCTTTTGCTGCTTCATTTGCATCATAAGGTTTTCCAAAGATTTTATTTATAGCACTTTTAATGGGCTTAGAGAAAAATGGTGAAAAAGCAAACATAATAAGACCAAATCTTAAAGCGCCGCCTAAGTATCTTGGAATGACATTACGCCAACTTTTTTCGACTGTTTTGAGAACACCGTCTTTATATCTATCAAGACCCATACCAAAAAATTCGCCTATTAGCTTTAATGGTTTAGCAAGGAATCCTTGTTTGTTGTTGAGATTTTTTAAACTTGCAAGAGCATAAGTGGCACCATAAGCTAGAGGAGTTGAGATTGCAATATTTCCCATTGTGCCTACGTAATCATCTGCAATTGTTGCTGCTCTTTTTTCTTTTGGGGCATCTTGAACGTTGTTATATAAAGACATTATAGGTATACATAAAAATGCACCCATGCCTGATTTATCGTTTACAAAGTTTGAAATTGATTCGGTTGGAATAGTGATTGCTTGTTGTAATAATTTAGCAGGAGCGGTTTTTGCAAGTGAACCGTTTACAACATTAAATTTAATCATTGAATCGCCGAGGTTGCCTCTGCCGATATTTTTCCATTTTCCTTTAGATATCTTGCTTCCGATAGAATCAATTATATTAACAGGCCACCAAGCGCCCGCAAGGCTTCCAAGCCCTTTTTCTGTCATATTGACATTTATTAGTTCACTAAAATCTGTATTTTGATATTTGCCGTTTTGAAGCGCTTTAAAGAAATTTAAAAGGTCAGCATTACTTTTTAAGTTAAAATTTTCTTTAATTGCTTCTGTTAGTTTTGTACAAAAATCTTTGTTATCTAAAATAGTTTTTGATTTACCTTGAAGGAATTCTGAAAAAATGCTTGCTTTTTTATCACCTACAAGTTTTTTTAAAGATTCAAGTTGTTTACTTTCATCCATATTGGCAAATGCTTTTTTTAGAATATCAACGGGAGTTAAACTGAAAATGCTTACAAAACCGCGTCCATAGCCTCTTGAAAAGTCGCATTTTGCTTTTGCGGGACGATTTTTAAAGGTGTCCATTATATTATCAATTGTTTTTGATTTTCTTAAAGTTTTTACAATGCCGTCTTTTCCTTTTTTAAAGAAACCGGATATAGATTGATACCATTTTTGATTTAGAAGAAAATCATCAAGTTGAAGCCCTAATTGCGCCATTTTATTTGACGATTTGTTTCCGAGAATAGCAAGCCCTACAACAGTTGCAAGAGTTGCAGTCAGTGAAATAGCAAACTTTTTAACATCTTTTGGAGCAATATTTTTTAAAGTTTGCGAAATAAAATTTTCTTTAGCGTGGTCTTGAGCTTTTTCTTGAAACTCTGCCACATCTTGTTTTAATTGTTCTTTATTAATAGCAGTAAAATTCTCTTTATTTTCGAGTCTTTTGTTGACCTCGCTTGAAAGAGAATTTGACTGTATATTATTTGTAAAATTAATGGTATTCATACTAATAAAAAAACATTATCGAAATAAAAGTTGCTAAATTTTTAAATTGTGCGATATTTTTTGTCATATTCATTAACAATTGAAATAACGTCTGTAATAAATCTGATAATTTTCATATTTTTACTCCTTAAAATCTCTTGATGTATATATAAAGTATTTATTTAAGGAATATTTGGTATATTGCAGATTTATTTTAACAAAAATTTACAATTTATATTTCTAAAAGAGCTTCGCTTAAGCGTTTAATACCTTCTTCTATTGTTTTTTCATCGGCATTTGTGTAGTTTAATCTTAGAGTGTTAACATCCTTTGTAGCATCAACATAGAAAGGGTTTCCCGGAACAAAAGCAACATTTTTTTTGATTGCTTTATTAAAAAGTTCTGCTGAGGATTTTCCTTCTTCTAAAGTAACCCAGCTAAACATTCCGCCTTTCGGGATTGTGAACTTAACATTTTTTGGGAAATATTTTTTCATTGCCTCAATCATAGCATTTGCTTGGGTTTTATATAATTTTTTGATTTTTTCAATGTGTTTATCAAGGTCATTATTATATAAATAATCGGAAATTAAATATTGACCGAATATGTTTGAATGCAAATCAGAAGCTTGTTTTGCAGTTTCAAGCATTTTGATTATTTCTTTGTTTGCAATTACATATCCAAGACGCATTCCGGGGGTTACGATTTTTGAAAATGAACCCAGATAAATATTTTTTTCGGTTTGATTTAAGCCGATATATGGAATTCTATCTTCATCGGTAAATCTTAATTCTCCGTAAGGGTCATCTTGAATTAAAATCATATCTTCGTCTTTTATTACTTCAAAGACTTTTTTTCTGTTTTCTGAAGTATATGTTAAACCTGTTGGGTTTTGGAAGTTTGGGATTAAATATGCAAGTTTAGGTTTATGAACTTTAATTGTTTTTTCAAGTTCTTCAATATCTAATCCGTCATCATTTAATTTTGTTTGAATAAAATCAGCTTCATATAAATGAAAAGCTTGCAAAAGTCCTAAATACGAAGGGCTTTCAACCATTACTTTGTCGCCTTCATTTATAAAAACTTTTCCGATAAGATCAAGTGCTTGTTGCGAACCTGTTGTGATTATAACGTTATCTACTGTTATATCCATATTCCAGATTTTTTTGTATCTTTGGACTATATATTCTCTTAGAGAATCAAGCCCCAGCGTTGTAGAATATTGATAAATTTTTGCGCCGAATTTTTCTGCAATTCTGTTCATTGAAATCTTAAGTTCTTCTTGAGGAAAAGAAATAGGGTTTGGAAGTCCGCCTGCAAAAGAAATTATTTCGGGTCTTTGTGTTACTTTTAAAATTTCTCTGATGAATGATGAAGGCGTTGCTTTGATTCTTTTGGAAAAATATTTTTCAAACATAGTCATACTTCCTTTTTATTTACTTCGGCTTATTAATAATATACCAAAAACCCTTGTTTGTCTTAAAATGTTAATTTTTTTCAAATTTTGAAAGACAAAACCCAAGCATTAAAGGAATGATAAGATAATTTTGATAAATATATCTTAAAAGCGCAATCGGACCGAAAAGCACTGTTAAAAATAGAAATGGTATGATTATCAAAGGAAGAATGAAATTATATTGTTTTTTGAAAAATAATATAAAAAATCCGCTTACTATAATCCAAAAATTAACTCCCATTGCAAATAAGATAAAACTTATCGGGTTTTTTTCAAACGAATTAAAGAGAAAAATTGAATCATAAAATTTTCTTAAAATCGGATTGAAACAATAGGAATATATGGGAACTCCAAAAAGGTTATCCCAGCGGTTATATGTTAAAATAAAGAAATGCTCCGCTATGGTTTTATATTTTGCTATGGGGTAATAGTATGAATATGTTTGAAGAAAAAACGCATTAATATAATGCTTAGGATATAAAATCATCCATTTTAAATATAAACAAATAAAAAGCTTGGGATTGTTTTTGATTGAATTTTGAATGAAATCACTATGGAGCATTTCGCTATCTATTTTAATGGTATCAACGTTATAGGGAAAATATTTAAGTTCTTTATCTTTGGATACAATTAATCTGAACGCTTTTTTATCAAGTTCGGAGAGGTTTTTATCTTCATATTTTCGAACCCTTCCCATTTGCTGCAGCGGAATGGCAATAGAAGAAGCTATCGGGGGCGGTTGAATATTGAAAGATTTTTTAATTATTCCGAATGAAAAATAAAATACTATAGGAATAAGAAAGCAAATAAATGATTTTTTATAGTTTTTAAGTGCAAATAAAACAAACGGTAAAGTTAAAATATAGGCTATAAAACCGTTGTGCCTGAATAGAAACATAAAACAAATAATAAGAATTAATTTTAATATGTTGATATTTTTTTTGAAGAATTTTTCTTTATCATAAAAAAGTTCAACTAAAAGAAGAATATAAAGCAAAGTCAGACCTGAAAAGAGAGTGTCTTTTGTTGAAATTAATGAAAACATTTGATTAATCGGATGAAGCGCAAAAAATAAAAATGAAAGTAAAATGATTAATCTATTCATTTTTAATTTTGACATTATAAAAATACAATATGCAAAAATTGCTGTCATAATAAGGGTTTGAGCTAGGGTTAAAATAAAAATCGGAATTGTTGCGGAATTTAAAAACAATCCGAATATCAAAACCAGTAAAACTAAAAAGCTGTGAAAAATCGGATTTATTTCAATATAATCGTGATTTATAAAAAAATTTGCTTGATATAAAGTGTCGTATGTGAATAATCCGGGAAAATAAGCTAAAAATGCAGGGATATAGCAGATTAAAATAATTAACCAGTTTCTTATAAAACATTTTTTTTGAGGTAGAAAAAGATAATTTTCTAATTTTTTTGGAATTTCAATGTTGATTTTATTTTTAATGTCAGGCAAAAATTTTAGAAAAAGAAAACTCAAAATAAAGGCCATAGAAAAACTTATTAAAAATATTTTAAAATCAAATTTGAAAATATCGGAATATTTATCAAGACAAAATCCGCTTGCAGTGCAAAATGCGAAAAATAGCGAATAAATGCTTGAAAAACTAAGTATTCTTTTCATTTTTTTGACCTTTAAAATAAAAAATTGTTTTTAAAACTTTAAAACCGTCAACAAATGTGTTTAGTTTTGATTTGCTGCCTTTTGGTCTTTGCTTTATATTAATAGGAATTTCAATTATTTTATAGTCATTTTTAAGAGCATATATTGAAATTTCTGTTTCTATCTCAAAACCTTTTGTGAGTATGTTTAAATTTTTGACAAATTCTTTATTGAAAGCTCTATATCCGCTCATAACGTCTTTTAAATCGGCATTGAAAAAAGTATTAACTAATTTTGTTATAAATTTATTTCCGCTTGAGTGGAAAAGTCTTTTATTTTTTTCTTTAAAATTTCCTGATAATCTGTCGCCAACTACCATATCGCAATCATTATTTTTAATTAGTTCAATCATTTTAAGGCATTCTTTAGCAGGATATGTGTCATCACCGTCTACAAGAATGTAGCAATCTGCCTGAATTTCACTAAGCATTTGCTTTATGACAAAGCCTTTACCTTTTTTTTGAATGAATTTATATTTTACTTTTTCGTTATTGAAGTTTTTGATTATGTTGGCTGAATTGTCGTTTGAGGCGTTATCGTATGCATAAATTTTAAAATTATAATTTTTAAGAGTGTCCAAAAAGTCATTTATTACTTTTTGGATTGTTTTTTCCTCGTTAAAACAGGGTATTAAAACCGCAATTTCATATTCCATTTGCAAATTATAACACAGCTAACATATAATTAAAATATGGAATATCAAGCAAAAGACAATCTTGAGGTTATGAAATTTGCAAAAAATTATAATAATTTTATTGTGAGTTTGATTTTAAAAGTAATAAAGAAAAATTCTTGTAAAAAAATTGTTGATTTTGGTTGTTCAGATGGTTATTTTATGGATTTAATTAAAAATAAAATGCCAGAAATTGAACTTTTTGGAGTAGATAGCGACGAAAATTATTTTAAAGATAAAGAAAATAAAAATGATTTTTACGTGAATTTGGATAGTTTAAATGGCGAATTTGATTTAATTTATTCCCTGAATACCTTGGAACATATTTTTGATGATGTTGAAATTTTAAAAAAAATAAATTCAAAATTAAAAGATGACGGGAAAATATTTTTGTATTTGCCTGCTTTTAATTGGTTATTTTCTTCAATGGATGTAAAAACAGGACATTTTAGAAGGTATAACAAAAAATCAATTGAAAAAAAACTTAATCAATCGGGTTTTAAGATTGAAAAAATAAAATATTCTGATTTTTTGGGTGTATTTATAACTTTAATCTATATTTTAAAAGATAAAATTAAAACAAATAACGGAAATATTAGTAAGTTTCAAGTTGAATTGTATGATAAAATATTTTTTTTCTGCAAGTTTTTAGATATATTTTTCTCCCCTTTCGTAGGAAAAAATTTGTTTGTTATTGCCTCAAAAAAATAATAGTGCTAATATTTTAAATCGGAGCGCATTAATAACAAATATGTATAGTGAGCAAACAACAAAATTAAAATGGATTATATTCACAGTTAGTGCCATTGGTGGTTTTCTTGCCATGATGGATTCTAATACCGTAAATGTTGCATTGTATGAAATTGCAGATGATTTCAATATAAATATTAATGCAGCTCAATGGGCAGTAACTGCTTATATATTAATACTTTCTACTTTTTTAACTTTATTTGGAAAGTTGAATGACCTTGTTTCAAGAAGTAATCTTTATGCTCTTGGGTATTTAATCTTTGCGCTTGGGGCATTTTTAAATACTTTTTCTTTTAATTTACCTGTTTTAATTTTATCAAGAATTGTTCAAGCGTTGGGTGCCAGCATTTTGCTATCAAATAATTATGCAATTATTTCATCGATTTTTAAAGGAAATGAAAGAGCCAAGGCCCTTGGTTTTTCAACTGCCCTTATGGCATTAGCCGGCATGTCGGGCCCAATATTAGGCGGCTTTTTGATGCATTATTTTTCTTGGCGATCTATTTTTATCCCAAGTATTATAATTGGGCTTGCGGGTGCATATTATTCAAAGAAATATATTCCTGAGATTGTTCATAAATCAGAGTTTAAATTTGATTATTTTGGAATGGTATATATGCTTATTGCAATTTTATCAATGCTTATGGTTATTTCAAAAGGGCATGATTGGGGCTGGTTATCAAATAGGATAATAATTTTTGGAATTTTATTTTTTATTTTTTCTATTATATTTTATTTTCAAGAAAAAAAGATACCTTATCCTGTTGTGAATTTTGAACTTTTCAAGTCAAAAGTTTTTACATATGGCAATTTCGCTCTTTTAATTGCATATTTTGCACTTTTTACAAATGCTTTATTGTTTCCTTTTTATACTCAACAAGTTTTAGGACAAAGCCCTGTGATGACTGCTGTTTTAATATTGCCTTTTTCAATTATGTTTATGCTGCTTGCGCTTTTAAACGGAAAATTAACCAAAAAACTTCACAGCTCAATACTTATGACAACAGGAACGATTTTAATTGTTTTGGGCTATATTTTCTTTACGACAGTTAGTGATAAGCTTACATATTGGAATATTATAATTGCTCAGGCTTTAATTGGAGCGGGTTCCGGGTGCTATCAGCCGAGTGTTAATGCTTTAATTGTATCGGTTGCGCCAATGGGAAAAATGGGCATTGCATCCGGAATTTTGGCTATGTTTAGAAATGTTGGCATGCTTTTAGGTATAACAATTTCAATCAGTATTTTTGATTTTGCAAAAAATAGTGCGCTAAATAATGGATTAAATGAAACTTTAGCATTTGTTAAAGGATACCATTGCGCTATATATTGGGCTATATTTTTTGGTATTGTTTGCACTATTTTATCTTATTTATCTCACAAAGCATATAAAGATGAAAAAGTTCATTAAATTTACCTATTTGCATTATTTAATTTATGATAGTAAAATTTAATTATAGAGATAGTATAGACGGTAGCAAAAGTTGCAAGCTAAATTAAAAGACTATATCGATATTATACAAAAAGTTGCAAGGGTAGAATACAAAAGAATTCCAAGTCATATGCTTGATTGTGATGAACTTGTTTCAATTGGTATTATTGCGCTTCAAGCGTTGTTTAAAAATAAATCCGAAGAAGACCTTAAAAATTATAACTCTTCATATATTGCAACTGCCGTTCGTTGGGCAATAAGAAACGAACTTAGAAATCGCTATAAATGGTATACTCTAAAACATAAAAAAGAAGACGGTGAAGAAGAAACAGGGGAAGAGTATTCAGATAACCAGTCTGCACTGGATGTTTCTCCTACAAAAGTTAGAGAAGCTGTCTATGAAACAATTTTATCAATTGATTCAATTATGGCGGCTAGTTCTGATAATGAATCTCCTTTTGATTTTATAAAAGATACATCTGCTACCCCTGATGAAAAAGCTGAAATATCGGAATTAAGTAAATTAATAAAAGAAGCAATTTCAAAATTGCCTCAAAAAGATAGAACCATTGTAGAATACAGGTTTTATCGAAATATGCAGGTAAAACAAATTGCAACTATGGTCGGGCTTTCAAGTTCCCGTATTACAAGAATAGTTCAGGCATCTTTAAATCATGTGCGTGAGTATTTGCAAAAGCGAGGTCTTAACAACTATTAATTTTTTATTTTAAGGAGAGGATAATGTTATTACAAGAATCAAAATTGTTTACTAAAGAATATAAGGCTACAATTCAAGAAGCACTTAAAGCTTTAGGTAAGAAAAATTTAGCTCTTATTTTGCATGGAGTTAGTTTTCCTTCAAAAAATAATGAAAATATTGGTTTTGGAACGTATAATTCAACCTGTGCAAAATCCTTGTTCGATTACTTGAAAGGTGTATTTAGCGCTGTTCAGCTTGGACCAAGCGGTAAAACTAAACTTTCAGATTCTTCTCCTTATACAGGAACTGTTTTTTCAAAAAATCCTTTATTTATTAATTTAAAAGAACTTACGACAGATAAATGGGGCAAGATTTTATCTCAAAAAACTTTAGATAAAATTATTGAAATGAATCCGAATAAGAATACAAATAAAGCTGCTTATGTATATGCTATTGAGAGCATTGAGCTATGTGCTAATGAATTTTATAAAAATTTTAAAAAGAATGCTCCAAAGGAATTAAAAAAAGAATTTGAAGCTTTCAAGGAGCAAAATGCTTTCTGGCTTGATAAGGATTCTTTGTATGAAGCTTTATCAATTGAAAATAATTCTGATTATTGGCCTCAATGGAAAAGTGAATTAGATAGAACTTTATTTGGAAAAGCAGATAAAAAGCACGCTGAAAAAAGAATAAAAGAAATTCAGAAGAAATATTTTGATACTATTGAAAAATATAAATTAGAACAATTTATTGTCCAAAAGCAAAGTGAAGAAACTCTTGAATATACTAAAAAGCTTGGCCTTAAATTAATTGCGGATAGACAAGTAGCCTTTTCAGACAGAGATAACTGGGCTTATCAATCTTTATTTTTAGATGGTTGGTGCTTGGGTTGTCCTCCGGATTATTTTTCAAAAGACGGACAAGCTTGGGGGTTCAGCGTTGTAAATCCTGAAAAGCTTTTTAATAAGGATGGTTCGCTTGGTGAAGCAGGTTTATTGCTTAAAAAATTATATACAAAAATGTTTAAAGAAAACCCGGGTGGAGTTAGAATTGATCATACCGTAGGTTTAATCGACCCTTGGGTTTATAAAAAAGGATGTCTTCCAAAAGTTGAAGAAGGCGCAGGAAGATTGTATTCTTCTCCGACTCATCCTGAGTTGAAAAAATATGCAATAGCTCGTGAGGAAAACATCAATAAAACACCGATTGAAGGTAAATTTGTAACTCCTGATGACGAAAAATGGATTGATAATTTAGACGATAATCAGGTAACATTATACGGCAGAATGATTGAAAAGATTGTCATAGCTTCAGCAAAAGAAGCAGGATTGGATAAAGATTCAATCATAGCTGAGGATTTGGGAACTTTGACTTATCCTGTTGTTCAAGTTATGAAAAAATACGGTCTTCAAGGCATGAAACTTGTTCAATTTGTTGTAACTCAAGAAGAAAATCACCCTTATAGATGTAAAAACATAACTCCAAATTCTTGGGTTATGGTAGGAACTCACGATAACGAACCTATTAGAATGTGGGCATCTAAATTGGTTAATACAGAAGAAGCTAATCCATATATTAAAAATTTGATTGAAGATTTATGTTCTGAATTTGGAAATAAAGATGAAATCTGGCATAGGATGTATACGGATGAAAAATTCTTTGCATTTATGAAGCTTGTTGAATGTTTTGCATCAAAAGCTGAAAATGTTCAAATTTTCTTTACTGATTTCTTTGGAATAAATGAAGTCTATAATGTCCCCGGTACATCAGGAGATCCTAACTGGACATTAAGATTGCCTTGTAATTTTGAAGAATTTTACAAAGAAAAATTAAGAACCGATGAAGCGCTAAACTTGCCTTTAGCTATGATTTATGCTATGAAAGCTAGAGGATGGGAATTTTATAAGAACCATCAGGAATTATTGGAAAAATTAGAACAGTTGGTAAATGAAAAATAAATTATCTAAAATTATAGTTTTAATGTGCCTGCTTGTGGTAGGCACATTGGGCTGTTTTGCATTTTCTTTTAGAAATATGACATTGGACTTTGTCCAAATTTCAGATACTCATATTTCGGTTGATAGGGAAAATACGTCATACAAGGCACTAGGAGATTCATCGGTCCTTTTAAAGGATGCAATTGAGCAGATAAATGATATAAAAGGGCTTGATTTTGTATTATTTACCGGAGATATGGTAGATAGCGCCACGGTTGATAATTATAGAGAATACTATAGCCTGTTAACAAAATTAAGATATCCCACTTTGAATACTTTTGGAAATCATGATTTATCTTATGGCGATTTAAGTCGAGATGAAGTATTGGAAATTGTTAAAAAATGTAATCCAAATTATGTTTTTTCTGACACATACTATGCTTTTAGTCCAAAAACAGATTATAGAATTATAGTTTTAGACCCTGTAATTACCGATAGAAACACTTCAAATGGTGAATTAACGGAAGAGCAGCTGCAATTTTTAGATAATGAACTATCCCAAAATCAGGATAAAATTGTTTTAATTGCTATGCATATTCCATCTTTGCAGCCTTTTATGGCGCAGGAGCATGCACTGTTAAATGCTAATGAATTTAATGAAATATTAATTAAATATAAAAACCCTATTATAGTTGTATCAGGGCACTACCATGCAGCTAAAATAAGAAGAGTTGGCAACATAGTTTTTGTTTCAACTCCGTCTTTAGTTACCTATCCTATGGCATTTCGTCATATAAAAATTGTGAATTATAAAGATAGAGTTACTTTTAAGTTTGATTTTATTTCAACAAGATTGGATGATATAAAAGAATTAAATAGACAAAGTGTAATATCCTATGCAACACTTGCAGGTTATGAAAAAGATAGAGATTTAAGTTTTACATACAGAAAGAAAAGTCATAAATCCGTAAGATACAAAAGAAATCAAATTAAAAAAGCGCAAAAAGTAACAAAAACTAAAAAAAGTGAAATAAAAAAATTAACCGAGCCAAAGAAAATAAAATCTGAAAAAAAGAAATCAGGTTTTTTCAAAAGAAGCAAAAAAACTAAAATTAAAGAACAAGAATTCGAAGAAAATCAAATAAATAATGAGATAACAAATCCTGAAACTGTAGAACAAGAGAATTAAATTGCCATGACAAAAGAAAATGAAAAATTTACGGTTAAATTTAGAGGAACTCGCGGGTCATATCCCAGTCCAAAGAGTAATTTTTTAAAGTTTGGAGGAAATACGGCTTGCGTTGAGGTGCGCTGTGGTAATCAATTAATAATTCTTGATGCCGGAACAGGAATTATTGATGTTGGATTGGATGAAGTTCGAAATTCTATAATTCAAGATAAGAAAAGTCCTCATAGAGCAACGATTATATTAAGTCATATTCATCAGGATCATATCCAAGGGCTGCAATTTTATAAACCGTTGTTTGATAGCTCTTCAGTTATTAATCTTTTTGGTTTAAATACGACAGATGAAAACTTAAAAGATACATTAAAAACAATATTATTTGATAAAGTTTTTCCTCTTGGTTTGGAAGAAATAAGAAGCAAGTTTGAAATTAATAATTTTACAGAAAATGATGTAATAGTTATTTCTCAAGATGGTACAACAAAAGTTTATGATAACTTAAATACAGATTTAAAAGTTAAAGATGATGATATTGTAATTACGGCTTACAAAACTCAGGCACACCCTAAAAACGGCTGCTTGTGTGTTAAAATACAATATAAATCTAAAATACTTATTTATGCAACAGATAAAGAAAGCTATATTGGGGCTGATAAGAAATTTATTCAATTTGCTCATCAAGCTGATTGCCTAATTCATGATGCTCAATATACTTATCAGGATTACATTAATCCAATTCAGCCTAAGCAAGGTTTTGGGCATTCAACTTTTGAAATGGCAATTGAAAACTATAAATTGTCAAAAGCAAAAAGGCTTTTCTTTTTTCATTATGACCCTGAGTATGATGATGAAAAATTGTCTGTCTTAGAAAAAGAATTTTCCAATATAGATGAAGGCATATTCTTTGCAAAAGAAAATTATGAAGTCGAATTATAAAATATTGGCTGCAGCGCTTATATTTTTATCACTGCCTGTTTATTCAATGAACTCAAATAGAGGCTTAGACGGATATGAGTGGCAAAAAATTGACGCAAGAAAAAACGCAAGACTGCACTCTAACATGGGTAATATTTATTTTGAGGAAAAAAATTATAAAAGTGCGCTAAAGGAATATGAAATAGCATATAATTTGACTGCAAATTCGTCAGAAAGCGCTGTATACTTGTATAATATCGGAAAAACATTAATGAAAATCGGGTATTATACCCATGCAAAAAAAGCTTTCAGGGATGCAATAAACAAAGACTGCATAAATATGGCATATTATGAAGCATACGCAGATGCTTGTGTTAAAACAAAAACTTATAATAAAGAATTAACAAAAGCACTAAACGACACAACAAATCCTTATAATCGGATAATAGCGGGATTAATTTATTATAAAACAGGAAAAAAAGGAACAGCCAAAGCAGTATTTGATGAATTTATAAATACATACCCTAAAATGATAATAACAGAAGATGTAAAGCTGCTTTTAAAGAATATAGAATAAATTAATTCATGCTTTTTATCTATGGTAAAATTTAAATTATGAAATATGTTCCTCTACATATACACACGGAATATTCCCTTTTGGATGGTGCAATAAGGATTCCTGATTTTTATAAATATGCAGCTGAAAACGATATGCCTGCAATTGCAATAACAGATCATGGCGTTATGTATGGCTGCGCTGATATGTTTATTGCAAAAAATGAAATGTTATCTCACATGCTCTCTGAAGAAGAACAGGAGATGAAAAAGAAAATTGAAGCTATAAAACCCATATTAGGCTGCGAGTTTTATATATGCGACGGTGATGTATTGGAAGATAGATCCAAAAAAACTATGTATCACCTTGTTTTGCTTGCTAAAAATCAAAACGGTTATCATAATTTGTGTAAATTGGATTCGATTGCAACAACAAAAGGATATTATTATAAACCTCGCATAAACCACGAAATTTTAGAGAAATATAAAGATGATTTAATATGTTTATCTGCTTGTATTCAAGGCGAAGTTGCAAGAAATATATTGGATGGAAATAAAGAAGAAGCAATAAAAAAAGCAAAATATTATAAAGAATTATTTGGTGAAGATTATTATATAGAGCTGCAAGATCATGGTTTAAAAGAACAAAAAGAATCAAACCCGATTTTAATGGAAATTGCTGAAGAATTAAATATTAAAACGGTAATAACAAATGACTCGCACTATCTTAAAGCTCAAGATGCCGCTTGGCATGATACTTTGTTATGTGAGCAAACAAAATCTTCAAAATCTAATCCCGACAGGTTTAAATTTTCCGTTAATGAGTTTTATGTTAAAACCGTTGAAGAATTAAGACAAGCATTTTCTTGGATGGATGAAGATTATTTTAATACTTGTATTTCAAATACAGTTGAAATTGCCGATAAAGTTGATTTCCAAATGGATAAATTGGAATTTGGCAAAACAAAGGAATATTTACCAAAATATCCTTGTCCTGAGGGATACAATGAAGTTCAATATTTTGACCATTTGTGTCGTCAAGGATTGAAAAAAAGATATGGAGATCCTATTCCTGATGATATAATCAAACGTTATGAATATGAGTTTGATGTAATATGCAAAATGGGTTTTCCTGCTTATTTTCTTTTGACTTGGGATTTTATAAATTGGGCAAAAGAACATAAAATTCCTGTCGGTCCGGGTCGTGGATCTGCTGCAGGAAGTATTGTAGCTTATTCTTTGGGAATAACAGAACTTGATCCAATTAGGCATAATCTGTTGTTTGAGCGTTTCTTAAATCCTGAACGTATATCAATGCCTGATATAGATATCGATTTTTGCCAAAGACGCAGAGGCGAAGTTATAGACTATGTTTCTGAGCGTTGGGGGGCAGATCATGTTTGTCAGATTATAACTTTTGGCACATTGGCTGCAAAAGCTGCCCTAAAAGCAGTGTGCAGGGTTTATGATATTCCTTTTTCGCAAGCAAACTCTTGGGCGGGAATGATTCCATCAAATCCGGGAACAAAATTAAAAGATGCGCTTTTAGACGGAATGGAATTAAAAAAACTTTGTGATGAAAATTCTCAGGTTCAAAGTCTTGTAGATGAAGCGCTTCATATGGAGGGCTTAAAAAATCAGGTAGGAACTCATGCAGCAGGTGTTATTATTGCACCAAGACCTATGGATGAGATTATCCCTGTTGCATTATCAAAAGAAAAAGCAACAACAACTCAATATCCTATGGCGGGAATTGAAAAATTAGGTCTTCTTAAAATGGACTTTCTGGGTCTTGAAACTTTGACTATTATTCAAGATGCACTTGATTTAATTAAAGAAAGAACAGGGGAAGATATTGACATAAATAATATTCCTCTTGATGATAAAGAAACCTTTGAAATGCTCTCTAAAGGCGAAACGGATGCAGTTTTCCAGCTTGAATCAAGCGGAATGAAAAAATATATTAAACGTCTAAAGCCTACTGTATTTGAGGATTTGGGCGCTATGGTTGCTCTGTATCGTCCTGGGCCGTTGGAAGCCGGCATGGTTGAAGATTTTATAGACAGAAAACACGGCCGTCAAAAAATTGAATATGCTCACCCCCTACTTGAAAGTATCTTAAAAGATACTTACGGAACAATCCTTTATCAAGAGCAGATTATGGCTATTTTCCAAACTTTAGCTGATTATTCATTGGGCGGAGCTGATATGGTTCGTCGTATGATGGGTAAAAAGAAGCTTCAACAAATGGCGGAGCAAAAATCAATTTTTGTTGAAGCGACGGCAAAAAAAGGAATGAGCTCGGAAGCTGCAACAAAATTGTTTGAACAAATAGAAAGCTTTGCAAAATATTGTTTTAACAAGGCGCACTCTTCTGCTTATGCATTTGTTGCTTATCAAACAGCGTACTTGAAGGCTCATTATCCTGTTGAATTTATGTGTGCAATGTTAACTTCGGTTGCTGATAAGCAAGAAAAAACTCAACAATATATTCTTCAATGTCAAGCGCAGGGAATAGAGGTTTTAGCGCCCGATATTAATAAATCTAACTCTCAATTTACACCGGATGGCAAAAATATTCGTTTTGGTTTAGCTTCAATTAAAAATGTTGGAGAAGCGGTTATTGAGCAAATTGAAAATGAAAGAAAAGATAAGCCTTTTGAAAGCTTCTTTGATTTTTGTTCAAGAGTTGATTCAAAATGTTTGAATAAAAGAACATTGGAAAGCTTGATTAAAGCCGGTGCCTTTGCATCAATTGAAAAATCCAGAAAACAACTTTTAAATAATATTGATAATGTTGTTGAATTTGTTCACAACTCCGAAAAAACCAAAATGTCAGGTCAAGTTAGTCTATTTTCTGCTCTTGGTGAAGATGCACAGGAAGAACTTAACATACCTACATTTAAAATGTCAGGCAGCAGCGAGGATGAATTTAGCGATTCTCAAATCCAGATGTTTGAAAAAGAGTTAATGGGAATATATGTAACCTCTCATCCTTTAGCTTCAATTAAAGACACTTTAAAATATATCACAACTCAAACCATTGAAGATATTTTAGAAAATCCGAAACAAGATGAAACAGTTACAATTTGCGGTTTATTATCTCAAATTGTTCAAAAACCAACTAAAAAAGACCCGACAAAATATATAAAAACAGGTCAAATCGAAGATTTAACAGGTAGAATTGGAATAGTTGCCTTCCCAAAAGTAGTGGAAAATTATGGAGCGTTAATTGAATCAGAGCATAAAGCTATTTTAAGAGCAAAAGTTAACATTAGAGATGAAGAAATTAATCTTTCTATTATTGAAGTTAAGCCTATAGAGCAGGTAAATCTTGTTACTTTGCATTTTTTAAAGGAGTTTGCAGCTGAAGAAAACATTTTATTAAAGGAACTTCTTGTAAAGCATAAGGGTGAAAATCCTGTCGTAATCGATTTTGAGGCGCCTGATGAATTTGATAATGTAAGAAGGTTTGAAATGCTTACAAATAATCATCTTTGGGTTAATATAAATGATTCAATTGAAAAAGAATTAACTGCTACATTTAAAGATAAGCTGGAAGTTGAAATTCGTGCTCTAGGCTGATTTTACTTCTATTTGTTTTATTGTTCCATTTTCTTTTTCTACCCAAATTTGTGTTTCAGGGGATTGGTTTTTTATTTCTTCTGCTATTTCTTTTATATATATTGCAAATTGTGCATCAATAAAATTGATTTTGTCGAGTTTTTCTATGTAGTATTCGCTTGCGCCGCAATTTGAGCAGAATTTATTTTTAGGTACTATTTCGCCCCAATAGAGCTTTGCTTCTCGTTTTATGTCGCATGATGCACATCTTACAATATAATAATTTTTAACAAGATATTGTCCGCAATCGGGGCAATATCCTTCATTTGTGTTTATTAGAGCGTTTTTATGGGTGCATTTATTTTTGTTTTTAAAAAATTTTATGAGTATATTTTTCATAATTTTCTATTAATGATAAAAAATATTTTGTCCAGTTTTGTCAGGCGTTTTAAGTATTTTAGTTAGGAATTTGTTAAGAAATATTAAGGAAATTCTAAAAATAAAAAACAAAAAGGCAATTTATTATAAAAGATATACTTTATATATATGTAAGTACGAAATATAAAATAAATAAGTAATAAGGAGATACCAAATGGCTAGAGTACTAATTTCAATGCCCGAAAAGTTTTTATCACAAATCGATTCAGTTGCAGAAGGTGAAAACAGAACAAGAAGTGAATTAATTAGAGAAGCTCTAAGAACTTACATTAATCGTTCAAAAATGAGAGAAAATACATTTGCAACAAAGAACGCAGCAATTTTAGAAGCACTTTTGGATTAACGCTATAAAACACGAAAAAAAGAGAGAAATTGAGAGTAAAGAGAACACACACAAAAAGAGAGAAATCCAAAATTTGAAAAGACCGCATATAATCTATGCGGTCTTTATGTATTTTTTAAGAAAAATTATTTTGCGCTTTGAGCAGTTTCAACAAGCACTTTAAATGCATCAGGTTCGTTTGCTGCAAGTTCAGCCAACATTTTTCTGTTTACTTGGATGTTTGCTTTTTTAAGCATATTCATAAATTTTGAATAAGTTAAACCAAGTTCTCTAACTGCTGCATTAATTCTGATTATCCAAAGTGCACGCATATTTCTTTTTAGGTTGCGTCTGTCTCTGTATTGATATTTTAATTTTTTCATTACAGCGATATTTGCAACTTTGAATATTCTGCTTCTTGCACCCAAGAAACCTTTAGCTAATTTTAATATTTTTTTATGTCTTTTTCTTAAAACATTACCACGTTTGACTCTCATTTTCGGCTCCTATCTAGTGAATTTCTTTTTGTACGGTAATTCCTTGGAAATCATTTTCAAATTTCCTTCAAACACTTCAGTTGTTCCTGAAAGTCTGTTTTTTCTAGCAGGGCTTTTGTGAGCCAACAAGTGTCCTTTTCCGGCTTTTTGTCTTAAAATTTTGCCGGTTCCTGTGATTTTGTAGCGTTTTGCCGCTGATCTGTGTGTTTTCATTTTAGGCATTTTTTTTCTCCTTTTTCTTTCCTTGTGGCATACCAAAGCCACTTCGGGTAAGATTATTTTATTTTAAAGATGTTTTATTTGCAAGGGTGTATGAATTATTTTTAAAAAATTTTTAATTTATGTTAATATTTCAGTATGGAAAAAGTTGTTTTATCTAAGCTAACAAAAGAAGAATTGATTGATTTTATAGTATCTAAAGGTGAAAAAAAATTTAGAGCAGAACAGATATTTTCTTGGATTTGGGCTAAAAATGCTTCTTCTTTTGATGAAATGACAGATGTAAAAAAAGAATTCAGGGCATTTTTAAATGAAAATTGCACGATTTTGGATTCTAAAATTAAATTAAGGCAAATTTCTAAAGACGGAACAATAAAATATTTAATTGAATTTGCAGATGGAAACTGCGCAGAAACAGTATTGATGAGGTTTGATAATCGCTCAAATCTTTCTATGTGTGTTTCAAGTCAAGTAGGATGCAAAATGGGCTGCAAATTTTGCGCGACAGGTAAAAACGGTTTTAAGAGAAATCTTTTGGCTTATGAAATAGTATCTCAAATTTTACATGCGCAAATCGATACAGGCTTAAAAATCACAAATGTTGTGTTTATGGGTCAGGGAGAACCTTTAGATAATTACGAAAATGTAGCTGAAGCACTAAAATTAATTAATAAAAACCTTCAGATTTCAATAAGAAGAATTACTTTATCTACTTGCGGAGTTGTTCCAAAAATAATAGAATTATCAAAAAATGATTTAGTTCCGACTCTAGCAATATCATTGCATGCACCAAATCATATATTAAGAAATAAAGTTATGCCGATTGAAAAGAAATATGATATAGCTATACTTCATGATGCTCTTAAAACGTATAATCAAGCAACTAAAGACAGGGTTACAATTGAATATATTTTAATTGGCGGGTTTAATGACAGCTTTGAGTGCGCAAAGGAATTAATTAATTATCTTAAAGATTTAAAATGTAATATTAATTTAATTCCCTATAACCCTGTCAAGGGTGATAAATTCAAGAAACCTGAAAAAAATAACATGTTGAAATTCAAGTACCTTCTTGAAGAAAGCGGCAAAAAGGTTACAATTAGACTCGAAAGAGGCGCAGATATAGATGCTGCTTGTGGTCAATTAGCAGGAAAAATTGTTAAATAATTTATCCTAAATATGATTGGAAAGCAGATAACTGAGCGCTAAGGGATGAAATAGTTGAATCCATTGCGTTAAATTGTTTTGTTATTCTTGCTTCATAATTAGCCAGTGTTGTGTTCGCTCTTTCAATTCTATCGTTTACGGTTGTTATTTGAGATTGCAAACTTGTTGATTTTTGGCTGAAATACCCGCTTTCAACATCTAAAACAGAGTTTATATCGGCTAAAAGTTTATCAAATAAGCCGTTATCTGTTTTGCTTGTATATCCGTCTGATAGAAGTAATTTAACAGAATCAAAATTCTGAGAAAGGGCTTCATCTAATTTTTTTTCGTCAATGGAAAGTTTTGTAGTATCAGCAGAGGAAGCTGAAATTCCAATTTGAGCAAGCATAGTGTACATACCCTCATTATCGCTTACATCTGAGGTTAAGCCTCTTACTGAGCTCAATATAGAATTCAAGGTTGAATCATGTCCTATTGCGCCTTCTGAACCTGACATAGATTTTGTTGTTGTTACGACATCATTATAGGCATCGACAAATTTTGTTAATGCTTCTTTTACTTTTGTGTAATCTGGTTGAATATCAAGTGTGATATTTTTTTCGTCATCTTTATTGTTTGAATAATCGCTTGTCGGTTTTTTAACTGTGATTGAAAGGTTTGCTATACCTGAAGATTCACCAGTTATTGTATTGGAAGCTGAAATTACTTTGTTTCCGTTAATGTAGACTATTGCGTTTTGCCCCAGTGTTTGAGAACCTTGAGCAAGCACTTCGTCTTCACCTTCGCCTGTGGTAAAACCGAGAACATTTAATAAATTTGTGCCTGATTCAGTAAGACTGATGTTATTTTGACCTGTTTCAGTTGAAGTTAAGATTAATTTATTTGTAAGAGAATCATAGCTTGCTTTTACGTTTGCTTCTGAGTTTCCGTTGATTCTTGAAATTAGAGTATTTAGCGAGGTATTTTCATCAATTTCAAAATCAACCCCGTTTATTGTAATGGTGCCTTTTGTTGCAGGATTTCCGTTTTCATCAAAGAATTTTATTCCGCTAAGTCCTGATTCAGCACTTGCCATTGCGGCTTTTGTATTAACTGTTGAAACAGGGTATGAACTTGTATAGCTGTATGTTCCTTCAGTGTTGTGGAGTTTTAGGGCTGCGGCTAAGTTAGATTTATCTGAGCTTGAGCCTAGAGATAATACGGCACTTTCGTCAACGGTAAAGCTATTTGTTCCGTCTGAACCTGTTTCTTCTTTGTATGCTTTTATTGAAAAATTCCCGCTATCATCAACACTTGCTTGGATTTTTCCTTCTGAAGCGTTATATATTTTATCCATAACATCTTTAACGGTGTCATTGGATTCGATTTCAATTTCGTATTCTTTTCCGTTTAAAAACATTGTAAAGTTGCCTGCTGTGGCTTGACCGTTTGCAAGATTTGTGAATTTAGCATTTTCAATGTTTTCTTTGGATATTGTACCAAGGCTATTTACGCTTTTTGCACTGGTTGCAGTTGCAATTTGTTCAATTTGAAGCTCGATATTTGCGCTTGCAACATTTCCTGATGAGGTTGCCGTTGCATAAGCGGAATTTGAAGAATTTATTGTTGTGTTGCACCACATATCTGATGATGAATCATAGATTGTTTTTGTAAAAGTTTGTAAAGCTGATTGAAGGGTTGAATATTTACCCTTAAGCTCATCTAATGCGGTGCTTTTATTTTGCAGTGTGGTAAGTTTTGTTTGAAGAGGGGTCAAAAGCGAAGTTTCTTTAGCTGAAACCAGCTGAGATATCCAACCGTCTATATCAAACCCTGAACCAACGCCTGTAATTGTTGTAGTCATAGCCAATAAATCCTTTTATCTTATCATATCCTTATAGTTATACTATAATATGTTGTGTTCCACGATATAGTAAAATTATATCATAAATGTAAATAAATGTAATGTTTTGAGGTATTTTTCATACGCAAAAAGGAAAAATAAAAATGAAAATTAAAATGTTGATTTTTGATTTAGACGGCACTCTTTTATATACTCTTGAAGACTTAGCCGATAGCGTTAATTTTGCGCTAGGTAAATGTAATTTAGAAAAAAGAAGTTTGGATGAAATAAGGGAATTTGTGGGAAATGGTGTATATAAATTAATTGAGCGTGCAGTTGGAGAAAATAAAGAAAAAATAGCCGAATGTTTTGAAATTTTTAAAGACCATTATTCAAAAAATTCAACAAATAAAACTAAACCTTATAATAATGCCGTTGAAATTCTTAAAAAGTTAAAAAAAGAAAATATTAAACTTGCAGTGTTATCAAATAAACCTGATGATGAGGTTAAAAAATTATCTAAATTATATTTTGGGGATATTTTTGATATTTCTTTAGGTGAATCAGTTAATTTTCCTAAAAAACCTAATCCTGCTGCGCTTTTAAATATTTTAAAAATTTCCGATGTTTCTTTAGATGAAGCAATTTTTATAGGTGATAGCGAGGTTGATATTCAAACTGCAAAAAATGCAAAAATACCTTGTTACAGTGTTTCTTGGGGATATAAAACCGTTGATTTTCTTCAAAAAAACGGTGCTGAAATTATTTTTGATAACTTTTCGGATTTATATAAAAAACTGTCAACTATGATTTAACCCACTCATTAAGTTCTTTTTTTGAAATTCTGTAGGTATCAAATTCTATTTCTTTATCGTTGCAGTATCTGCAAAAATCAATAGGTTTTTTGAATAAGGCATTAATTTTTGAAGCGCTTTTGATTTTATTTAGGTCGATATAGTCTGTTTTTTTGACTTCAAAATTAAGGTTAAAATATTTATTTAAAAAAGAAATATTTGGAGCCGGTGTGCAGATATACAATTTGCCATCTCTTATAAAATGACATTTTTTTTCAACACACATTGAAAAAGCTTTGTTTTTATCGTTTTTCCCATCCGGATTAAGGTTTTGTTTTCTCATTTTATTTCTGTCAAGGCTGAAATAATATGCTTTTATTCCCATTTCATTAAGTTTTTTTATCCAGTTTTCATAATCAACTTTAATAGGATAGTGTGTCATTGAAAGAGCTATATTGTATTTTTTCAGGGTTTCAAAAAAGCTATCTTCTTGTTTATTTAATAAAATTCCGTTTGTGATAATTATGATTTCGCTTTTAGGATAAATTGTTCTCAAGGGTTCTAAAATATTTAACAATTCAGGATGCAGGAGAGGTTCTCCTCCAACAATAAAAATTTTTCCTATGTTATCAAAAATCGTTTTTAATTTTTTAAAGTCATTGATTATATCATCTATTTTACAGAAGTTTTCATCTGCAAGAGGTGTAAAATGGTTGCAGTGAGCGCAATTTAAATTGCAATGGTCGACAAGGTGAAATTCAACTTGAGATAAATATGTTCCTTTTCCTGATTTTCTAAGCAAAAAGTCTTGAAAATCGTAGGGTAATATAAGGTTTGTAATTTTTTTTATTGAATTTATAATTTTAACTAAAGTTGAAAGTTTCATTCTTGGGCTTCCTTTTTTAAAAATAGTGTTTTATAAATATTTTAGTTAATAAAAATCTTTTTTTAAGTTCATATATTTCATAGCTTTTTTCAATTATATCATTCAGCCTTATAAATTGAGTATTTTTTTGTATAAAATCAAAGCCGTAGGTGTTTTTTATATGTTTTGCAATACTTTTAAACATATAAAAGTATTCTTTTTTATTATCGCAAATTGAAAAATAGTAAAATAACTGTCTTAGTCTGTTATCTAAAAATGAATTTACAATTTTTTTATTTTCAAAATAATCGGAATTTTTTATAATATTTTCGCAAACAAAAAAAGTGTCTTTTATGGTGTTAATTCTATTGTTTTGCGTGAAAGTTGTTGAATTTTTGTGGACTCTATAATTTACAAGATATTGATTTAAACAGGACATTTTATTTGCATATAACAGCGCTTTTATATAGAATTGAGAATCTTCTATAAATCTTGTTTTAGAATATTCTATATTATTTTCAATTAAAAAATTTTTCTTGTAAGCTCTAAAAGGTAATCCCCCTGTGTTAAAAATTATATCAGGAGCGGTTTTTGCAGAAAATATGTTTTCTTTGAATTTTAAAAAATATGAATCAATATATCGGTATTCATTTTTTTGTTTTGTTTCTTCAAAAAATTTGTAGGCATTAAAAAAGATTATGTCGCAATCATCTTTTTTAAATTTTTGATATATTTCAAAAAGAGCATTTTTTTCAAGCCAATCATCCGAATCAAGATAGAGTATTATTTTGCCTTCGGCTTTATTTAGGGCAAAATTTCTTGCAATTCCTTGACCTTCATTTTCTTTTGAAAAAATTTTTATTCTTTTATCTTGTGCAAATTTTTGTGCAATATTTAAGGAATTGTCTTTTGAGTCGTCATTAATCAAGATTAATTCAAAATCTTGAAAATCTTGCTCAATGACGCTTAAAATGCATTGTTCAAGAAATTTTTCACTGTTATAAAATGGTGTTATTATGCTTATTTCAGGCAATTTAGAATATCCTCTATAATGTTTTTTGCGGCATAATTATTTTCATAACCTAATTCTTCATATACTTTTTTTCTTTCAAGCATTTTATAGTCGTTATTTTTAATTAATATTTCATTTAAAATTTGCTCTAATTCATCAAAATTTTTAGCTTCATAGCAAGATTTTACGATTTTTTCAACCGAAGGATTAAAAGGTGTCGGGTCGATATTTGATTTTAGGTGAATTAGGGGCTTTTTAGTTAAAAAATATTCCGTTTCAAAAGATCCGCAATCTGTTATAAGTGCTTTTGATTGCATAAATAAATCAAGATAATCCCCTGTTTCCATTATTTGTCCTATGTTTTGCCATTCTTTTCTGTATGAATTAATTTCATCTTTTGAAAAATAGTTGTTTTTAATTAAATAATTTTCAAGGCAAGGATGGGGTTTATATACCCAGTTTAGCTCGGGATGAGATTTTGCATAATTTAAAATCTTATAGCCTAAATCAAGAAAAGTTCCCCAATGCAGGTTGTTATTTTTATCAACAGACCAGTGCGGAGCATAAATTGTGTAGTTTTTGTTTTCAAAATACTTGTTTTTATTAAGATAAAAATAATCCAGCATAGGATGCCCTGTGGATTTTAGGTTTATGCCTTTATTGTCCATATTTTTTGCATAATAATTTTTTATTAAATCATTTAAAACATAATGATTTTCAACGTATTGATGAAATCTTGTATAGTATTCGATGGGTGAAACTGATGTAGCTAAAAAATACGGTATATATGAGGTTATAGCATATTTTGATGCCATAACCGGACCTTGTGTTTCATAAATGTACCAAGGGTGTGAATAAAAAACAATATCCGGTTTAATTGGCATTTCATTAAGCGGTATATAATCGTCTTTTTCAAAATCATAAGCATAAAAGACTCTCATTTTTTTGTTTTTAAAGAAATCATAAACCTTTTTAATATCGTCTTTTGTTTGAAAATTCATATTGTTTTCGGGGGAGCAATTTTTGGATACAAAGATATAAGGAATAAACCTTTTATCGTTTTCCATTAAGTCATATATGCTTTGCGATTTCCATTTTGTTTCGTCGTAGATATAGAAAGCGACGTTTATTTTTTCGTTGTTTTTTATTTTTTCTTTTAGTTTTTTTATGACTTTCTTTTTGTTTTTTGAAATATGTCTTATATTACTTTTTACTTTTAATTTTTGCCCGAATTTCTTTATTTTTACTCCGAATTTTACCGGAGCAAAAAGTGCTATTGTGTTGAATATTTTTTCGTAAGGTATATACATTAATTCATCCAAATATCTTTTATTAATTGCAAAAGAGGTATTTTTGCAAGGGGCAGAACTTTAATTTTTGTTTTGTTTAATATATTTAGTTCAAAATCTTCGATTATACTTATGTATTTTAGTGTTGCAACAATGACATAGTCGGGCTTATAGCTTATGATTTTATTTTTTGGCACCATTTTGTAGCCTAAAAAATCTTTTCCTTCGTCATTATCATCAAATTTCATATCGGAAATTCCGATTATGTTTAATTCTGATAAGTCATAGTTTTCATTGATATATTTAAAGAAACTTCCTGTTCCGTATATGATTGAGGTTTTATTTTTTAATTTTTTCTTTAACTTATCAAGATTTTTTTCAAATTTGATATTTTCTAAATGTGTTTTAAAATCTTCAGACATAATTATAAACTCCGCTAATATTTTAAAGATACTATATAACTGTTGTTATTGCAATATAAATAAGGTATTATTAAAAAACAGATAGGAGTTTTAAATGAAAAAGATATATATAGGGATGAGCGCGGATTTATTGCATCCCGGACATTTAAATATAATAAACGAGGCAAGAAAAATTATTCAAAATGAAGGCGGCGGCGAAATTATAGTCGGACTTTTGACAGATAGCGCAATTGCAAGCTATAAAAGACTTCCTTATATGACATTTGAGCAAAGAAAAACAGTAGTTGAAAATGTTAAAGGGGTAGATGAGGTTATAGCGCAGGAAACTCTTGATTATGTTCCTAATCTTTTAAAAATCAAACCGGATTATGTTTTGCACGGTGATGATTGGAAAACAGGCGTTCAAGCTCAAACCAGACAAAGAATAATCGAAGTTATGAAGGAATGGGGCGGAAAAGTTATAGATATTCCTTATACAGAGGGGATTTCATCAACTAAACTTAATAAAATTTTAAAAGAAGTAGGAACCACTCCCGAAATAAGAGGAAAAAGATTAAAAAGGCTTTTAAATTCAAAAGAGCTGGTTACAATACTCGAAGCCCATAACGGTTTAAGCGGTCTTATAGTTGAAAACACTTTTATAGAAGAACAAGGAAGAAAGATAGAATTTGATGGAATTTGGATATCCTCGCTTACGCAATCTGCCGCACAAGGAAAACCTGATACGGGATATTTGGATACAACCTCTAGAATGGCAACATTAAATGATATTTTAGATGTTACAACAAAACCGATTATTTATGACGGTGATAATGGCGGACCTTGTGAGCATTTTATCTTTACCGTAAAGACACTCGAAAGATTAGGTGTTTCTGCTATAATTATCGAGGATAAAATCGGGTTAAAGAAAAATTCTTTGTTCGGAGATATGGTTGAGCAGACGCAAGATAATCCTGAAGATTTTGCACTAAAAATTAAAGCAGGAAAACAAGCGCAAGTTACGGATGATTTTATGATTATAGCAAGAATCGAAAGTCTTATTTTAAAAAAAGGTTTGGATGATGCTATAAAAAGAGCAAAAATATATCTTAATGCAGGCGCAGATGGAATTATGATACATTCTAATCAAAAAACATTTGACGAAGTAAGGGAATTTGCAAAGATATATAACACTATCGAAAACAAAAAACCTTTGGTTGTTGTTCCTTCTTCATATTCTGAAGTATTTGAAAAAGAACTTGTTGAAAATGGTGTAAATATGGTGATTTATGCAAATCAGCTTTTAAGAGCTGCTTATCCTGCTATGTTAAAAAGTGCAAAAAGTATATTGAAAAACCACAGATGTAAAGAAGCTTCTGATGAATATTGTATGAAAATAAATGATATTTTAACGTTAATTCCCGGGGGTTTTTAAGATGTTTGCAAAAGATTTTGTAAATATATTAAAAGAGTCTGATTTTGAAACATTTTTTGGTGTACCGGACAGTCTTTTAAAATCTTTTTTATTTGAAATTTCAAATAAGGAAAATACAATTACTCCAAATGAAGGTAATGCCGTTGCAATGGGCTGCGGATATTATCTTTCAACGGGTAAAATTCCTGTTATTTATATGCAAAATTCAGGGTTAGGTAATGCTATTAATCCGATATTATCTTTGGCTGATATTTATGAAATTCCTTTATTGTTTATTGTCGGTTGGAGAGGTGAACCTGATGTAAAAGATGAGCCGCAGCATTATAAACAAGGAATTTTAACAAGAAAAATACTTAATTGTATAGATTTAAAAAATGAAATTTTATCAAATGATATTAAAAAAGCTAAAAAACAGCTTTTATCAGCTAAAGAATATATGAAAAAAACAAATAAGTCTTTTGCTTTTGTAGTTAAAAAAAATACATTTGAAATAGAAAATAGTACTGAAAATATTTTTCAGGATTTTGAGATTTCAAGAAAAGATGCAATCGAAGCAATATTAAAATATGCTCCGAAGGATTCTTTTTTTGTTTCTACTACAGGTTATATTTCAAGGGAACTATATAAAAATTCAAAAGATAACTCAAGAAACTTTTTAACGGTCGGTTCAATGGGGCATAATAGCTCTATTGCTCTTTCTATTGCATTAAACAAAAAAGATAAATTAATTTTTTGTATAGATGGCGATGGAGCACTTTTAATGCATATGGGGATAATTGGTACTATTGCTTCAAAATCACCAAATAATTTTAAGCATATTTTATTAAATAATTTTGTCCATGATTCTGTTGGCGCTCAAAGGACTTGTGCTGATATAATGAATTTTTCAAAGATTTTTAAAGGTGCAGGTTATAAAAAAGTTTATACAATTGATAAATTAGCTCAGCTTGATGAGGTTTTACCTCAATTTATTAAAGATAAGGAACTATCTTTTTTAGAAATTAAAATAAGACCGCAAAACGGGAAAAATCTTCCAAGACCCGATAAGACCCCTGTTGAAAATAAGAAAAATTTTATGGAGAAATTAAATGGAAAATAATTTTGTATACAAAGGGGCAATAAATGAGCTTTCAAAAATCAATTTTGAAAAACCTCTTGTATTTTGCGGAAAAAAATCTTTTGAAAAAATAAAACCGCAAGTTGAAAAGTATTTAAAAAATCCTTTTTATTATAATGATTTTTCGACAAATCCCAAGCTTGAGGATATTGAAAAAGCATTGTTATTTTTTGGTAATAATTTTGATTTTGACATAATTATTGCAATCGGAGGCGGGAGTGTTATTGATTTTGCAAAGATTTTTAAATTTAGAAATAAATTAAATTTAAAGCTGGTTGCAATTCCTACTACATCAGGAACCGGAGCGGAAGTTACACAGTTTGCGGTGTATTATGAAAAAGGCATTAAAAAATCTTTGGACGAACCTATAATTTTACCTGATATATCAATAGCAGACAGTCAATTTGTTGAAAATAACCCGAGATATCTTAAGGCAACGACTGCGCTTGATGCTTTTTCGCAAGCTATTGAATCTTATTTTGCCGTTAAATCAAATTCAATCAGCAGACAATATGCTTATGAAGCAATGGAATTATGCAGGGATAATATTGTAAATTATGTTAATTCATCTGATGAAAAATATTCTATAAATATGATGTTAGCATCTAATTTAGCAGGCAGAGCAATAAATATTTCAAGAACAACAATAGCTCATGCTATGTCTTATGCTATCACAACAAAATACGGGCTTCCTCACGGGCATGCGGTTGCGCTAAATATTGCAAGATTAATGGAATACAATAAAAAAATTGATTTAGAAACCTTAAATGATTCAAGGGGAGTGCAATTTGTAAAAGATAGAATGCAGGAAATATATTCACTTTTAGGTATAGAGAATGCTTTTGATTATTTTTCTGATTTATTTAATAAAATCGGAATTGAGCAGATTGATTTTGAAATAGATTATATTGATCCTGAAAGATTAAAAAATAATCCAAGAAAACTTAATTTGGATGAATTTATCAATAATCATTGAATTTGCAAATAAGCAAAATTTATATTATTATCAAAATACCGACTAAATGTGAGAAATAAATGGATTTAAAAATAACTTTTAATCTTATTTTTATAGTTTTTCTACTTTTTGTAAACGGCTTTTTTGTGGCTGCTGAGTTTGCTCTTGTGGGTGTTAGAAAGACCAGAATTTGCCAGCTTGCAAATGAAGGAAATTTTGATGCAAAATTGGCACTTGACGCTGTTAAAAATATAGATAGATATATTGCTGCCGTTCAATTGGGTATAACCATAGCAAGTCTTGGAATAGGCTGGGTTGGTGAATCTACTTTAGCTAAGGTGTTATTGCCTTTATTTAAGTTTTTGCCTGTTAATTATGATACTATTGCATCTCATACCATAGCTGTTGCAGTTGCATTTACCGTAATTACGGTTTTGCATGTTGTAATAGGTGAATTGATGCCAAAATCTATTGCGCTTCAATATCCTGAAAATACAACTTTATTTGTTGCAAAACCTATGTATGTTGTAACAAGATTGTTCTCTCCGATGATAGTTCTTTTGAACGGTTTGGGCAATTTTCTTTTAAAATTAATGAGAATAGAACCTGCAAATGAAAAAAGCAGAGCATGCAGCAGTGAAGAACTTAATATGTTAATTGATGCAAGCTGTAAAGGCGGCGTTATAAAAGAACAAGAGGCAGAAATGCTTCAAAATGTTTTTAAATT
>CALUWL010000001.1 GCA_944324445.1 Candidatus Gastranaerophilales bacterium | reverse complement strand
GATTTATTCGATTTTGATAAATAAATTTTAGTTATTTTTTGAATTTATCATCTTTAGCATTTTTTCAACGCAAATTTTTGAATTATGATTTAGTTTAACTATTTTGTCGGTTTTTTCGGTAATTTTTTGGTATTCGATTTCATTATTTAAGTAAAATTCGATTTTTTTAACTAAATCATCGAAATTGCAATAATAAGGTAAAGTTCCTTTAAATAAATCAAGTTCACCTCTTTTATCTGAAATCATTAGTCTTTTGCAGGCTAAAACCTGAAAAGTTCTGTAATTAAGCGAGCTTATGCCTTGAGAATTAATATTGTAGATAATTTTTGTATTGTTAATTGCTTCTGCCATATCGTTTTCGTTATCAATAAAACCTTTGTATGTGTTTTTTAAAATTTCTTTTTCAAAATCGTTTTCACATCTTGAATAAGCGTCTATATAATGTTTTTCAATAGCATGCCAGCTAAATTTCAGGTTCTTAAAATGTTTATTTAAATTTAAATATGTTTCAAGTCTTATTTTAGTATCCAGCCTTCCCATAAAAGAAATATCAAAAGAAGTTTTTGATAATGGCTTTAATTTTTTATATATTTCACAATTTACAAAATGCGGCAGATAAAATAAATTTTCTTTTTTTGCAAGTTCTCTATCCCAGTAAAAAACAAAAATATCGTTGTTTTTTAAGTATTTATAATATTCTAAATATCCTATTCCCGAAGTTTTTTCTTGTATGACATCTGAAAAATAAGCAATAGCAGGAATTTTCAAATTATTATCGATTTTAAATTTAACAGGGGAAAAATCATAGCCTACAATGTATTTATAATTTTTAAAATCAAAATTTAAATCATTTTTATAAAGCTCATCAAATACATCAACACAAAATCCGTTTTGAATAAAACCGTCTTTTATGCTTGAAGTTGTTAATCTTCCGCCTATGCTTTCAGGTAAAATAACAAGAACTTTATCCATAATATCCCCTATTGACTCACGCAATCTAGTACTTCAAAGATTTTTGTTTTTTTGTGCGAGATATTATCTATATATTTTTTCATAAAATTAAAGCATTTTTCTAAAACCATAATATTTGCAAGCTTATCATATTTTGTCTGCAAATTAAAATCCGAAATTAAAAGAGTCTGCATAAATTCTCTGATTTTATCATGGATTTTGATACAGCTTAAATCCCCTTTTGCACATTTAAAACACACAAAACTTCCTAAACTAAATGAAAATAGCGCATTTGTTTCGATTTCTTTTTGGCAAACGCTGCACATTTTAAAATCGATACCCCAGCCTAGTGTATCCATTAATTTAATTTGAAATTTTAAAACAGAAAGCAAAACCTCTTCTTTTGTTGAGGCGTTTGATATTTTATTATAAGTGTTAAAAATCAAATTATAGATTTCTTCGTTGTTTTCATCTTGCGAATAATGATTTGAACAAAAATTATTTATAAGTTCTGCTATATACATTGAATAAGACAATTTATCCAAATCATTTCTTATTTTTGAAAAAGTGTTCAAGCTTTGAGCTTCCTGAATTGTGTCTAAGTTTTTTCCTTCAAAAAGCATAAGCTTATTTGCAATAAACATTTGAATTCTTGCGCCCAATTTGGATTTTGGACGCTTTGCCCCTTTTGCTATTGCTCTTATTAGCCCTTTATTTTTGGAAAACATTACAATAATACTGTCATTATCGTTTAAGGGATAATTTTTAAGGTTAATTGCTTCTGTTGTGTAGTTCTTTTTCAATTATCTCACCAAGTTTAAAAAATCTTCAAGAGCGCTCATTTGAATATTAATTTTTACTTCAGGGTTTATTGATGAAAATAAGCTTCTAAAGTTTTCTCTTGTGTTTATGTCTTTATCTAAAATAAATATATCTTTAATTTTAGTGTTTAATTTAAGCGCATTTGAAAGCAGGCTTGCGATTGCTTTTTCTTCCATTACAGGATGAACAATAAACCAGACTTCCGAATTTGCAAGTGAAATCAAGGCTTCGCTGTAGTAATCTAAATTAAGTTCTCCATTGTCTTGATTAGAGTAAAAATCAGGAAACATGGGACTTTTGCATTTTGGACATTCTAAAATAAGCGATGAAATTTCACTGTTTTTGTTTAAATATTTTTCTTTGCAGTTTTTACAAACAAATAAATTAGATAAGCCAAAAATCGGTATAAGTTTTGTTTGTGCTTCTTGATTGTTATTTTTAAAGGAATATGAAAAATTATTATCTTCAAAAAGGCTTATTAAATATTTGCTTGAAACGTTTGTAGTCAGGCTTAATTTATGCTGCGTTTTTTGAAGTTGTTCAAAAAGATTTTTAAGCTCTGAAACATTTGTGTCTGTTTGAGTGTTTATTTCACATAAAAGTTTTAAAATTTCTTCAATTGAACCGTTTTGTGAATTTGAAATAAGTTTTTTAAAATTTAAGATATTCTTTTTCTTTTCATTGGAGTTGTCTTGCCCATAGAATATGGCTATATTTTTTGTTTGAATCGGTGTTTTTTCTTCTGTTTGCAGGGTTTCTTGAGCTATAGGAGTTTCATTTTCGACTTGAGGCACTTCGACACTTGCGGTTTTAGTTTCTGTTGTTTGAGTATTCATTGAAAATTCTTCAAAGGGTTTTGCGCTAAAGGGGCTTTGAGAATATGAGATTTTATTTTGATTTTCCGGTTTTTCATCGGATTTTGCGCTAAAAGCATCAAAAGCATTAATTTTCTGTTCTTGCACTTGACTTTCTTCAAAAGTATTTGGACTGTAGCTTAGTGATGTAAGGCTTGATACTCTGTTTTGGTTAAGAGCTTCATAAGGAGAGGTTGATGTATCTGTACTAATTCCTTGTTGAGATAAAATATCTTCAATTGTAGGCGCTAAAATATCTTTAATATCATTTGGAATTGAAGCATTATTGGATACTTCCATAAAAATTTCTTTTAATAAATCCAAATATTCGAATTTATAACCCCCGTGGTATTTTTCATGAAGTTTATATGCCCCGTCTTTTAAAAGCTTTAAATCCATTTTTCTTAAAGCTACTTCAAGTCTTTTAATTGTCATTATTTCGGTTTCCGGAAATGGCGCCATACTTTTTTACTCCTTATTTTAAAAAATTATAATATTGTTTCATCCAGTGTATTGTTTCTGTAGATGCCTCTTATCATTTGATCCATTTCAATTTTTTCAAGGCTGTGTTCAAGTGCTGTTTCTTTTGTAATTATGCCTTTTTCATATAACTGATATAAAGAAGCATTCATTGTGTTTAGATTTGATTGTTTGCTTAGTTGCATTAAATGATATATTTCATTAAATTTGCCGTCTTTAACATAATCTATAACGGTTGATGTAAAGCTTAGAATTTCAACAGCGGGCGTTAAAGTTCCGTTGTTTGTTGTCGGAACTAGTTGTTGATGAACAATTCCTCTTATACAGTTTGCAAGGCGTTTCATAAATTGATTTTGGGCGGATTCTTCAATAAAACCTTTAAGACGGTTTATTGAAGGAATTGTTCCGTTTGTGTGTAAAGTTGAAAAGACTAGATGCCCTGTTTCAGAAGCTTCAATTGCGCTTAAAAGGGTTTCTTTATCACGTATTTCACCTACCAGAATAACATTGGGGTCTTGTCTTAGAGCGTATTTAATTCCCGATTTAAAATCTTTTACGTCTATATCCAGACTTCTTTGGGTTATGATAGATTTTTTGTCTTCGTATACAAATTCAACAGGGTCTTCTATGGTAACGATATGACTTTTTCTTGTTTGATTAATTATTTCAATTAAGCTTGCTAATGTTGTAGATTTTCCCGAGCCGGTTGCTCCTGTTACAAAGACTATTCCGTTATTGAATTTTGTAAATTCCTTTAAATATTCAGGAAGAGTAAGCTCATTTAGTGATTTTATATAATAAGGAATTGTTCTAAATGTAAATTTACCATGGTAAATATCTTTGCAATAATTTACTCTATATCTTGATACACCTTTAATTTCATAGATGTAATCAAAGTCTTTAGCATCCTTCATTGCGTTTCTGTATTCTGTTGGAAGTGTTTTTTCTAAAATTGCTTGAATATCTCCATAAGTTAAAGGGCTGGTTGAAATTTTATAAATTTCCCCGTTTATTCTTAAAGACGGCACTTTGTTGCAATTTAAGTGGATATCTGATGCTTGTGCTTTTTGTGATTTTATTAAAAAATCATCTAAATCAAATGTCATTTTTATAAGACTCCTCAATTTAATATTTTATAATGTAATTTTTAATTATGCAATTTGTATAATTTTGTTAAATTTTACTAAAAAAGTTAAGTGTGTTAATATTAAACTATGTCTATTTTAAAAATTATTGAATACGGAAACCCGATTTTAAGGGAAAAATCAAAAGAAGTTACAAAAGTTTCAAAGAAAATAAAAACTTTGATAATGGATATGCTGGATACCATGTACAGCGCAAATGGTGTCGGTTTAGCTGCTCCGCAGGTAGGAGAAAATTTAAGAATATTTGTAATTGATGTGTCTGATCCAAACGGACCGATTAATCCGCTGGTTTTTGTAAATCCGAAAATAATAAAAAAATCAGGTGCGATTAATAGTTATGAAGGCTGTTTGAGCTTTCCGAAAGCATATACAAATGTTAGAAGGTATGCAAATGTCATGGTAAAAGCGCTTGATATAAACGGTCGTCCTTTTGTAAAAGAAGCTCGAGATGGAGAACTTTTAGCAAGAGCAATTCAGCATGAATTTGATCATCTGGACGGCAAACTCTTTATTGACCATTGCAGAAACAGGTTTGAAACTGATAGTGTCTTGAAAAAGTTTAATTTGCCTCCTGTTGAAGTGGATAAATTATTGGATGAAGAAGATTTAGAAAATGAAATAGTCGTATACGAAAAAGAACATCCTGAAGTTGTTGAAAAGCTGAAAAGAGAGTTAGAGGAAAATTAATAAATGATTAAGGTTGTATTTTTTGCAACTCCAAATATTGCGCTTAACAGTTTTAATTTTTTTATAAATTCTAAAGATTACGATGTTTTAGCTCTTGTTACCCAAAAAGCAAAAGCACAAAATCGCGGGAAAAAAATTGTAGAGCGTGAAATTACAAAAATAGCCAAAGAGAATAATATTACTGTTTTTGAACCTGATAAAATTTCCAGAGAACCTGATGTAATCGAAAAATTAAAGGAGATGAAGCCGGATTTTTTCGTTACTTTTGCTTTTGGTCAAATTTTATCTCAAGAAGTTATTGATATACCAAAATTTGCTACAATTAATCTTCATGCAAGTCTTTTGCCTGAATATAGAGGTGCTAATCCTATTGCAACAGCGATTATAGACGGTAAAAAAGAAACAGGAATAACAACAATGAAAACTGTTCTGGAGCTTGACGCTGGGGATATATGTTTGCAGGAAAAAATTGAAATAACTCCTGAGATGAATGTTATTGAATTAATGGATAAAATTTCAAATCTTTCTCCCGATTTATTGGATAAAACTCTAAAAGGGTTATATGAAGGAACTTTAATACCTTTTGCACAGGATAATAATAAAGCAACTTTTACAAAAAAATTAAAAAAGGAAGAAAAAGAAATCAATTGGGCTGCACCTGCTCAAAAACTGCATGATAAAATAAGGGGAATGTATTTAATAAATACTAATCAATCAACTTATAAAGGAAAAATTATTAAAATTTTAAAAACGGAAGTAGTCGAAAATACGGTTGGGCAAGCAGGTGAAATTGTTGAAATATCTAAAAGCGGCGTGGTTGTCAAATGTTTAGATAATGCCTTGAGGCTTCTTTTGGTAAAACCTGAAGGAAAAGGCGAAATGAAAGCTTCTGATTGGGCAAATGGAGCAAGAATTAAAAAAGGAGATTTCTTTCAATAATGTATCAAAGGGGTATAAGAGGGGCAATCACTGTTGAAAATAATTCAAAGGAAGATATTAAACAAGCTACAATTGAACTTTTAAGTGAAATTATAGAAAAAAATTCAGTTCAAAAAGAAGATATTTCCTTTGTAATTTTTACTTTAACAAAAGATTTGACTGCAGATTTTCCTGCTAAATATGCAAGAGAAAATTTTGATTTTAAGTATGTTCCTATGATGTGCTATAATGAAGCCGATATAGAAGGTGCAATTAAAATGTGTATAAGGGTTTTGGTTGTTTTTAATACCGATAAAAAACAAAATGAAATAAAACATATTTATTTAAAAAATGCAGTAAATTTAAGACAGGACTTGAAATAATATGGCAGAAATAATTAAAAAAGAACAAATAAACTATCCTTATTTGGAAAAACCTTTAAGTGTTTATACTTTTGATAACGGACATAAAGCAGTTTTAGCTTATAAAAAAAGTCCTATTATAAATATAAGCTCTTGGGTTAAAACAGGTTCAATTAATGAAAATAATGAAAATAACGGTGTTTCACACTTTGTAGAACATCTTTTATTTAAAGGTACTACAAAATACCCCGCAGGTTGCTTTGATAGAACTATGGAGCAAAAAGGCGGAATAATAAACGCTGCAACTTGGAAAGATTATACTTTTTACTATATAAATATTCCAAAAGAGCATTTTAAAATTGCGCTTGAAATGCACGCTGATATGATGGTTGATGCCCTTTTTCCCGTTGATGAAATAGGCCCTACTTTTAATCCTAATGGAAAAGCGCCTGATGAAAAAAGAGAACGATATGTCGTAATTGAAGAAATAAGAATGGGCGAAGATAATAATTGGAGAAAGGTTTATAAAAATCTTAATGCTTCAATGTATGAAAATCATCCGTATAAACGTGAAGTAATTGGAACTAAGGAAATAATTGCTAATATTTCTCAAGAAGAAATTATGAAATATTATAAAACTTTTTATGTTCCATCTAATATTACAACTATTGTAGTTGGGGAATTTGATGAAAAAACAGTTATTGACTTAATTCAAGAAAACTTTATGTTTAAGGATAATTCAAATATTGAAAAATGTATTCCTGATAAAAGAGAAAAAGAAATTGCAATAAAAAATCCTAAAACCGTTGTTGATTACGCTCAGATAAATACCGGATATATAATGCTTGGAGCTTTAGCGGATAGTGCTAAAAATCTAAAAGAAACAATAGCTCTGGATTTATTGTCAACAATTTTAGGCGATGGTAAAAGTTCAAGACTATATTCTGATTTGATTGAAAGTCAAAAAGAGCCTCATTATTATCAATTGGAAAGTTGTCATTATCAATTTAGGGACGGGGATAATTTCTTTATAGAAGCAAATTTTGATCCTAAATATAAAGATGTTGTAATTGAGGAATTAAAAAGTCATCTCAAAAATCTTGAAAAGATTGAATCTGATGAATTGATTAAAGCTAAAAAAAGAGCAAAAGTTAATTTCGCGCAGGATTCCGAAATGGTAGCTGATATAGCAGATGCAATCGGTTATTGGACTACTGTTTGTGATGATATTTCTCTTGCGGATAAGTATTTGCCTATGTTGGATGAAATAGATTGCGCTTATCTTGAAGAAATGGCAAGAAAATATCTAAATCCCGCTAAAATTTCAGTAAGTTTACTTTTGCCTGAAGGAGAACAATAATGGAACAATTTAATATTGAAGGAATTAATATTCTTTTTAAAAGAATGCCAAAAACTCCAAGGATTGCTGTTAATTTTTTCTTTAAAACAAATAAAAAAGAAAAATTTTATGGTGTAAATGCGCTGTTATCAAGGCTTTTGCTTCAAGGAACAAAAAAATATTCAGCACTTGAATTATCAAAAGAATTTGAACAAGAATGCATTGATATAACCTTTAAAGCAAAGCAGGATTATATTAAAGCAGGTCTGATATTTTTAAATGAAGATTTTAATAAAGCAATGGAATTATTTAAGGATTTAATTTTAAATTCTACTTTTGATGATTTTGAAAAAGAAGTTTTAAAAATTAAAGGCGAGATAATTTCTGATTTAGACAGTCCGAAAATGAAATTAACAGATGCTTTTATAAAAAATATTTTTAAAGAGCATCCCTATAGCTCTACTCACACTAGGATTTTAGATGATATAGATAAAATTACAAAAGAAGATATTTTAATTGCTCATAAGGAACTTTTAAAAGCTGAAAAAGTAATTTCAATTGTTGGTGATATTGAAGATAAAGACAGCCTTTTAGAATATTTCAAAAAGAACTTTGATTTTATGAAATCTGATATTTCTAAAGATGAAATTGAAGATATTTTTACTTTAAAAAATAATGAAAATGTGTGGCTTACAAAAGATGACGCCTCTCAAGCTCAAATACTTCAAGGGTGTTTGATTGATTCTTTTAACAGTAAAAATTGTGCTAAATTAACTGTTTTAAATAATATTTTGGGTTCATCAGGACTTTCATCAAGGTTATTTGTCAATTTAAGAGATAAACAAGGGCTGGCATATACCGTAAGAAGTCAGTATGAAACCCTGCTTCATAGCGGAATATTTAACATGTATATAGGAACAGCTCCCACAAACATACAAAAATCATTAGAAGGTTTTTATATAGAGCTTAAAAAACTTGCAGATTGTCCACCCGATGAAAAAGAACTTCAGGGAGCAAAAGAAAATATTGCAGGAAGAATAGAATATTTTAGTCAAAATAATGCTCAAATTGCTTCTGTTAACGGATACAATTATATTATGGGGCTTGGGCTTGATTACAATGATAATTTTATAAAAGAGGTTAGTAAAGTTAGTGCTGATGATGTGTCTGCTATGGCAGAACTTGTCATAAATTCTCCAAAATTGACTGTTATAATTGCTCCGGATAAATTCAGACCGGCAGATTTTTAGTTATCTACTACATTTATATTACATTTCTTAACAATCTATTTTCTTTTAAGAAAATAGATTGTATTATAAATGTGTTGTTAATGCTTCGGCTAGTATGCGAATTGGGGTATGTACCCCATTTTTTTTCCTTAAAATCATACTTTTAAACTAAATACATAATTTGAAAATGTGCTAAACTTACTTTATGAAAGGAGCATGTATTAATGGATCCGAAAGATGAAAAATATTTAATTCTGGAACAATACAGAATTTATTCAGAAGCTAAAGAAAAATTTATAGACAGACAATTTTCAACTAACAGGTTTTATCTTGTATTAAATATAATTATACTTGTTACTACATATATTTTAAGTACTTTAACTCCTCAATATCCTCCTGTTATTGTGCTTTGTGTTATCGGTATTGCTGCAACTTTAATGTGGTGGATGAATATTGATTCATACCAACTGTTAATAAAAGTTAAATACGCCAAAGTTTTGGAATATCTTGAAACAAAACTTCCGGAACAGCCTTATCATAAAGAATTTGTTGATTATAGCCAAATGAAAAAGAAAAATAATTTAATTGTATTTGGTGATTTTCAAAAGACTTTAACTTTATTGATTGCTTGCGTGTATTTTGTGGTTTGCACATACAGCATAACAAACATGATTAAATACCAGATGATGTAATGAAAAAGATTAATTGTTGTTTAAAAGTCGGATGATATTATCCGACTTTTATTTTGGTTTTTTTTGTGCTATTTTGTTAATATGTTTACCGGTTTAGTTGAAACAAAAGGGCAGGTTGAGAAAGTAATTTTATCTGATATGGGTGCTAAAATTTTATTTAGTGCTGATTTTTTAGATGCTAAAGAAATTAAAGTCGGTGATTCTATTGCGCTTAATGGTGTGTGTCTTAGTGTTATATCAATAAATTTACCGTATTTTGAAGCTGATATTATGAAAGAAACGCTTAATTTAACTAATTTGGCCTTTTTAAAAAAAGGTGATGAAATTAACCTTGAAAGGGCAATGAAAATAAATTCTAGATTAGATGGACACATTGTATCCGGTCATATTGATACATCAGCTAAAATTAAATCAATTGAAAACGACGGGTTTTCAAAAAAGATAAAAATTCTTTGTAACACTGATTTAATTATATACAAAGGTTCAATCGCAATTAACGGTGTAAGTTTAACCGTAAGCAAGGTTGAATATGATTTTTTTGAAGTTTCTTTGATACCTGAAACAATTGAAAATACAAATTTAAAAAATTTAAAAATTGGTGATATAGTTAATATTGAATATGATATTTTTGCAAAATACATAAAAAAATTTATTTCAAAAAATGAAAAAAAAGAAATAACGCTTGAATTTTTAAAGGAAAATGGTTTTTAAGTTTTATTTCGGGAGGTTTGAATGTTTAGTTCCATAGAAGATGCCTTAATTGATTACGCTAAGGGTAAAATAATTATAGTTGTTGATGATGAAGATAGAGAAAACGAAGGCGATATGATATGTAACGCTAAGTTTGCAACTCCTGATGTTATAAATTATATGGCTCAAAATGCAAGAGGTTTGATTTGTGTTGCAATTGATAAAAATATTGCAGATAAAATGGAACTTAATCAAATGGTGGCTCAAAACACAGAAAGCATGAAAACTGCTTTTACGGTTTCAATTGATGCTGATGAAAAATTTGGTGTAACAACGGGGATTTCAGCTTATGATAGAGCTAAAACAATTGAAGTTTTGATTGATGAAAAGTCAACGCCTTCTGATTTAAGACGCCCGGGGCATCTTTTTCCTTGTGTTTCAAGAAAAGGCGGAGTATTAGAGCGTATAGGGCACACTGAAGCTGTTGTGGATTTAGCAAAATTAACAAATCTTCCAAAGGCTGGTGCTATGTGTGAAATTATGACACCTGATGGCCATATGGCGCGCAGAGATTATATATTAGAATTTGCAAAAAATAATGATATTAAAGTAATAACCGTTGCCGACCTTGTTAAATACCGCATTTCAAAAGAAATGACGGTAAGGATGGAAGCAAGTGCAAAACTTCCAACACAATTTGGCGAGTTTACGATATTGGGATATAGAAATTTATTAAATAATGATGAATATGTTGCACTTGTTAAAGATGACGGTTCAGATAAAATTCCTATGGTAAGAGTTCATTCTGAATGTTTAACGGGTGATATTTTTCATAGTTTAAGGTGTGATTGTAATTATCAATTGCATACTGCACTGAAGATGATTAACGAGTATGGTAAAGGCGCTCTTGTTTATATGAGAGGTCAAGAAGGAAGAGGAATAGGACTTATAAATAAAATAAAAGCTTATGCCCTTCAAGATAAAGGAGAAGACACTGTTCAAGCTAATGTATCTTTAGGGTTTGCGCCGGATTTAAGAGATTACGGAACGGGAGCTCAAATTTTAAGACAGTTGGGATATTCTAAATTTAAACTTTTAACAAATAACCCTAAAAAAATAATTGGTTTAGAAGGTTACGGACTTGAAATAGTTGAAAGAGTTCCAATTGAGCCTGTTATAAACAAATATAACGAGAAATACATAAAGACAAAGGTTGAAAAAATGCACCATTTAATTGGTTAAAAAGTGTATACTTAACATTAATTGATACATTTCTACATAATTGTTTGATAATAAATATACATCCATGGTACAATTTTTAAAAACCAAGGAAAGTATTGCTTTTATGTATGAAGTCGCTGTATTAGAAGAAAAATATTTTAGAGTATTCCAGGGGGCATATAATGATTTTCGCCTCAGAGCCAGAACAGATTATAAGTTTGAAATAGACCCTTTATTGTATGAAGATTTTATTGATTCTTTTGCAAAAGGGTTAGTGAATTGTATAATTTTGCTTGAAGATTCAATTCCTACCGGATTTTTGGCTTATACAACTGTACCGCATGATGTTATTGAGCTTTTTGTAATCCATTGTTTGGGAAGCGAAGATATAACCAATAAAAGAAGATGTTTGTTTGAAAAATTCATGGATTTAACAAGAAGTCAAAGAAAGCATGCAGCTGTAAGTTATGCCATGCTTGGGGTTCAGGAACCTTTTAAAAAGGATGTTGCTGAGTTTGGTTTTGATTTTATCGACACAGGTGTTGTTGTATTTGATATTAAAAACAAGCAATTGGTTAAAGAAATTTCCCAGTTTAACTTTATGGATTTACCAATAGGTTATAAATTAACTCCTTATAGAGATATTTATTTTGAAGAATTATCTGAAGCTATATATAATTCATTTAAGAATTCGTCTGATGTGAACTTTGATTTAAGATTTTCTTCACTTGACGGTTGCAGAGATATAACACACAAAATTACAACATCTATATACGGAAGATTTTTACCTCAAGCAAGCAAGATTTTGTTATATGAAAACAAGTTAGTCGGTTTTTGTCTTGCTAATGTTACGGGTGATGGTATTGCAAATTTGCCTTTAATAGGAATATTACCCGAGCATCAGGGTTTAAAACTTTCAAAACCTCTTGTAAAAGCTGCAGTTATAGATATTGTAAAACTGTATCAAGGCGGTATTGTTGAATTGAATGAATTAAATGCGAGTTTAGATTTAAGTTTACAAAGTGCTGTTAAAATGTATGAGTCTGTTGGCTTTGTTCAATCATACAGATATTCGCAAGCATATTTACCGAAAGGATAGAAAGAGGAAAAATGCCAAAAGTATTAATCACGGATAAAATTAATGATTTAGCCGTTAAAATTGTAGCTCGTGTTGCGCAAGCTGATAACTTACCTACTATGGATGAAGAGGAGTTATGTAAAATTATAGGTGAATATGATGCTCTGTTGGTTAGATCACAAACTAAGGTAACTGCTAAAGTTATAGAAGCAGGAAAAAATCTTAAAATAATCGGCCGTGCAGGTGTTGGAGTAGATAATATTGATGTAAATGCGGCTACTCAAAAAGGTATAATAGTTGTGAATTCCCCTGATGGAAACACACATGCTGCAGCAGAACATACTATTGCTATGATGATGGCTATGTCAAGAAATATTCCTGCTGCTGATTTTTCTGTTAAGCAGGGGCTTTGGGAGCGTTCTAAATTTACGGGCGTTGAAGTATATAATAAAACTCTTGGTATAATCGGGCTTGGCAAAATAGGTTCTCATGTAGCTAACGTTGCTCTTTCTTTAGGAATGAAGGTTGTTGTTTTTGATCCTTATTCTAATCCTGAAATAATCGAGAAAATGGGTGCTAAATATATTAAGCATTTGGATGAATTTTGGGGATTGTGCGATTATATAACAATTCATACTCCAAAAACAAAAGAAACAACAGGTTTAATTAACCTCAACACTTTAAACAGAATGAAAAAAGGTGTCAGAATTATTAACTGTGCCCGCGGCGGAATAATAGATGAAAAAGCATTGTTTGATGCTATTCAATCAGGGCAAGTTGCTCAATGTGCAATTGATGTGTATGAAGATGAAAAAAATGTAAAAGATTCTCCGCTGTTAAAGCTTGGAAATAAAGCAATTTTAACACCTCATTTGGGAGCAAGCACAGATGAAGCCCAAATTAATGTTGCACTTGATGTTGCAAACCAAGTTGTAGAAGTTTTATCCGGCGGAAATGCAACAAATGCTATAAATATTCCTGCACTAAAACCGCAAAAATTAGAAGCGGTTAAAGAGTATATGGATTTAGCTCAAAATATAGCAGAAATTGCTTCGCAACTAACAACCGATGCCATAAAAGAAGTATCTGTAGCTGTTGGCGGCGAACTTTCTAAGCTGGATATTTCTCCGTTGGAAATTGCAATTTTAAAAGGGGTGTTATCTGCTAATATGGTTGGAATTAACTATGTTAATGCTCCGATTGTAGCTAAGCAAAGAGGAATAGAAGTTAAAACCTCTAAAACAAACGATAGTGAAAATTCTATTGAAGTACAAATTAAAACAGGTGGTTATTCAACAATTGTAAAAGGCTCATTAATTGCAAAAGATATTAAGCATATAGTAAGAATTAACAATTATAAAGTATCTATCGAACCCAAAAAACATATGCTTTTAGTCCCACACACAAATAAACCAAATATGGTAGCAAAAGTTGCAAGTGTACTTGGTGCTGATGAGATTAATATTTCAGGCATGCAAGTAGCTCAATCAATTGATAATACTGATAAATCAATAATGATAATTAACACAGACAGCGAAGTTCAAGCTGAAACATTGGAAAAAATTGTAACAATAGACGGTGTTGATAAAGCTAAATACATAGGGCTTTAGTTTTTAATCAGCAAAAAACCGTAAAAATTAACAACAAAAAAACCTCTCGATTGAGAGGTTTTGATTTTTTAAAAATTGTTTTATGCATTTTCTTTTTTATTGTCTGCATTTTGTTTAATTTTTAATGCGGCTAAAATAGCGCCTGCAACTGCAATAGCACCTGCTGCAATTTTGCCTAAGGGGAGTTTTTTTGCTGTTGAAGCTGCTGATTGCACGTTAACTCCTTGTTCTCTTAATATTTCATTGCCTGCATCAATAATTACTTTGGGGTTTACCACATTTCTTGTTGGATAGTTAATGCTCTTTGGTTTTAATAAAGTAGGGTTGATTCCTGAGATTGCCATGTTAAATCCTTTCGTTTCAAGTTTCATTTATTATAAAACAAGTAAAGATTTTATTTTGCTAAAAAGAATAAAATATTAATTTTTTTAAAGATTTTTTCTAGTTTAAATGGTCTAAAAATTACGCTAATTGTGTTTTTTAAATCTTTTTAATATAAAATAAGTATATGTTCGAACTAAATAAAACACTTACCTATCAGGGCTTTAATTTGCTCTGGAAGGAGATAGAGGATTTTTTAATCACATTGGGTAGAATGGGATGTGATTTTTTGAGTGTTTTAAAATATATTCTACAATTAAAAATTAATTTCACTGAAGTGATTGAACAATCTAAGCGTTTTGCATACGATAGTATCCCCATTAGTCTTACTATTGTCGGTATGACGTCTGCTATTATTGCAATGCAGCTGGCACCAGAGCTTGCAAAACAAGGCGGAGCGGATTATACAGGCATGTTATCGGCGCTTGTTATGGTAAGAGAACTGGCTGTTGTTATGAGCGGTTTTGCAATTATATCAATGGTGGGTTCATCTTTTGCATCTGAAATAGCGTCTATGGCAGTTACGGAACAATTGAGCGCTATGAAAGTTTTAAAGGTTGATCCTATTGAATATTTGGTTGTACCCAGATTTGTAGCCGGAGTACTTTTTATGCCGGCTGTATTTGTAATTTCTGCAACATTTGGATTGATTTGCGCCGGATATGTTTCAAATTTAACGGCTGATTTAAGTCTTTTAAATTACTACACATCCTTGTGGCACGGGCTATATGTTAGAGATATTTTTATTGCAATTTTAAAAGCTTCATTTTTTGGAGGAACTATTGCTTTAATTAGTTGCTCTTGTGGTTATTCAACCAGAGGTGGTGCAAAAGAGGTCGGTATTGCAACCACAAAAGCCGTTGTTTGGTCTTTTTTAGCCATTGCATTGTGGGATTTTATTTTTGCGTCGGTATTTTATTTATAAGAAAGCAGATTATGTCTTTAGAAGTAAAAAATTTGTCAAAATCTTTTGAAGGAAAAAAAGTTTTAAATAATATATCGTTTAAAATTGAAAACGGTCAGACGCTTGGCGTAATTGGTTTTTCGGGTTCCGGGAAATCTACGCTTTTAAAAATTATATCAGGGATTTTAGATAAAGATTCAGGAGAAATTATATATCCTAAAAATTCTGAAATTGCGATGTCTTTTCAATACAGTGCTTTGTTTGATTTTTTGGATGTATATGACAATATCGCATTTCCTCTGGTTGAGAGAAAAGAATTTCGCTCAAAATATACAAAAGATGAAATTTCAAAAATTGTAAGCGAAAAGCTAAAAATGGTTGGATTGGAAGGCATAGAAGAATTGTATCCTTCGGAATTATCAGGCGGTATGCAAAAAAGAGTTGGTTTTGCCCGCGCGATTGTTACAAATCCAAGAATTATTTTATACGATGAACCGACAGCAGGGCTTGATCCTGTAACGTCTACTATGATTGAAGATTATATCGTTCAATTAAAAAAAGAATTAAACGCTTCTTGCGTTGTTGTAACTCACCAGCTTTCAACGATTAAGAGAGCCGTTGATTACGTTATAATGCTTTATCAAGGAAATATTGTTTTTAAAGGTACAGTAGGGGAGCTTTTACAAGGTCAAAACGATTACGCCAGACAATTTGTAAGCGCTTCTATTGAAGGTCCTATGAACATTGCGACAAGGTAAAAGGAATTGAAATGGATAAAAAAGGAAAATACTCATCATCTTTAAAGGTCGGCATATTGACTCTAACGGCAATATCTATATTGATTTTTACTATCCTATGGGTAAAAGGAAGAAGTTTATCAGGCGGCGAAAGAATAGATCTTGCTTTTAAAGATGTAAACGGCATGAGAGCAGGTTCTGCTGTTCAAATGATGGGGCTTAGAATAGGTCAGGTCGAAGAAATAACCCCTGTTATTAACGGAAAAGATAGTTACGTTAAATTAAGATTTGTTGTAACTGAAAAAGGGGTTAAAATTCCATATGCTTCAACTATTTCAATTCAACAATCAGGGATAATAGGTGAGCAATTCCTTGAAGTAACGCCTCCTAAAACCGAATTTATCTATGGTGAAACAAATAGTACTAAAACTGATATTCAAATAAACCAGCCGATTTATATGGTTTTATCTGATGGAGAAGCTGAAATCGGAAAAGTTTTAGATGTTGAAGTTTTGAAAAAATCTCAGCTTCCTTATGAAGTAAGACAAAAAATCAAAACAAAAAATGTTATAAAGTTAGCTTATATTATAGATTTACCAGGGTTAATTTTGGATAGCGATATGCTTAGTGTTAAAGCAGATAACGGAAAACTAATGTTTTATATAACCGATGGCGAAATTCCGACTACTCCAAATAAAAACTTAAAATATACCGTAATTGAACCTATGCGCTTATCTGATTTTATGGATTTACAATTCAGGGCAGCTCGTTCTTTAGCTGAAACAAACGATAGAGTATCTGAAATTTTATCAGATGAATTTATAGGAAGCTTGAAAAGCTCGGTTGATAATATAAGAGTACTTACAGCAAGTGCTAATACAACACTTGATAAGGCTACAATTTTAATTGACTCGAGCAGAAAAGAAATTGAAACCTTGATTGCTCAATCAGAGGATTTAATTGAAAGTCTTACAAAATTGTCTGATAATTTAAACGCTATAGTATCGGATGAAACCCTCAAAAATGATGTGGTTTCAAGTATAAAATCCGTTGGAAGAATGTCTGATAATATAAATAAAATTCTTGAAGATTCTCAAACATCAGAAATTATATCTAATGCAGATGAAACAATGAGAAATCTATCAGAAATTACAACTTATATAAATGAATACACTAAAGATGAACAATTAAAAGAAGATATTACAAAAACAGTAAATAATCTTGCAAATATTACAGAAAACGTATCTAAATTAATTGATGAATATAATAAGCTTGAAGACACTGAAAAATTAAAATTAAGAAGCACCGTTAAAGATGTTCTTATAATTACAAGAAATGTTAAGAAATTTTCGGAAAAATTAAATAAAAGATTTTTATTATTTAGATTGATGTTTTAAAAATGGCAAAAAATTTAAAAACCTATTTTCAAGATATACACTATTTAAGAAAAAAACCTAACTTTATCTTAAATAGTGTATTAGGGATTTGCGAATTTTTTTACGCTACGGTCATAAATTTTAAAAATTTTTTATATGAAAAAAATATTTTAAAAGAAAAAAATATCCCTATACCAATTATTTGCGTCGGCAATTTAACAACGGGCGGAGTCGGAAAAACTCCTATAGTAATTGAGATTGCAAATAGAATATCAAAAGAAAAAAAAGTTGCAATAATTTCAAGAGGTTATAAATCAAAATTATCAGGTAAAACTCCTGTGATAGTTAAGGATTTTAAGGGGCTTAATTTTGATAATGGACTTTTGTGCGGAGATGAACCTTATCAATTAGCAAAAAAAGTCAATGATAACGTTGTTGTTATAACCTGTACAGATAGATATATTGCTTCTCAAGAGGCAATAATTAAGTTTGCTGTTGATATTATAATTTTAGATGACGGTTTTTCAAATAGAAAGTTAAAAAAAGACAAATCAATTTTAGTTATTGATTCAAAAATGCGCTTTGGAAATAATCATTTATTGCCAAGAGGGCCATTAAGAGAGCCTTTATCTCAAATTAAACGTGCCAATGAAATTATTCTTGTAAATAAAGGTGATAATAATTTAGATAATGCAATAAAATGGGCAAAAGAATTTAATTTACCTTTAAAAATATGCACTATGGCGCCTGATATTATATATAGTGCAACAACAAAAGCTAAAATCAAACCTAATTTATCAGAAAAACTGGAAGCAATAGCATTTTGCGCCATAGGGCAACCTGAACAATTTTATTCCTTTTTAGAAGATAAATATGTTTTGGTTGATAAAATTTCTTTTGATGATCATCATTTATATACGAAAGATGATATCAAGGCTTTAATTAAAATTGCAAAAGAAAAAGATGTTAGAACATTTATAACAACTCAAAAGGATGAAACTAAGCTGTTAAGTTTAATTGAAGACATAAAAGGATACTCTTTTAATGTTTTAAAATTAAAAAACGTTATTGAAGAAATTAAATAAAATTGTTCATCTCAATATATTCAACTGCTTCTTCAATTGTATTAAATATTGGAATTGCATCACTTAAAAATACAAATTCGAGAGCCTTTAATACATCTTCGCACGGTTTAACCAAAACAAACATACCTTCTTTTAGGCTTGTTGATTTATAAACTTCTGCAAAAAGGTTTGCAAAACTGTCTGAAAAAATCTTTATATGCTCCATATTAAAGATTATATTTTGTTTTCCGGTTAAAACATTTGCGTTAACTTCTTTAATTACTTTGTCTACATATTTTTCATTGTTGATTTTATATAAAGTTAAAGAACAAATATTGTCATTGACATAGTATCTTGTAAATTCTTCATTTGTGATTTTATTTGTCGAATTTGAAATGAATTTTAATACTTTTTCATGCCACATAGGTGCTTTAGGTATAAATTCATCAATTTCAAGCTTGTAAGCGTCTTGTATAATTTTGGGATTATCTGTTCCTGAAATGGCTATAATTCTAAAATCTCTGCCTTCTTCATTTCTTAACTTATTTGCTTCAACAATTAAATCAAAACCGTCTTTATAATCCGGAAGATATAAATCCAAAATTAAAAAGTCAAAATTTTTCTTCTTAAATTCAGCAAGAGCCTCTTCTTTGCTTCTTGCAACATAAACATTCATACCGATTTTTTCAAGCATAACCGATAGTTGAAATATTGAAAGCTCGGTATCATCAACTATTAAAACATTTGTAACTTCGGCAGTAAAAAAGCTTAAAGGGTAATTAAAATAATTTAATTTCCTCTCCAGTGATATCAACGCTCTTGAAACTAAATCTTGAACGTCTTCTTGAGTATCTGCCGCAATCTCAATATCAGACAATTTTAAAAGGTTGTCAAATTGTTCTTGTGTAATTCTAATTTCATTTTCCATATCAGAATTATACAATTATTTTTTTAAAAATGCTATAGTGAAATTTTTAGTATATAATGAATATACTACTATATTTGAAGGAGATTTAATGGATAACACGGTAAACACAAAAGCCTTCGGCAAAAATGATATAAGAGGAATTTTTCCATCTGAAGTTAATTCTGATGTATTTTTTCATGCTGCAAAAGGATATGTGGCTTTTGTTTTAGAAGAATTAAAGAAAAATAATCAAGAAAAGACTCCAAGAGAATTATTATTTACCGTTTGCATGGATGCAAGAAACCATTCTCCTGAGCTTAAAAGAGCTATAATACAAGGTGTTACCTCTATGGGGGCAAATATTTTAGATTTAGGACTTGCACCTACTCCTTTGGGATATTTTTCGGAATTTGCAAAGATAGATTCTGAAATAACTGAAAATAAAAAGGTTATGGGAGCTTTAATTGTTACCGCTTCGCATAATCCGCCCGAATATAACGGGCTTAAAATGACATTTAACCGTCAAAGTTTAAATGAAGCTCAAATTAAAGAAGTTAAAAGATTAACTGAAGAAATTCATTCAAAAAGCTGCGGCTATAGACAAGTTATATCCGGTTTTGTTAAAGCTTATGATATTATTTCAAATTATCAAAATAAAATTTATGATATGTTTGGAAAAATAGGAAAAGATATAAAAGTTGTTGTAGATAGCGCAAATGCAACAGGCGGAATTGTTGCTCCTCAATTGTATCGTGATTTGGGATGTGAAGTTGTTGAACTTTTTTCTGAACCAGATGGAACATTTCCTAATCACCATCCAAACCCTTCCGATATTAAAACTCTTAAAGCTATAACTGAAAAAATAAAAGAACAAAAAGCAGATTTAGGTATAGCTTTTGATGGCGACTCAGATAGAATAGGCGCAATTGCAAGCGACGGCACAATTATATCCGGTGATAAATTATTATATATTTATGCTCAGGATTTAATTAAAACTCTTGCTCCTCGCGGAGAAAAGCCCGTTATAGTATCTGAAGTTAAGTGTTCGCAGGTTTTATACGATAAAATAAATGAAACAGGCGGCATAGCTATAATGACAAAAACAGGCCACGGATATATTAAATCTAAGATGAGAGAAGAAGGTGCGCTGTTAGCGGGAGAAATGTCCGGTCATACGTTTTTTAAGGACAGATACTACGGCTATGATGATGCTATTTATGCCGGCTGCAGATTAATTGAAATTGTTGCAAAAAATAAAAAAATTAATCCGAATTTTAAATTGACTGATTTATTAGAACCTTTTAGCGCTGTTCATCTTTCTAATGAAGTTCGTTTAAAATGCCCTAATGAATATAAAAAAGATGTTTTAGAAAAATTAAAATCGCTTATTGATGATAATCTTTTTAATTCAAAAATTAAAGAAATAATAACCATAGACGGTCTTAGAATTATTTTTGATGACGGTTTTGCTCTAATTCGTCAAAGTAATACTGAACCTGTTTTTACATTAAGGTTTGAAGCAAAAACAAAAGAAAAATGCGAACAATATAAAGACGCATTAGTTAATTTGACTTGTAATTTAGTAGAAGAAATGGTTTCTCAAAAGGTTTAAAAAATATACTTTAATTCTAATACTTACTTCCAAGAAAAAATCATTAAAGACCTGATATAATATCAGTATGATTAAAAAGAATCTGACAATTTTTATAATGTTCTTGTTTTTGAGTGTGAATATGACTTTTGCAGCTCAAAGTCCTTCTGCTATTCAAATTTCAAAAATGGAAAATTCAATTTGGGGCTTTGAATATTCAAAAGATACACCCCAAGAAAGATTATCAAGAATTGAAAATAATGTCTTTGGCACTGTTAATTCAAAACTTTCAATTGAACAAAGAATTAAAAAATTAAATGAAGCTATGGGTTTTGAAAGTTATGAAGATAGTATAAAACCCGCTTATGAAATAGATTCTGATGAAGTAGCAGGAATAAATTATCCTCAAATCGATACTTTAGAGTATCAGCTTTTTAATTCAACATACGAAAAAGAAAATATCTATAAAAGATTAGACAGGCTTGAAAAAAAGATATTCGGTTCAACTCAAGAAGGCGACTTGGCTTCAAGAACGGATAGGTTAAAAGCTTACGTTAAAAAAGATGTTGTGGCTCAAAATCCTTCTTATCATGTCGAGCAGCCTTATGCTCCAACAAGAGATATTGAGCAATATATGGGCTCTCAAAATAAATATGAAAATTCTGATATTCATATACAATTATCAGGTTTAGAAACTATTTTATTTTCTAAAACATATTCGCAAGACCCTGTTGGTTTAAGGTTAAACAGGCTTGAAAGGAAAATTTTTCAGCGGGATTTTTCATCTGATGATGATTATTTGAGAATGCAAAGGCTTCAAGCTGCCGCAAATGCTCAGCAGACAGCTAAATTATATGAAGCAAATAAAATTCAAAAATTTACATCAACAGGGCTTCAAATAGGTTCTATAATACTAATGATACTTGCTTTGATTTTATAAAATAAATTTGTGTTATTATAAATTTATGCAAAATTACACATCAGAGCTTGAAAAATTAAAGGAAAATTCGAGTTTTCGCTCAATTAAAAACATAGAAGAAAAAATCTCAAAATATATTGTTGTAGAAGGAAGAAAAATGCTTAATTTTTCTTCCAATGATTACTTGAATTTAAGTACAAACAAAGATTTAATTTCAGAATTTATTGAAAGGCATAAAAATTCAACTGAATTTTTGTTTTCTTCTGCTTCTGCTCGTTTGCTTACCGGAAATTCAAAAAGTTACAGTGTTTTAGAAAATAAATTTGCAAATTTATTTAAAAAAGAAAGAGCCTTGTTGTTTAATACGGGGTATCAATGTAATCAAAGTATTGTAAGCACTTTATTTACAAAATCCGATTGCATATTTTCGGATAAATTAAACCATGCAAGCATTGTATCGGGTTTAAAATTGTCCTTGGCAGAGCATTTTCGCTATAAACACAATGATTATGAGTCATTAGAAAAAATGCTCTATACCCATAGAAACAAATACAAAAATGCAATTATTATATCAGAATCAGTTTTTTCAATGGATGGAGATATCGCGGATATCAAAAAATTAATTGAGCTTAAAAAGAAATATAATTGCCTTTTGATGATTGATGAAGCTCATGCCTTTGGTGTGTTTGGACAAAATCTTGCAGGGGTTTCCGATGAAAATGATTTATTAAATGATGTGGATATTTTTACCGTTACTTTGGGTAAATCCTTGGCTTCAGTCGGTGCTGTTGCTATTTCAAGTAATACGATAGTTGATTATTTGATAAATAAAGCTTCAGGATTTATATTTTCCACTGCTTTGCCTTCGGTTAATATTTTGTGGAGTAATTTTTTATTAACAGAAAAGTTTGATTTTTTAATTAGTCAGAAAGAAAAATTAAACAATTTATTTAAAAAGGTTCATAAAATTTATCCGACTGTTAGTGCTTCTCAAATTATTCCGGTTATTATTGGTGAAAGCTCAAAAACAAAAGAAACAGCGCTAAGGCTTCAAAAAGAAGGCTTCTATGTTCTTCCGATAAATCCGCCTACTGTTCCTTTAAATACTTCGAGGTTAAGACTTTCTTTAACTGCAGATATGGAATTTGAGGAAGTAAAAAATTTGTTGGAGAAAATATAAATGCAATATTTTTGGTTAAATAAAAAAAATAATAAAAATCTAATTGTTTTTTTTAACGGCTGGGCAATGAATGAAACTCCCGTTAAACATCTTAAAACGGATGGTTTTGACATTCTTTTTTTATTTGATTACAGAAATTTAGATTTTGATTTTTTACAATTTGATTTTGATAAATATGAAAAAAAATATTTAATTTGCTGGTCGATGGGGGTTTTTGCCGTTAATAATTTTGCTGATATTTTTAATAGTTTTGACTATAAAGTTGCAATAAACGGAACAACTAAAATAGTTGATAATGATTTTGGAATACCTGAAAAAATATATAAAATTACGGCAAAATTTTTAAATGAGGATTCTTTAGATAAATTTATAAAAAATATGTTTAAAGGCGGCAAATTAAATCCTGAAATTACTATAACAAGGTCAATCGAAGAACTTAGAGAAGAGTTATTTGAAATTCAAAAAAAACAAATAAAAAATGAAATCAAATTTGATAAAGCAATAATTTCAACTGATGACAGGATTATCCCGACTAAAAACCAGATAAATTTTTGGCAAGGTAAAGCAGATATTATTGAAATTAATTCAACTCATTGTCCTTTTGGGATTTATTCAAGCTGGCAGGATTTATTATGTTAGATAAAGAATTCGTAAAAAAGAAATTTATAAAAAGTCTTTTAACATACAATTCCAATGCCTTTGTTCAAAAAATCATGGCAGATGAATTAATAGAATTGTTAAATAATAAAAAATATAAAAATATTCTTGAAATAGGTTCTTATACTGGGATTTTAACCGAAAAACTGGTTTTAAAAAATCCTGATTTTGAAAACTATACTGCAGTTGATATAATTTCTCAGGCAAAAAAATATGTTAATAAAATAAATAATAAAATAGAATTTATAAATGCTGATATTGAAAATTTTGAAACAGATAAAAAATTTGATTTAATAATTGCTAATGCAAGTTTGCAATGGTGCGATAATTTAGATAAAGTTATAAAAAAACTTCAATCTTTTTTAGCTAACGATGGGGTTATGGTTCTTTCTCTTTTTTCCAAAAAGAATTTTTTTGAAATAAAAGATATTTTTAATGTCGGTTTAAATTATCCTTCATCTGAAGATATAAAAGCCATGTTTTTAGATAATGTTTTAGTTTTTGAAAAAGAGTATGAACTAAAATTTGATGATTCCTTTGATATTTTAAGGCATCTTAAATCAACAGGAGTAAATGCTCTTACAAAAGAAAAATTTTCAATTAAAGAATTAAAAGAAAAATTAAAATTGTATAAATCAAAATATCAAAATAAACTTACCTATAATCCTTTATATGTTAAATATTCAAAGTCTTAAAAGCTTTTAAAATATTTTCTTTATTCAAAACTTTAATTTCAGGTATTGCTCCTAAAATTTCAACATCAGAAAACAATTTAAGTTCTTTTATAAAGTTTTTTTCTGATAGGGTCATATTTTCTGGTATTTTATTTATGATAATACCTTTTATCTTGATATTATTAATTTTAGCGCATTCTAATGTCATTAGAGTATGATTTAATCTGCCTAAATGTGGGGTTGTTACAATGATTGTTTCTAAATTAAGCTCTTTGATTATATCTGAAAACAATTTTCCTTTAATAGCAGGGCAATACAACCCTCCGGCTCCTTCGACCACAACAAAATCTTTATCTTTTGAAAAATTTTCAAGATCATATTTAACTTTATTCATATCAACCTCAACATTATCTAAAATGCTCGCTAGATGAGGCGATACCTCTCCTTTAAAAAGATAAGAATATTTAGATGGTATTGATGAATATTTTTTAAGTTCATAAGGGTCCGGAGCAATTAATTTGCCTTCTTTTTCATAAGCTCCGCTTTGAAACGGCTTAAAATATCCAACCTTTTTATTTTCATTTTCTTTTAAAAGACAAATTCCAATAGAAACAAAAGTTTTTCCTATGTCGGTATCAACTCCAGTTATAAAAATATTTTTCATATTTTATGCCTTTCTTTATAGTAAAATTATAAAACAAGGATAAGGAAAAGATAAAATGAGTGAAAAAATAAATAAAGAAGAACTTTTAAGATTGTATAATCTGCCTTTGGATGAGCTTTTAACTATTTCAAAAAAGTACACATTTGATGAATTTGAATTTTGTTCTCTGATTTCTGCTCGTACCGGAAAATGTTCGCAAGATTGCAAGTATTGCGCTCAATCAACAAGATATAACACCGATATTTTTACTCATCCTTTAGTTAGCGTGGATGAAGTTATAAAAGCTGCAAAGGAATCAAAACAAAACGGAGCAATTAACTTTGCAATAGTAACATCAGGTAAAACTCCTGATGAAGCTAAAGATTTTGATGAACTTTTGAAAATGATAAAAGAAATTAATGCCTTAGGTTTAAAAAGCTGTGCCAGTATAGGAATTTTAACCAAACAACAAGCTCAAGAATTAAAAAAAGCAGGTTTAAATCGCTTTCATCACAATATAAATACATGTAAAAGCTATCACGATAAAATTTGCACTACGCATACCTATGAAGATAGAATAAACACTTGTAAATATGTAAAAGAAGCAGGAATGGAGCTTTGTTGCGGTGTTATAATCGGAATGGGCGAAACCGTTGAACAAAGAGTTGAAATGGCTTTAGAATTAGCCGAAATTAATCCGGATAGCATACCTGTTAATATTTTGACTCCAATTAAGGGAACTCCTTTTGAAAATTATTTAGATAAGATTGATGAGGAAAATATTTTAAGAACGTTGGCGATTTTTAAAATTGCAAATCCAAATTCAAGCATTCGTCTTGCCGGAGGTAAAAAAGCTCGATTATCGGAAAAAAACATATTAGTTGCAATTAAAAACGCTGTAGATAGTGCTATTGTAGGAAATTATTTAACTACAACCGGTTTTAGCGCTGATGATGATAGGAAAAAAGTTTTGAAGGCAAACAAAAAATTAAAAGCCTGCAAATAATTATGCAGGCTTTTAATTTATATGATTTATTAGGTATTATCCGTTAGTGTACCTTTCAAGCATTAATTTAGCAAGCTCATCTGCGGTTTTATCTTGCATAAAGCTTCTGTCGTTTTGTTGTTCGGTACATAATTCAGCTAAAGCATCTACAACCTTATTGTTTAATCCTGCAGCATTAAATACTTCGTTGAATTTGTTATAGATTTCTTCTTCTCTTTCGCTATCGAAACCTAAATCATTAATTGTAACGTTAACGTTTGCTTCTTCTTGCGCTTTTAGGAGAATATCAACTATATCTTGAGCGGTTTTTGCTTCTCCGCTTGTAAGCATTTCCATAATATTATCAGCATTAGGCGCAATTCCGTTTTGAGCACATAATATTATTGCACTCCAAGCTTCTTTTTGTACGCCTCTTTCATTTTCGATTGCGTTTTCTTGAGCTATCATGTTTTTATACGAGTCAACAATTCCTTGGGCAGAAAGGCTTCCGTCTGTTATATAGATACCTTTTGCTTGTTCCATATCAATTACAATACCTTCTTTTGCAGCAAGTTCAGCTACTTCATTTTGCATTGTTGTCCAGCTGTCTTCGTTTGTAAGAGCTGCTGCTTTATTGCTTGCTCTGAGAAGTTGTGCATTTTCGTCTTTATCTATTCTATCCATTACTTTATCAAACATTGCTCTTGTTTCTTGAGCTGCCTGACCTGCGTTTGCAAGGACGTTAACATCGGTGTATACATCAGCATACGCAGCTGAGAATTTATCAAATTCGCCATAATCCTTGTCCATTATTGACTGAATTTCATCTCCGCTCATTCCGAGGTTGAAATTTTTTCCGTAAGCATCTTTGTATACAGCATTCATGAAATAGTCTGTGTCATCTTTTCTTGATGCGGTTATTTCTTGACCGTTTAATGTAAACTTAAAGCTGTCACTAAATAATTCGGAGTTGTTAATATCATTTTTATTTAATGAGTTATCAACTTGATTTTCAAGTCCTTCAAGGTTGATTTCTTCGATTCCCATGTCGCTTGCGTTACTTAGCTTGTATTGAATGTTTGTTGTTTCTTCGTTTAGATATTTTCCTCCGGTGTAGGTTGTTTGAGCATTATCGGTATATGAGGAACCAAGGATTCTTAAATCCTTTAATTCTTCGCCGCTTAATTTTCCGTCGTTATTTGAATCAAGAGATTTTAAATCATCTAGCCAGCTTTTGCCTTCTTGAGCGCCAATGAATTCTTCTTTGCCGCTAAAGGATCCGTCTTTGTTTCTATCTATTAAAAATGTGTATTCTGCGTTGTTTATTTTAAATGAAATAGGGTCAGTTTTATCGACTTCAGGAGTATCTGTGCCATCATTTGTATTTGTGCTGCCATCTGGTGCGGGTTCATAATTTTCTACATCTGCACCTCTTGAAGGTTTAACGCCCCAAATATCATATATTTTAATTGCAAGGTTTTTGTACATTTCTGCTGTTTCATCATCACCTGCAAGTTCTATGAAATAATTTGGATTTTCACCTTGTAATTCAGGGTCATATACTACGCCGCTATCTTTAAATAAGCCTGTATCAGGATTAAACAATGCATACATTGCTTCTTTAAAGGTGAATTTTGGTTCTTTGGTGCTCATTTTATCAAGAATTTGAGCATAGTTTTCAGATAAAGCTTCAATTTGTTTATTTGATGAAATTGTATTGCCGCCTTCTTTATCCCAAGTATTTAGTGTACCTTTGAAACTGTCTTTATTCCAACTTGTAACATCGTTGGGCAATTGATTATTTTTTAAAAAGTCGGTAATTTTTGAATAAACTTTATAAGCATCATCGCCATGCCCATATGGAATTTGGAGTTTTCCGTCATCAGAGTATTTAATTTGCGCTCCTGAAAAATTATTAACAAGAAAATCAGTTAATTCTTTTCCGTATATTCCGGCACTATTTAATTCTTCAAGTAGACCATTATTGAGGGCTTGCCCTAGTTTTTGAACAGCCTCGTTTTCTATGCTGAAAGGATCTTTTCCTGCTGTTATTTGATTTGAATAATATTGCCCGTATTTTTCATTTACGCTATCTAAACTAGGAATTTGACTGCCTTCTTCGTAGTTTTGATTTTCTCCGGGTTGAACATTGAGCTTAGGGTTTTCAAACAGGTCGCTTACTATATCTGTTTTTTCAAGAGAATAAACAGGTATAGATGTATCGTAGTCTGAATTTGTGTAATTTGTCTCAGTGTTTCCTATTTGTTTTAAATTAGCATTAATTAAATCATATGCTGATTTTGTTGCGCCATATTGTGAGCTTAAAAGATTTTTTTGATCTATCCATTTTGTAGCATCGTTAACTAAGGCTGCAACTTCTGCTTCTTTTGCATCAAGTCTGCCTAATAGTTTTTCGATTGCTGCAGATTCTCTATCTTTATATGTGTTGTTTTTAACCCTTTTTTTAATTTCTCCCGAAACGGCATCTTTTCCTATGATACCTCTTTCGTATTCGTAAAACACATCTTCTATTGCGTTTTTAACGTTTCTTTTTTGTTGTTCTTCAAGGGCCTCTGATTTATCTTCAACAGATGTTATTAAATTGGTTATCTCATCTGCATGTCGAGCAATTTCTGCTTGATTTTTTGCAAGTTCTTCTTCAAGGACAGCCATCTTAGCTTCTAGACGTTCTACTTTGTCTTGTAAAATCTCTTTTCTGCTCATTAAAGCCTTTTTTTCACTTGTTGTTACGTCATTTGAAGCGACAACGGTGAATATTTTTTTCAATTCACTTTGTTGATCTGCTCTTTTACTTCCGTACAAATTTTGCAGCCAAGAATCATTCATAATTGTAGAACTTAATTTTTTTAAAAGTTCATTTCCGGATGATGAAAAGTCGTTACCCATATTCCATTGTCCCTTTCAAGAAATAAAAATTGTTGTTCAAGTTGGTTAACGACAATTCTTTTATGTAACTTTATGTTTTTTCGGAAAATGTTTACATTTTTTTACAAATAATTAAAAAGCCTTATCAAATTTGATAAGGCTGTTGTTTGTTGTTTATGCTTCGAGATTGTGTTGTTAGGTGTTGATAATGCTTTGTTTACGCAATTGCGTTAATTTTATTTTGTTGAGCAACTCCGGTTTCAAGTCCTTTTTCTATGCTTTGTTGTCTTCCGTAAAAAGTTTCATAGAATAAAGGAGATTGTTTAATTGCTCCTAAAAAGTCTGTTAGAAAATTTCCTTCATGTTTCATATCAGGTGTTTCATTTATTACGTTTGCACCATAATTGGTTCTTACGCCTGATTTGAAACTTATATTTTTATTAATTGTATTTTGTACATTTTTTATTGGAGTTATCATTAACATTTTGGTTTTCTCACCTCTTGTTTGATTTAGTTTTTAGTGTTTCATTAACACTTTATCTTTATGTTCTTATTATGCACCTAAAAATTTTATTTGTCAACCCCTATTTTTAAATATTTTTTTTCAAGATATATTTGATTTTTAGCCATATATTATAAAAAATAATGAATAACTGTTAAATTTACACTTAATAAAAATTTCATTAAAAGCATTTGTCTTTAAATATTACCCATGTGTGTAATTGAATTTAGTTTATAAGTATTTAATTATATAATTAATCTTTTTCATACTTCCAGCTATTCTTAATTCCAGACAGTTTGGGGCTAACAGCCCCTTTTTTTTGTCTGTAATTTTTATTCATAAGTGTAGTAATTACGTTCTCCGACTTTTGCGCCCAGTATGTAGTATATTAAAGGCAAAGCTCTATCCAAAGGCAAGCCTGCTAACATGCTGTCTTTTGAGGAAATTAAAATTGGTATTATATCGTCAACATGAATCAAGAAATCGGTCGGTTTTATTGTTTTCTTTCTTTTGTCATCCGGTTCGATTACTTTTGTATTAATTGTATTAGATACACTCATACTTGTAGCCATACCTACAGCGAGTCCAAGAATAACTGATATATTTTTCAGAATTTTATTGTTGGCTATTGTTTTTAAAATTGTTTTTTCGTTTGAATTTTTTGCAACGCATAGTATATGTTCAATTGTTTTTGCAAATGCTGTTGGAATTGCAACATTATTTATCACAAATACTGCTTCTTTTAATTTTTCAACTCTGTTTTCTGAATGTTTATCGCACATTGAACCAGCTATAAGACTTCCTGCGCTTGCGCCTACTGCTTGAAGTAACATATAAACGTAACCTCTTAAGCCTTCATAATCTAGTTTTGTGTATTTTCTAAAATTATTAAACGTTTCTTTGAAATTATTTTTTACAAAAACATCCTTTATGGGTTGATTTCTTCTTGCCAGAGCAATTGATGCGGCAAGCCCTGCAGTTACGCCAATCAAGCTTCCTAGAGCACTTGCTTTTTTTGTTTTTTCTTCTTTTCTTATAACGGCAAGGGCATGTTCATCGGGAAAATTAAAATCCTTGAATATTTTTTCTTGTCTTTTTGTAATACTTAACATAGGCATTTTATTAAAGCACGGTGAAGGAAAAAAATTAACACGTGTGAAAATATTTTTACATTCCTTTATAAATAATTGTAGTAGCGTTTTTTTTAATGTAGTCTTGAATAAAGTATCAGATTTTTTAAGGTTAAACAATAGTATGTACGACAATGAATTTTTCGTAGTAGATATGGCGTCTTGCACATCAACCGGTGAAATTGTAAATAGTCTTTCTTTGGCCTTGGAAACTTTAAACCATTCCGGCAAAAAGATTGTTTTAAAGTTAAATGACAGCAGTCTTAATCAATCACAACTATTAAGTATTCAATCTTTAATTACAAGTTATGGTTGCATTTTGGATACCATAGAAACAATTAATCCGCAAACAGCCTCGGTTGCTGAAAATATGAACATTTTAGTTCAAAAACCGATTGAAAAAAGAGTTGAAGAGATAGGTGGTTTAGCTGAAGATAAAAAAGCTGATTTTCAGCCTTTTAGTATAAATACCGAGCCTAATAAGAGTGAAGTTATTGCTCTAAAGGATGTTAACGGATTGCATTTTGAAGCTGATTTAGATGCAATAAAAACCCACCAACAAAGTATAAACATAGGTTCGGATTTAAAAAATGCTGGAATAAACCCTAAAGAGAATTTTGAAACTATAGAAAAACAAGTGATTTCCCAGTATCAAAAGCCCGAGGATGTCGTAAGGACAATAGACGAATTTTCTGGTCTTTCAAATGCTTATAATAATCTTGAGCAAAACAATTCGACAGATTTAAAAGATATTGAGGATTATACAAATTTTGAAAAAAACTCAATTGGTGTATATAAAAAAGCTTATGATGAAAACGAAATAGTATCTGATGATTGGGAAGAAGTAGATTTTTATGAAACACCTACTAATGATCCTGTTATTTCAGATACAAAAAATACTACCTATATAAATCAAACGCTTCGCTCAGGTCAAATTTTAGAATCTGACGGTAATGTTGTAATTATAGGTGATTGCCATCCGGGAAGTGAAATTAGGGCCATAGGTGATATCACGGTTTGGGGAGTTCTTTCGGGAATTGCTCATGCGGGATATAAAGGCAATAAAAATGCCAAAGTTAGAGCTCTTAAAATGAATGCGGTACAACTTAGAATAGCTAATTGTTATTCAAGACGTCCGGACGGTACAAATATACCGTATATTATAAGATCTTCCATATTTACGCCTGAAGAAGCGCGTGTTGTGGATAATGAAATTATGTTGTTTAAGATTAATCAAAATTAAAGGAGCAAATAAATGGCTGGTTCTGTTATTGTAATTACATCAGGAAAAGGAGGGGTTGGTAAAACAACTACTTCTGCAAATATTGGCACAGCTTTAGCCCATATGGGAAATAAAGTAGTATTAATTGATACTGATATAGGGTTGAGAAATTTAGATTTATTATTGGGATTAGAAAATAGAATAGTATATACTATAGTTGACGTTGTGGAAGAACGTTGTAAATTGAAACAAGCCCTTGTAAAAGACAAGAAAAATCCAAATCTTTGCTTGTTGGCTGCAGCGCAAACCAGAGATAAATCGGCAGTTGACGCTGAACAATTAAAAGATATCTGCGAGCAATTAAAGAAAGATTTTGATTATGTGCTTGTTGATTGTCCTGCCGGAATTGAACAAGGTTTCCAAAACGCAGTAGCAGGCGCAAATGAGGCTATTGTTGTTACAACTCCTGAAATGAGTGCTATTCGTGATGCAGATAGAATCATCGGACTTTTGGAGTCAAAAGAAGGAGTTGAAAAATATCGTCTTTTAGTTAATCGTGTTCGTCCAAAGCTAATAAAATCAAATGATATGATGGGTGTGGACGATGTAGTTGAAATATTATCATGTGATTTAATAGGTGTAATTCCAGAAGATACTAATATTATTACATCAACTAATAAAGGTGAGCCTGTTGTGAATGATGAAAAATCTCTTGCAGGTCAAGCATATTTAAATGTTGCAAGGAGAATTATGGGTGAAGATGTGCCATTGTTGGATATTGATGAGCCTACAACATTCATAGATAAGATTAAAAAATTCTTTGCTAAGAAAGCGCAGGGTTAAAATGAAAGATATTTTTTCAGATTTATATGATAAAGTTTTGAGCTTTTTTACATCTCAAAACGACGATACAAAAGTTGTTGCAAAAAGCCGTTTAAAAACTGTTTTAATGCAGGATAGAGTTGGTTTTTCAGAACGCGCAATGCAAATGCTTAAAGATGATATGATAGATAGTATTTCTAGATATCTTGAAATAGATGTTGATTCTTTTGATTTAAGTATTGATGCTACAGAAAATGCTACAATTTTAAATTTGAGTATACCTGTTTTAAGACCTAAGACAGACGAGGAAATTGATGAAGCTTTATCTATACAAGAAAAAGCTAAGATTGAAAAAACAGAAGAAATAGTGGGCGAGTTAAAAGAGCTTGTAAAAGAAAAAGCTCAAGAACTTGCAGGTCAAATGGTTGAAGCGGAAAACGAGGATTTAAAGGAAAAAACTGAAGAATCTTCCGAAGAAGAAAATGAAGAAGAAAATAAAGAAGAGAAACCAAAAAATAAATAAGTTTGGCATGCTTGAAATTTAAGTATGTTTTGAATATGATAAAACTTAGCTCATCACAAAAATTAAGCAAAAGGAGAAAACCAATGCAGGTTATATTAAAAAAAGATGTACAAAATATAGGCGAAATGGGTGATCTTGTAAACGTTAAAGATGGTTATGCAAGAAACTATTTGATACCTAATTCATTGGCTGAAGTTGCAACAGCTGGAGCTTTGGCTCAAAGAGAAAGAAATATTGCTAGAATTAAAGCAAAAGCTGAAAAATTACATCAAGAAGCTTTGAGTGCTAAAGAAGCAATTGAAAAAATTAATGTAATTCAGTTGAGCGCTAAAGCAGGTGAATCAGGAAAATTGTTCGGTACAATTACAACTAAAAAATTGGCTGAAGAATTACTTGCAAAAACAGGTATGGAAATAGATAAAAAAGCAATTATCTTAGATAGCCCTATCAATCATGTTGGAAATTTTGTTATGACAATTAAATTGTCATCAAAAGTTAAAGCTCAATTAAATGTTGAAGTTACTGCTTCTGAAACAATCAAAGAAGTTTTTGAAGAAGAAACAACAGAAGAAGCATAAGATAATTTAAAAATCGTCATAAATAAAAATACCTTCCTTTTTTAGGGAAGGTATTTTTATTTGCGATTTATTAATTTTTGTAAAGATAAAAAAATAAATTTGTTATTGTATTAAAAAAAGTGGGAACTATTCAATTGGATAAAAGAACACTTGAATTGTGGTGTTTAAAATCTGCAAAAGTAATTAAAAGTAAAGGTGGTAAAAATGGGATTATCAGCAAGTCAAGGCAGAATGTTATTATTAACTGCCAGAAAGAGCGATCTGGAGTACAGAGCGCAACAAATTTCACAAAAAAGATTAGTTTTAGCTCAGCAATTAGAAGAAATTGCGGTTGATTACGAAAATGCTACATCCAATAGGCAAATGAAAATTTCACTTGCATTAGCTTCAACAAATTCAGGTAATGATGTTGTAAATAGAACCTCTAACTTAACTTATGCTACTTTAGTCAGTGGTACATTGGCACAGTTTTCTGCTGATGACAGCGGTATTCAAGCTTATGACAGAACAACCGGACAAGAATATGCAAGCACATCTGCATATAGATTGGTTGATGCTTATGGTGCTATTGTTGTTTCAAGTGCAGAAGAAATCCCCGGAACAATTACTAAAAAATCAAATGTTGTAACTGCTCAAGATGCTGATGGCGTGTATAGAGTCGGCTCAACTTCTTCTGATGGTAAAAAAGAAAATAGTGGTGATAATTATATAGTTATACCTAAAGAATCAAATGGCACATCTACTGCACTTGGAAATTTATTATCTTCATCGAACACCATAAATACAAAAGGATTACAAATTGATACTCAGCATGGAATGATTGCAGTTGTTAAAAACGATGGAACGACTGCTTATTATAATTACAGAACCGGTGCTGAAATTACTGATGAAAATTTAAAAAATTCATTTGCAAGTTCAGAAACCGCAAGTTTGGTTAATGACTCCTCCTCTATTCCTTCTTCTACTTTAAAAACTACAACAAATGTAAACAAAGTTGAAGGTGCAGACGGTAAATTCAGTCTTGTTGATGCAAATGGCGTTGTTATTCAAAGATATGTAGTTGATGAAACATTAAAATACGGTTCAACAGATATAGATGGCTCAACGGATGGACCTAACTATCTTCAAGATTGTTTAAGAAACGGTAAATATTTGCTTGAAAAAGGCAGCGTAGATTCAGAAACCGGAAAGGTGAAATGGAGCAGCTTGTCTTGGGATTCAACAGCGAACATTTCTGATTCATACTACACTGAAGATGATGACAGAGCAAAAGCAAAATATGACAGATTGCAAACTCAAATCCAAAATCAGGATAAAAAATTAGAACTTGAACTAGATAACATCGAAACCCAAAGAAGTGCGGTTACAACTGAAGTTGAATCAGTTCAAAAGGTAATCGATGATAACGTTGAAAGTTCATTTAAAACTTTTGCTTAACCTATAAACCCACATTCCGCTTAACTTAATTACTTTTAATGCAAGCAATATAATTTGCTTGCATTTTTTTATTTTTCAGGAATTACAAAGCCGAAAATGTTAACATCGTCTGGATAACTCTTTGCAATCATTTTGCCAAAATGTGCATGGATAATTTCTTTTGATAAATATAGCCCTAATCCAACTCCTGCTTTGTTGTAGTTGGATGGATGAGTCTTGAATTTTTCAAATATCTCTTTTAAAATTTTAGGCTCAATAAAATAGCTGCTATTTTTAATTTCAAATGTTACTTCTCCTTTTTTCAATTCTGTTTGTATGTAAATTGTTGAATTTTTGAAAGCATAATTTATGGCATTTGAAATTAAGTTTTCTAATACTCTTTTTATTTGTAATCTGTCTGCATTAACTATTATATCGTTATTGTATTTGAATTCTATTTTCAAATTATAATATTTTAAAAGTATATTTAACTCTTGTATGGTTTTGTTGATTAAATCAATTATACTGAATTTTTCGTAGCTCAAGATAATATTTTCAAAGTTTAATTTATAAATAGACCCAAATGTGTCAATCAATTTTTGCATATAATTGCAAGAATTGAGCGTAAGTTCTATTAAATCTTTTTCTTCTTCGTTGATTTTATCTGAACAGGTTGCCAAAAAGGATTCTAGTGCTTTGATTTGAGCTGTTGTGGGTGTTTTTAAATCGTGAATTATTTTTGCTAAAAATTCGTCTTTCTTTGTTTGTATTTTCATTGCAATCTTTTCATAGCGTATGTCAAATTAAGATAATTCTACTACAAAAATAAAAAAAAGTAAAATATTATTTATATATTTTATGTAAATCTAATTTATATAAATTAGATTTTTAATTTTTTGATATTACAAATATTGCCTCTTCTGAAAAAAAGTTAGCAATATTTCTAATCAAAAAACCGCTTCTGGATTTTCTTTTGGTAAGGTAAACAGATTTTTCAATTGATATATTTCTTTTTTTGCAAAATTCAAAAAAATCACTTATAGTAAGCAAATGTACATTTGGTGTATCATACCATTCATAAGGCAGTACTTTAGATTTTGGCATTTTGCCTTTTAAAAAAAGATAGAATCTGACTTTCCAATATGCAAAATTAGGAAATGATACAATACATTTTTTAGCAACTCTCAACATTTCATATATGACAAATTCAGGGTTTTTGGTTGATTGCAATGTTTGATTTAAAATTGCAAAATCAAAACTTTTATCCTGAAATTCCTCTAAACCCTTGTCTAAATCTCCTTGAACAATATTCAAGCCTTTTTGAAGAGCCTCGAGCACGCTATCTTGGTTAATTTCAACTCCGAGGCCTTTAACATTTTTTTCATTTTTTAGGATTTTTAACAATTTGCCATCGCCGCAGCCAAGGTCTAAAACCCTTGAATTATTTGAAATCAAGCTGCATACGATTTTATAATTTAGATTAAATTCTTTAGTTGTCATTTATTCTCCTAAAAAACTTTTTATAATTTTTGTCTGTTTTTCAAACTCTAAAAGAAAAGCATCATGTCCGCATTTGCTTTCAAGTTCAACAAAAGATACGTTTTTATTTAATTTAATTAAAGTGCTTACAATTTGTTTTGATTGAGCGGTTGTAAAAAGCCAATCTGTTGAAAATGAAATAATTAGAAAGTTTGATTGACTGTTTTTCAGCGCATTTTCAAGGCTGCCGTGTGTTTTAATCGGATCGTAATAATCCAGAGCTTTTGTTATATATAAGTAACTGTTGGCATCAAACCTGTCAACAAAGATTCTTCCTTGGTGTTCAAGATAACTTTCAACCTGAAAATCTATTCCAAAATCGAAGCTTGGCGTTTCTTTGAATTCTCTTCCGAATTTTTTATACATTGCTTCTTCGCATAAATACGTTATGTGTCCTACCATTCTTGCAATGGCAAGCCCTGAGGCAGGGGGTTCTTTTTTGTAATAGTTCCCGTTATTAAAATTTTTGTCTGTTAAAATAGCGTTTCTTGCAACCGCGTTAAAAGCAATTGATTGAGCGTTGAGTCTTGCTGCTGTTGCAATTAAAATCGTAGATTTAACATTTTCAGGGTATGATATTGACCATTCAAGGGCTTGCATTCCGCCCATAGAGCCGCCTGCAACGATTAATTTTTTAATTCCAAAGTAATCTATTAATTTCTTTTGAACATTAACCATATCTTCTATGGTTACAACAGGAAAATCAAGAGCATAGGGTTTATTGGTTTTGGGGTTAATTGAAGTTGGACCCGTTGTTCCGTAGCAGCCGCCTAATACGTTTGTTGAGATTATAAAAAATTTGTTTGTATCAAAAGCTTTGTTGGGACCTATCATATCATCCCACCAGCCTTTTTTGTTTGTTTTTTTGTTTATAAAAGCAGCGTGAGCGCTTCCTGTTAGAGCGTGCAGTACTAAAATCGCATTATCTTTATTGTCGTTTAACTTGCCGTATGTTTGATAGGCTATTTGAATATTTTCAAGAGATTTTCCGCATTTTAGCGCAATTGGTTCGTTTAATTTATAAAATTTTGTTTCTGCGTAATTTTCTATTCCCATATTTTTATTTTATCATCTATAACAAAAGTATAAAAATATATTAACTAATGTATAATTTTTTTAAAAAAATACTTCAGTTTTAAAAAAATATGCCGTAAACAAAAATATGAACGGCACAGGATTGGGTATTTATGAGTAAAACAAAAAAACAGAAGGCAAATAGTGATGCTTCGGTTTACACCAGAAATATAAATCTTCTTGAAGATGACCCTTTAGAAGAGATTTTTTTTTTTTTTTTAGGTGATTTTTTTACGGAACAGTTAATTAACCCCGAACTTGTTGAAAAAATCTCCAAAAAGGCAAAAGAAAAAGATAAAAGAGAAAGCCTTAAAGCTCAATTAAATGAACTTATTTCGATATATTCAATCGATAATACATTGAGTTTGTTGGGTTTTGAAAATAATGAAGATTTTGTTATCTATAATTCAATTGCAAAAACAATAAAATTAATGTTGAATTTGGTTGAATGCAATATCTTTCTTGCTAAAAAAGGCGAGCCCTTGCGCCATGCAGGTTCATCCGATGAAGAACTTTCAAATGATAATATAACTGATTACATTCAAGAAGTTATGCAAAAAGAAGAAGAATATTGTTTTGAAAAAGACGAACTGCAATTTTCAATTTTTCCTATGAAAAATAACTTCGAATGCATTGGTGTAATTGAAATTATAAGAAAAGTTGAACGTCCTTTGGAATTTGAATATGCAGATTTAATTCAAAACATGGCCGGCTTGTTTGTAACTTCTATGGGGCTTCAAAAGCTTATTGATGAAGTTAAACGCTTGGTTGCATTGGATAGTGTTTCAACTTTGGAATTGCAAAACTTAAGAGCACAATTAACGGCAATCATTGGTGATCTTGGCGATCAACAGCAGACATTTGTTGAAAAATTAGCCTATGCAGCTGATTTAAAAGGTCAATACAAACGTTCACATTCTAATGAATGCGCTAATTTATCAAGAGAAATTTGTGAGCATTTAGGTTTAAATGAAAAAACAACAGATTTAATATATTATGCAGGTTTATTGCAAAATATAGGTAAAATTACTTTATCTGAAGAATTGTTTACTAAAAAAGACAAATTAACCGATGCAGAGTGGAACGAGCTTAAAAATCATCCTAATGTCGGGGTTGATTTGTTGATGAATATTAATTTTATGTCGGAAGTTGTCCCGTATATTAATTATCAGGAAGAAAGATACAATGGAAAAGGTTTCCCTGAGGGATTAAAAGGAAATTCTATTCCTTTGGGTTCAAGAATAATTGCTCTTGCAGGTGCATATTGTGCCTTAACTCAAGATAGAGCCCACAGAAAAGCGCTATCAAATAAAGAAGCACTGGAAATTATCAAAAAAGAATCCGGAATAAAATGGGATCCTAAAATTGTTGATGTATTAATTGAAATTAAAAAATAATTTATATTTTATGATAAAATCCTGATATGAGAAGTTTATATCAGGATTTTATTTATGATTATATTAGAAAAACCTTATGTATCGGATTTTTTAGTTGAAACAATTCAGAAAAATAATTTTTCGGTTCTGGAAAATAATGTTTCAATTGAATTTTTGGATAAAAAATTTTTGTTAAGTGAAAATGAAGCGCTAAAGATGTCAAATAACGAATTGTTTTATTCAAATTCGGAAAATTCAACTGATTGGATTTTAGAAAAATTTCCTTCATTTGATGTTTCAAAGTATATAAAAATAAGTAAAAATAAAGTATTATTCAGAGAATATTTAAAAGAAATTTATCCTGATTTTTATTTTAGAAAAATATCACTAGAAGAAATTGATTCAATTAATCCTTCAAATCTTAAATATCCTCTTATTTTAAAACCTTCGGTCGGGTTTTTGAGTTTTGGGGTTTATCCTGTTAAAAATATAAACGAATGGCAAAAAGTTGTTCAATTAGTAAAAGACGAAATAAAAAAAGTTGAAGGAATTTTTCCTAAAAGCGTTGTTAATTTCAGTGAATTTATAATTGAAGAAATGATTGAGGGCGATGAATACGCGCTTGATGCTTATTTTGATGAAAATGGTAAAGCAACAATATTGAATATATTTAAGCATCCGTTTTTTGATGAAAATGATGTATCAGATAGAGTTTATTTCACATCCAAAGAAATTATTCAAAAATATCTTGATAAGTTTACTGCGGTTTTGGATAAAATTGGGGCTTGCCTCGGATTTAAGAATTTTCCTTTTCATCTTGAATTAAGGGCAAATAATGAACAAATAATTCCAATTGAAATTAATCCTTTAAGGTTTTGCGGCTGGTGTATAACGGATATTGCTTATTTTGCTTGGGGGATTAATGTTTATGAATATTATTTTAAAAAATTAAAGCCCGATTGGGATAAGATTTTATCTAATGTTGATAATTCTTATTTTTATTTCACCATGGCAGATATCCCGTCTGAGATTGATAAGATTAAAATCAAGGGAATTGATTTTGAAAAATATCTAAATAATATTAAAAATCCTCTTGAAATAAGAAAAATTGATGCTAAGAAAAATCCTGTTTTTGCAATTGTTTTTGCAAAAACAATTGCAATTGATGAAATAAAAAATCTTTTAAAATTAGATATGAAAGATTTTATTGAGCTTTAAAAACAGTTAAACCTCTTAATTTATATTCTTGAGCTTTTCTTAAAATATAGTCAATATCTTTAGGAGTTGCATCTTTATTTAATTGAATTGTTTTTGAGATATTTCCTTCAAGATATTTTTGAGCTGTTTTCATAGTATTAAGTTCATCATCGTAACTTATAGGTCTATTTTTATTAGGTTCGATAGCAGGCGTGGTTTTTAAAATTCTTGAGATTGTCCCTGTGGGGGCAATTGACATTTTAAGATTGAATTTTGAAGTTTGCTCTTTTATTATTTTTAACATAAGGTCTAATATTTTATTAGCCTCATTTTTACCGTATTGCAAATTCATTTTATCTAAAAGTTCTTGATAACCTAATACACCGATATAACCGTTATTATCCAATTTAGAAAGCGCAATAGATAAGTATCTGGCAGCATTATTTAATTTATCCGTATCAATTGAATTTTTGTTTTTATCATAAAATTTTGCAAGGTTAATGTGCGCCAATGTCAAACCCTCGTTTGGCTTTAATGGTGCTGCAGCGCAAGAATCGCAGATATAATTTTTATCATTTGAAAAAATAACCCCCGGCTCTCCTTTTTTTAGCATTGAATTTAAAAGTGTATTATAAATTTCTTTTGCTGCAACTTTTTTGCCGTTTGTTAAAGTAATTGTTTCATTGTTATCAACCTTTTGAATAAAATCATCGGGTAATATAACAGATAAATCAAAGCACCAAGTGCTGTAATTTTCTTCATCTTTTAATTTTATAAATTCAAGAATTTCAGGATTATCAATATTTAAAAGGGCAATTCCTGCAGGAGGTCTTTTTAAATCGTTTTCTTTTTGTCGAAATAAAAAATATGAATTAATTTGTTTTATTGTATCAGTTGGGTTTTCAAATTTTGAAAAATTAATCCCTACGCCCTGCTCATTTTTTATAATTTTTTCAAGATTTGCAAGGTGCTCTACAATTGTTTTATTGCAATCAAGTTCTATTCCTATTGCACTAAAAGGTTTTTTAGATGTTGTAATACCTTTATAAGCCGATGTTGAAAAAGAAATATAACCGTTTTTTAGATAATTTAAAAAAATCGTTTTATCTTCAGGTTTATTGAAAAAATACGATGCTATTCTATTAAAAAAAGCTTCGCTATTTTCGTTTTTGTTAGCTATATTGCGCTCAATTAAAGGCAAAAAATTTATATCTTTTTTAAATGCTTCCGAATAAAAATTTATATAAAGCCCTTCGGATAGCAATTTATCGGACTTTAAAAAAGTTATATCAGTATTTTTTTTGTTGAATTTATTTTGTTTAAAAATTTTTGGAGTGATTTTTTCTATTTTCATAAATTTTTAAGGTCTTCTGCTGCATCAAGCTTTTTAACTAAAGCTTTTATATCCCCTTTTAATTTAAAATACTCCTGAAATTTTTTTGTTGTCCTAATATTAAAACTTCTTCCGTTTTTGTCTTTTGTTTTTGAAATTAATCCTTGTTCCAATAATTCCGCAATATGCTCATAAGCGTTTGAGCGCAGCTCTTTTAAAGTGGTTTGTCTTATGGGTTCTTTAAGAGCAATTACAGTTAAAGTTTTTAGTACAGACGGTTTTAGCTCAACCGGGCAAAGCTTTTCAACTATATCCATGTGTTCTGCTTTAACTTGAATAATGTAGCCATCTTCATCATCAATTTCAAGCGCGCCGTTTCTTGATGAATAATCGAACATTAAATCCAATAGCGCTTCGGTTACTTTTTCTTCATCAAATTGAAGTATTTCAGCTATTTCATTAGGCTGCATTGCTTTTGAAGTTATAAATAAAACAGCTTCAACTTTTGCTTTTAGGGTTTCCATTTCCATTATTCTATTTCAACCTCATTTTTGTCTGCTTTTTGGACATATAACTTGCCGTAAAATTCTTTTTGCTTGATTTCATATTCTTCTTCACGAGCTAAAAATAAAAGCGCAATAAAAGCGGAGCTTCTGTCGAAACCAAGAAGACATAATTCTCTAAGTTCTATATTTTCTTCCCTTGATAAAATTTGGCATAAATTTTGCCTCATTTTTTCAACAACTTCTTCAACATATTCATCATGTGCAAGCTCTTTTATTTCCGCTGCTTTAAGAGTTGAGTAGTTTCTTACTCGGCGTTCTTTTCTATCAAGTGCGTTTTTGATTGCATATTTTTTTTCTAAATCTTCGTAAAATTGAATATGTCTGATTAAATCTTTTAAGGTTACGTTTCTTTTTCTGTTTAAGCGGACAGATGTACGTCTTTGAAGGACTTCGTCAAATGATACAACATTATTTGTCGGAATTTGCATCTGCTCATAGTCTGCTTCAAAGTTATCGTCTTCAAAATAATCCAAAGGTTCAGGATCAAAATCGTTAATCGAAATCCCTTGCAGAATGTCGGATTTTATTTTTAAAAGAGTGGAAGAAAAAAGAATTGCTTTTCCGACAGAGCGCAAGTTATCTTGTTTTAATTGAGATATTCTTGCCATATATTTATCGTATAAATCAACAATATCAATATTCCAAGGATCAAGTTTTCCTTCTTTTACAAGGTCAAGTATGATTTCGATGGCATCTGTTTGAACATCTTTTTTAATACCTGAACGTGAAATAAATTCGGTATTACTTCCAAAGTCTACTGTTCCATCAAGAACCTTGATTTCATCATATTTTAACTTATTGTTTGAATAAAATTCACTAACTGCTTCTGTCATTATTCATCTTTCAACTTAATTCCGGAGATTTTTGTTACCCCTTTATCTTTTTGTGTAACGCCTATCATTCTGTCTGCATTATCAAGCATTGGTTTTCTAAGCGAAACAACTACAAATTGAGCTGTTTTTGATTGTTTTGTAATAATTGTTGCCAATCTTTCAACATTCGGACCATCCAAGTGCATATCGACTTCATCGAATGCGTAAAATGGCGAGGGCAGATATTTTTGAATTGCAAAAACAAATGCAAGAGCAGTCAGGGATTTTTCTCCGCCTGACATGCCTGCAAGTTTTTGGTTTTTCTTATCTCTTATATTTGCTTCAAAGGTAAGCCCGCCGGAGAAAGGATCGTTTTCGTTTTCCAAAACAAGCGTTCCTTCGCCTTCCGATAATTGCGCAAATACTTCTTTGAAATTTTTATTTATAGCATGATATGCTTCTAGGAAGGTTTCTTTTTTAAGATTTTGATATCCGCTCATGCGTGTTTTTATTTCATTTTTTTCATTTTCAAGAGTTAAAACCTTTTCTTTATATGAATTTTGACGCTCCATAACTTCATCGTATTCTGTTAGAGCGCGCATATTAACAGGTTCCAATTCTTCCATTTTCTTTTGTAGTTTGGATATTTTAGAGGTAATTTCTTCAAGAGGAACTTCGGTTTGCTCGAGTTCTTTTGGGTTAATTCCTGCTGCTTCAAATTCTTTTAAGATATTTTCAAGCATAGGTTCAAGTTCGCGCCTTCTTGCTTTGTAGCTTTCTTCCTGCTCGAGCAATCTTTCTATATTGTCTTGGATTTTATTTTTGTCGGTTTTAGCCCCTAAAAGAGCTTCTTGTAATTCATCTCTTTGACTTTGCAATTCTACAAGGTTTTTGCCCAGTTCTTCGATTTCTTTTTCAAGCGCTTCCAGTTCTTTTTTGACATTTTCAATTTCGAGCATGAATTGTTCACGTTCGGTTTTTAAATTTTTATTATCTTTTGTTAGTTTTTCAATATCTGTTTGACGGGTAGAAATTTGACTTTGTTGGAATTTAATTTGATTTTCGTCCTTTTCTATGTCGTTTTCAACCGTCATTATTGATTTTTCGATTGTTTTAATTTCTTCTTCAATTCCGTTTGTTTTTTCTTTTAATTTCTTTAATTCGCCCTCATCAATAAGTTTTTCGACTTCTTCAAGGTCTTCTTGGGTTTTTTGGATTTTATCATTTAATTTAATGTGGCGATTTTCAAATAAATCTAATTCCTTAGAAAGTTTTGTATTTCTTTCTTTAAGGCTCTTAAGATCATCTTTTCCTTTTTGGATAATATCAGCTGATTGTTCATTATTTGAAATTAAATTTTTAAGTTCAATTCTTGCTGAATTTAAGCTATTTAAAGCATTTGAATGTTTTTGTCTGATGTCATCCAATCTTCGCTCTAAATCTTTTTCTTTTTGAGCTAAATCTCTTGTGGACTCTTCAAGATTTTTAAGAGCTTTTTTGTATTTTTCAAGTTCTTTTTCTTGACTTTTGTCAAAGAATGATGCATTTTTCTTTCTTGCGCCGCCTGTTATAAGACCGCTTTTTTCTGTTATATCGCCTTCTAGAGTAACGACTCTATATTTTCCTGCAAGTTTTTTTGCCGTTGTTTCGTTTTCAACTACAACGGTTTCACCTAATGCAAAATAAAATGCATCTATATATTTATCATCAAAATCAATCAAATTAATTGCAAAATCTATAACCCCTTTTTCTTTGGGCAGCGCCATTTTTACAGGAGCTTTTTTTATTATGCTAAGTGGAATAAAAGAAGCCCTATCTCTTCCTTGTGAGCGTAATATTTGTATAGCTTTATAGGCTGTATCTTGGTCATCTACAACAATAGAAAAGGCTCTTGCTCCCATTGCAACATTAATAGCGTCTATATATTCGCTTTCAACTTCTGCCAGTTGTGCTAACGGTTCATGTACTCCTTCAATATGCGCTCTCATGACGGTTTCAATGCCTGAACCCATACCGACTGATTTATAAGCGTTTTTGTTAGCATCCAGTATTGCAATTCTTTTTTGTGCTTGTTGAATTTGATAAAAATTATCTTCCTTTTGGGTTTTGGTTTTATCTAATTCTTCAAATGTTTTGGTTTGAAGAAGTTTAAAATCCTTAACTTCGTTTTCAAGAGTTTCTATTTGAAGATTTAATTTATCTTTTTCATTTTCAAAAACTTTTGCAGCATTTAAAAGCTTATCCATTGTTTCTTTTGTGGATTTGATTTTATCTTCGTTATTTTTATATTCATTTTCTAAAGGAAGCTGCTCTTTTATTAATTGTGTTTCTTGGTCTTTTAAATCTTCTAATTCTTTTCTTAATTTGTTTCTGTTTTGAATATGTTCATCTGCAGATTTATTTAAGCCTGTCATTTCGCTAATTATTTTATTTAGCTCGGCTTTTTTATCTTCCAGTGCTTTATTTAATTTTTTAAGTTCAAGATTTTTTTCTTCAATTGCTTTTTTAAATTCTTCAATTTTTTGTTTTTGAACTTCTATGCCGTTTTTATAGCTTTCTATTGATTTTAAATTATCGAGAGTGGTTTTTTCAACTTGTGCAATTGCAGATTTTTTTCTTTCGATTTCACCTTTTTTTTCTTCAGCTGTTTTTTTGACTTCGAGTTGTTTTTCTTCGCCTTGTGCTTTAACTTTTGCGTTTATTTTATCGTATTTTATTTTTGTATCTTCAATTCTTGATTCTGCTTCTTTTAGTTTTTGATTTAATTCTTTTTTTTCTTTTGTAGCCGCAAGAATATTTTGATGAACAAGCTCCAGAGAGCGAACAGTATCAAAATATTTTGCACTTTGTATTTGATTTTCAAGAGAAGTTTTTTCGTCTTTATATTTTTTATATTTTAGGGCAACTTCTCTTTCTTCTTTTAATTGTTCAATTCTGTTATCTATTTCACCCATTAAGATGTTTGTGTTTGCGACTCTATCTTCAACGCTTTGGATTTGTTCGCCTGCAAGCGTGATTTTTCTATCAAAATCAGCAGTTCCTGCAATTTCATCTATTATTTTTCTTCTCTCCATTGGAGAACATTTGGTGATTTCTGTTACATCACCTTGCATCATTACGTTGTAGCTGTTTGGAGAAATGTTATATTTTTCAAGCTCAAGGTGAATTTGAGTTAATGTGCAGGGTTTATCATTATAATAATAGTTTGATTGAACCCCGTTTTTACCTTTTTTTATATATCTTTTTACGGAAAATTCATTTGCACTGTTTCCGTTTTCATCTCCGAAAGTTACTTTAACCGATGCTTCTCCTCTTTTGTTGTGGTTTGTAATTAAATCAGCAACACCTTGTTCGGAGCGCAGCGTGCGGGCGGTAGTCAAGCCCAGCGCAAACAATACGCTATCTATAATGTTGCTCTTTCCTGATCCGTTCGGACCGGATATAGCTGTAAAACCTTCAAGCAACGGCACAGTAACTTTATTTGCAAAAGATTTAAAGTTGTCTATTTCTATTTCTTTTATATACATCGATTGATTTTTTAAAAAACCTACTCCGGTATCTTAATTACACTATAAAAGTCTGCGTCATGTCAAATTTTATATAAAAATTAATATCTATCGACGATATAAGTTGATTTTTCTTTAGAATTTTTATTTAAAATCATGTATTTGTCTTTTAGGACATTTATTCTTTTAATAGGAAAGAACATGAAATTTGCTCTTCCTATAATTCTATTTTTATTTAAAAAGCCCCAAAAACGACTGTCTTGAGAGTTGTTTCTGTTATCTCCCATCATAAAATAATGATTTTCAGGTATTATAAAAGGTCCGCAATACATATTTTCAGCGCATGGCGTCCAATTTGTTTTAGAGCTTATATAAGGTTCATTTAAGGCTTTATCGTTGATAAACACTCGATATTGACCGTCTTTTTTATCTTGTTTAATTTCAAATTTATCGTTTGGCATTCCTACTACTCTTTTAATGAATGCTATATCTTTGCAAAAAATGCCTGTTAATCTTGATAAAACCGCAAAAGGTGAATTTGAAAGCTGAACTTCAGGCGGATAGAAAACAAGTATATCCCCTCTTTTGATTTCTTTTTTAGGATATTCGAGCTTTTCAACAAATACTCTATCTTTTTCAAGTATGGTAGGGCGCATTGAACCTGATGGAATCCAGCGTAATTCGCCTATAAAGTACCTGATTAAAATAACGCAAACAAGTACAAAAATAATCGTTGAAATAATCTCTTTTGTAAAACTTGTTTCTTTTTCATTGCCGTTTTCATCTTCAGCGTCATCAAATAGAATTTTTTTAATGAGGTAAATTACCCCTTTTTCTTTTGTTTTATTTATTAATTTTTTACATGATTGTTTTCTTTTTTCGCAAAAACCAATAACGGATTTTTTAATTTTTTCTTTTGAAAATTCTTTATTGAAAAATAAATACAAAGAAATATAAAAAATTACAAGTGAAACAAATAAAATACCTAAGAATTTTAAAAAAGCACCATAAGGTTGGTTGTAATCGCTTCCCAGTGCACTAACATCTATTAATTTTGAATTTTCATTATTTTTAAATACTACGTCTGAAATTTTATTAATTTCAGCTTCCGTTTTTTTATCTGCTAACATTGGTATTTGAACAAAAAGAACATTTTCATAAGGGTCATTTTCAAAATCGTAATCTTTTTTATCAAGTTTAAAAATTTGTGAATCAAGATATTTAAAATTTAATTCTTTGAGGCTATCTTTTGTTTTAGTATCATAATTTGGAATTGAATATTCAAGCAATATCCCTCTTTTTAAAATGTAATTTAAAGTGGGATTATTTATGTTGTACACAAAGCAAACACAGAAAAATATTAGTAAAAAAAGTATTAATTTATAATTTTTAATAAAAAATTCTTTAATTTTTTCCGTATATATCAAAATTTGCTCCTTAAAGTCTGATTGCATAAGTTAATCAAGGTTTCTTTGTATATAGTATTTTCGGTATTTTCAAGATAGCTTAGTGCAAGATTTTTGTATTCTGCAACTTTTTTGTTAGCTTTTTTAATGCATTTTTGAAAACATTGATTTTTGCAATCGGGAATATTGTAACCGTATTCACTGCAAAAGTATAACACAGGCAAAGTGTAGTTTCCATTTTTAATATCTGTTGAATTTTTATTTACAATATTATCGGTATCATTTTTAATTTGAAAAGCAATAGCATAGTTTTGCATAAAATTTATTAAGTTTGATTTTATACAATCGTCAATTTTTTTTAGTGTAAAAAGAGACTCAAGTCCTGCTAAAAAAAGATTTCCGGTTTTATTAAAGGTTTTTTTAATATATTGTTTTTCATCTGTTAATTTATTTATTGTTGCATTTTGTTGGATTTCACCGTCAAGAGTTTTTTGAATTTTATCCGAAAAAATTTTTAAGATTTCAAGATTTGTATCACTTAAAACATTTAATGCCATGCTCAAAAGCAAATCACCTTCTAAAACTGCTATTTTTGCGCCATATTTTTCAAAAAAAGTCGGGTTATTTCTTCTTAATTTTTCATTATCTAAAATATCATCATGGATTAACGATGCATTATGCAATATTTCAATAGCAAGACATATATTTATTACGGTTTTAAAATCTGCTATATTTAAAATTTGAGCAAATAAAAGTGTAAAAATCGGTCTTAATCTTTTTGGATTTGAAAACATAAAACTTGTTAAGTCGTCTTTTAAGAAATCATTGCTCTGATTTATGATTTTTCTTAATTCGTTTTCAAAAAAATCGAGATCATCAGTTAAGATTGGTACAATTTCTTTAATTTTTTTTGTTTTATCCATCTTAAATTATAAATTTGCCGTTTTCATATATTAATTTATCATCAGCAAATATTTTGCCGCCATTTTTCATATTTTTAATCATATCCCAATGCAGACCTGATTTGTTTTTGCCGCCTGCTTCAGGATAGCTTGCACCAAAAGCAACATGAATTGAACCGCCGATTTTTTCATCAAAAAGTATATTTCCTGTTACATCTTGTATTCTTTCGTTTGTGCCGATTGCAATTTCTCCTACAAAACGGGAGCCTTCATCGGTATTTAACATACTTTGTAAAAATTCATTGCCGCTTTGAGCTTCTGCTTCAATGACTTTGCCGTTTTTTAATTTAATATATACTTCTTTTGCGCTTGAACCGTGGTAATTTTGCGGAAAATCGAAATAGATTTCACCTTCGGCGCTATCTTCAACGGGAGATGTAAATATTTCGCCGTCCGGAAAATTCATATTGCCTGAGCATGGAACCCAGATTCTTCCTTTGGTCGAAAAAGTAACATCTGTTTTTTCTCCGAGAAAACGGATTTTGGATGTTTTATTTAAAATTTCAGCTAATCTTTTTTGTTCTTTATCTATTTCTTCCCATTTTTCAACAGGATTATCCAAATCAAGATAGCAAGATTTAATTAAAAACTCGCTGTATTCTTCAAGGCTCATTGAAGCTTCTTGAGCAAGAGCATTTGTGGGGTAATCAGCTATTACCCAGCGCATTTCATTTTTAGCCGAGCGCTCCAGTCTTTTAGCTAAAATAGGATGCACTGCTTTTGAGCGTTTAGCAAGTTTTTCCGTGTCGGCGTTTGCCATATTCTTAACGTTATTCGGTGCACCGATAAAAATCATTACATCAGCTTTTTCAACTTCAATTTTTGACATTTCATCAACATATTCAAGCTGTTTATCGTTTGCATATTTAATAAAAGTTTCCGCTAATTCATCCATTGATGTTCTTACAATTGGATTTGCACCGTTTATAAGGCAAGCCTTGTAAATTTCTTTAACCAATGGCTGTGCTGCATACCCTCTTGCGTAGATTATAACTAAATCGTTTTCTTTTACTTTAGTTGAATAATTTACAAGAACATCTGCATATTTTTTAATCAGCGGATTAAACATTTATTCTTCCCCGTCTTCTTCTATTTGACCATGGTAAGCTGCTTTAAATCTTAATGTACATCCTCTTTTGGATGATCTTACGAAATCCACAAGTCTATCTACATATTTATTACCCTTAAATTCTTGTTCAATTAACTCAAGAGCTTGAGTGGTGTTATAATGTTCGTTTCTTAAGAGTCTTATAGCTTTGTGGATTGCATCTCTTGATTCTTTATCAACATTTTTTCTTCTTAAACCTATAGCATTAAGCCCAATAGGCAGACACGGGATTCCTTCTGCTTTGCAATACGGAATTATGTCGCTTCTTGCTGCTGATGCTCCTGATATAATTGCCATTTCTCCAATTCTTACGTGTTGATGAAAAACTGACATTCCGCCAAGAAAAGCACCAAAACCTACATGGCAATGACCGCCTATAGTTGCAGCGTTTGCCATAATAACGTTATCTTCAAGGGTGCAATTATGAGCAACATGAGTGTATGCCATAAGCATGCAATTGTTGCCTACAATAGTGTTGCAGCCTTCGCCTGAGGCTCTATTTACGGTTGCAAATTCTCTTATCCAGCAATTTTCACCTATTACTACTCCTGTATGTTCTCCTTTGTAGCCTAAATCTTGGGGCTCGCCGCCGATTGAAGCAAAAGGTGAAATTTTTGTATTTTTTCCTATTTTAGAATATTGAATATTGGCACTTTCTCCTATTTTGCAGCCTTCTTCAATAATTGTATCGGGTCCTATTATTGCGTATGCGCCAATTTCTACATCAGGTGCAATTTTAGCGCTTTTATCAATTATTGCACTTGGATGAATTTTACTGGAGGTCATTTTTAATCCTTTTTATTTTAATGCTACTGTTAATTCCGCTTCTGTACAAAGTTTACCGTCTACATAGGCTCTTCCTAAGCATTTTGCTATTGGGCCTTTGACTTTGAGGCACTCTGTTTCCATTTCAAGTTTGTCGCCGGGTCTTACAATATTTTTGAATTTTGCCCCTTCAACTCCTGCAAAAAGTGTTAATTTTCCTTTGTATTGTTCCATTGTCATTAAGATTGGAGCAGATGTTTGAGCTAATGCTTCAATTTGAAGTACACCCGGCATTATTGGATTTTCAGGAAAATGTCCTTGAAAAAAAGGTTCGTTAAAGGTAACGTTTTTATATCCTTTTGAATATTTACCGGGGACACATTCTGTTATTCTGTCTACCAACAAAAACGGATATCTATGCGGCAGCATTTTTAATATTTCGCTGTAGTCCAATGATATCGGTGTAACTATTGAATCCATTATTATCTCCTCATTTATTTAATATTTGTTTTAAAATTTTGGCACATTCAACGTGGTAACCGTGTCCTGCTTCTTTTACCAAAATATTTGCTTTTAATTTTAGCGGATTATAACCTGTTAAATATAAATCCCCTATTATATCAAGAATTTTATGTTTGGCAGGTTCAAATTCGCTTCTAAGAGCTGTTGTATATCCGTCATCAGTTAATCCTACGGTGTTTTCTATTGTAACGCCTTTAGAATATCCTGCTGCTTGGAATTTTTCAAGGTCTTTCAAATAACCGAAGGTTCTGGCTTCTATTATTTCATTAATGTTGTTTTCATCTAAATTTACCCATCTTTGACGTAAATCAGGGTGATTAAAATTAACGGAATATGTTATTGTTGTATTTTCCTTGGCTGGCATAATAACTATGGATGAATTATTTTTCTGGAAAGTTACAACACTTTTAAGCGGCTCTATTTCATCAGTTGAACCGGAATATCCTATTTTATCAAATTCCTCAATCCATTTTTTTGCACTGCCATCGAAAATAGGCATTTCAAATCCTTGAGAATTAAAATGTACATCAAGTGCATCAATTCCTTTTATTGCACATGCTGCCATAAAATGTTCAACAAGGGCGATTTTGTGTTTTGCACCGTTTTCAACATCAGCCAAAATAACGCAATGTTCTGTTGATACAACGTTTTCAACTTTTGCTTCAACAATGCCGTCTTGAATAAAAAATCTTATACCTTTTTTATCTGATGGTTTTAATGTTATTTCAACGGGAGCTGCAAACATAAGCCCCGCACCGTTTAATGTTAAGTTAGATTTTAGCGTCTTCATTTAAAAATTTCTCATAATCTTCTAATAAATGTTGGTATTTTTTGTATTTTTGAACCATTATTTCGGCTTCATCAAGATATTTAAGTCTCTTGATGAAATCTTTTCTAAGAACTGCAGGAGCTCCCATGATGACTGATTTTTTCGGGAATGATTTTGTAACACCTGCTTTTGCAAGAATAATTGAATCATCACCGATTTCAACGTGGTCTTTTAAGCCTGCTTGACCTGCTATAACGACTCTATCTCCAATTACGCAGCTTCCTGCAATACCTACTTGAGATACTATTGTGCAGGCATTGCCTATTTTACAATTGTGTCCAATCATAACAAGGTTATCAATTTTTGTTTGATTGCCAATTGTTGTGTTTTCTATTGTGCCTCTATCTATTGTTGTATTTGCGCCGATTTCAACATCATCACCGATTACAACTGAACCAAGCGAAGGGATTTTAAATACTTTAACTTCGGTGTTTGTTTCTTTGATTGCGCCTTCTTGACGGGCTTGTTCTATGTTGCTTGGGGCTTCTGTTACAAAAGAAAAACCGTCCGCACCAAGGCTTACTCCGTGATGTAGAATACAGCGAGAACCTATCTGCACAAAATCTCCCACGTTAACAGAAGGGTGGAATAAGCAATCAGAACCTATTTTAGAGTTTTTTCCGATATATACATTTGGCATTATAGCTGTGTTATCGCCGATTTCAACTCCTCTTGAAATAACAACGTTTGCACCGATTGAAACATTTTTTCCAATTTTAGCAGTTTCATCAATGACTGCAGTCGGGTGGATGTTTCTTGGGGTATCAGGAGCAATATAGAAAATATTTAAAAGCTTCATAAATGCAAGTCTGGGGCGTTCAACTTCAATAGTTGAAATGCCTTCCAAATTAACTCCCAAAGGAACTAACACCGCTTTTGCTTTAGATTGAGCCATATTTTCGATTTCATCTTCGTTCATAGCTAAAGCCAGCGTATTTTCATCAGCTAATTTTGGCGGAGCAACCTTTGTTATTGTTGCATCTTGCACTTTTGTTAAAATACCGCCTACTAATTGAGACAATTCTTCAAGGCTGAATTTTTTTTCGCCTGCATTCATTTCACCCATTTTCACTCCCTTTTGTACTAGTTTGTATATCTATTGTATAACAATAAATCTTTTTTGCCAATTTTTTTAACAAAAGTTAGAAGTTTTATGAATTTTGAGTTTTTTTAATGATGTTAGTGGTGGATTTTCCTTCTACAAGGTTTATAAATTCAACTTTTCCGCCGTTTTTTAGAACCGTTTTTGCTTCAGGGAGAGTTTCGATTGTGTAATCTGCGCCTTTTGTGTAAATATCCGGTTTGATTTCATCTAAAAGGTTTTCCGGTGTATTTTCGTTAAAAATTACAATGTAGTCTACAAAATATAAAGCGCTCAGGATTTCAGCTCTATCGTTTTCGTTATTTATAGGACGGCTTTCACCTTTAAGTTCTTTAACTGAACTATCTGAATTTAAACCTACAATTAAAATATCTCCATATTTAGCGGATTCTTTTAAATATCTTACATGTCCGACATGAAGTATATCAAAACAGCCGTTTGTAAAAACTATGGTTTTATTTTCATTTTTTAATTTTTCAATTGTTTTTAAAATTTCTTCTCTTTTTAATATTTTTTTCATTTTCTTATATTCCTTTAAAATAACCGCCTTTTGGCGGTTATTTTTTATTTTTGATTTTCTTTTTGATTTTTATCTAAAATTTTTAATTTAGATTTTGGTGCTCCTTGTTTTTTTTGAAAATCCAATTGCTTTGGTAGAGCTTCTTCAAGTTGTTTTTTAATGCTATCGGGGCTTAAATTTGAATCAACATATTCAATTTTAGCGTTTGCTTTTAGATTTTCAATAAGTTTTTGCAGAGCTTGGATTTTCTTTTGTTCGGTTAAATATGCCTTTAAATCATTTTTAACATCAGATAATGATTGTACTCCTGCTGCTGCTTTATCTGTTACATAGATTATATGTTCTCCGAATTGAGATTTAACAATCGGGCTTATTGTGCCGACTTTTTGGCTAAATGCCGCATCACCAAATTCTTTTACAACTTGATTACGGGTAATGAAACCTAAATCGCCGCCTTTTTGAGCTGTTCCCGGGTCTTCAGAGTATTGAGTTGCTAATTGAGCAAAGTTTTTCGGATTATTAAGAGCCTTTTGTCTTACTTCTTGAGCAAGTTTTTCTTTTCTTGCAATTTCTTCTTTAACTTTTTTATCTATATCAGATGTTGAAAGTTTTGCTTCTTTATCAGCGTCAGTTATTTTTCTTTTTAGGCTTTCAGGGTTTGTATCAAATAAAATATGTGAAACTTTAACTCTTTCAGGCATTGTAAATTGAAGTTTATTTTGTTTATAATATTTTTCAACTTCAGAATTTGTTGCTTCTTTTGCTCCCAGTGAATCAATTAATTTAGCTATTTTTACTTCGTTTGCCATATCTGAATTTAATCTTTGTTCTGATATTTGGTTTTCTTTTAAAATGTTGTTGAATTGTTCTTCTGAACCTATTTGAGCTATTATTTGGGCTTTTTTATCTTTTATTTCTTTTTCTGAAGCTTCAATTTTTCTTTTTTCAAATTCTTGTTCCAAAAGAGTTCTTACAATAACATCGTTCAAATATCTTTCTTTAAGTGCAATTACAGTGTAGCTGTCATCTTTTTGAAGCTCTTTTGGTGCGTTTTTTAGTTGAACATTTTTAATCTTATTGAAATCACCGTAAAATTCTGCTCTTGAAATGTTTTTATCGTTTATTTTTAAAACAATGTCGCTATCTTTGGCGCATCCGCAAAAAAGAGCCATTGAACAAAAAATTGTCAGTGCTATTTTTGTAAACTTCATTTTTCTCTCCTTATTTAAAAATCAATTATTTTCAACTTTAAAATTTAAAATTACCTCAGAAATATAATAAAACAAATCCGCCAGTTTGTTAAATATTTCATCAAAATCATCTTCATTTTTGTTCATAAGGAGTATTCCTTTTGTTTTAGCAAGGTTTTTAGGCGGTTGAGTGAATGTAAAGTATTTGGTTATTTTATATTCAATTTTGGATTTTAAAATAATCCACTCCTGCATAGTATAAGGCATATTTATTCTTATTGAATTTCCTGCTTGTCTTACGGATAAAAGACCCGCGTTTGTTGCCAGTATTCTTAATTTTACCAGTTTGATAAGATTTTTAACACATTCAGGGATTTTAGCGAATCTATCTTTAAAACCTAGTTCCATTTCTTCAAGCTCAGATACTGTAGTTACATCTGATATCCTTTTATATTCAAGGATTTTTTGTTCGTAAGTCTGTGCCCAATCATCAGGAATATAGGCCTGAGCGTTAATATCAATAATTGCAGGCTCTCTTTTTTCTTTTGGTTTTTCGTAAGGATTTTTATTTTGTTTTGATTTAATATCTTCTATGCATTCAGCTAAAAGGTTGCAATAAGTATCAAAACCAACATTAACCATCTGACCGTGCTGATGAGTTCCCAAGATGTTTCCGACACCCCTTATTTCGATATCTCTGAGCGCAATTTGATAGCCGCTTCCAAGATTTGTAAAATCTTTAATTGATTCAAGTCTTTTTCTTGCTTGTTCATTTAATTCTTTTGATTTTTTATAAAAGCAAAAACAATATGCTTGCCTGTCGGAACGTCCCACTCTGCCTCTAAGCTGGTATAATTGAGCAAGTCCAAAGTTGTCGGCATCATGGATTATAATTGTGTTTGCATTTGGTATGTCAAGTCCGGATTCAATAATGGTTGTTGAAAGCAGGATATCATATTTTCGAGCCATAAAGTCGCAAATGATTTCCTCAAGCTGCTTTTCTTGCATTTGACCGTGTGCAACCGCTATTCTTGCGTTTGGAACAATTTCTTTTAATTTTTCTTTAAATCTTTCAATAGTTTCTACTCTGTTGTATAAATAAAAGACTTGCCCTTCTCTTTGAATTTCTTGGTTTATTGCGTTTTTAACATACGTTGTAGAAAATTCCCCGACATACGTTTTAACGGGCAATCTGTTTTTCGGGGGAGTATTGATTACAGATAAATCCTTTAGGCCCGATAGTGCCATATTGAGAGTTCTTGGAATAGGAGTTGCGCTTAAAGATAAGACATCAATATTTTCTTTTAATTTTTTTAATTTTTCTTTATGTCGTACGCCGAATTTGTGTTCTTCATCTACAACCAATAATCCGAGGTTTTTAAATTCAATATCATCTGATAAAAGTCGGTGAGTCCCTATTATGACATCAATTTCTCCTGTTTTTAATTTTTCGATTGTATTTTTTTGTTCTTTTTTTGAGCAAAATCTGTTTAATAGAGCCATTCTTACTTCAAAAGGTTCAAATCTTTCTTTCAGGGTTTCAAAATGCTGCATTGTAAGGATTGTAGTAGGTGCAATTAGCGCTGTTTGATAACCGCTCATAACTGCTTTAAACATTGCTCTTAGTGCAATTTCAGTTTTTCCGAAACCGACATCAGCACAAATCAACCTATCCATAGGCAGTTCGCTTTCCATATCTTTTTTGACATCTATTATGGCTTTCATCTGATCAGGGGTTTCGGTATATTCAAAATTATCTTCCATTTCATACTGCCAAGCGGTATCTATATCAAATTGAATACCCTTTGACATTTTTCTTTTTGCATATAAATCCAATAAATCGTATGCAATAAGCTCAACTTCCTTTTTAGCTTTTGTTTTGGTTGTTTCCCAAGCACTTCCGCCCATTTTCGATAGTTTTGGTTTAGAAGCTCCCGAACCTCTGTATCGATATAAAAGGTTTATTTGCTCTGCAGGCATAAATAATTTATCTGTTCCCTGAAATTGTATTTCAAGGTAATCTTTTTGATTATCGTCTATGGTTTGTTTTGTTATGCCGTTATATATTCCTATCCCATGGATACTGTGTACAACATATTCGCCGATTTTAAGATCGTTTATGGAATCTATAAAATCTTGTGTTTGTTTATTTGAATAATATTTTTTTGTTGTAATATCTCTTGAATGTTTATTGAAAAGTTCTTTGTCCGTTAAAAAAAGAATTTTACTGTCTGAAATTTTATTATCTTCACTTATAGCACCGCCTAAGGATATATCAGGAAAATATTTTATGTTATTTGAAAAAATTTCAAATTCTTCGAAAATTTCTTTTAATCTGTTTGGAAAATTTGAGCAGATATTGATTTCATAGTTTTCTTGCAATTTTTTTCTTATATATTTTGAAATATTGAGAATATCAGAGGAAAATATCGGAGCAAGACCTGTTGTAAAATCAATTATTTTATCGTAATCATCCGTTAAGAAATTATCTATTGCAATTCTTTTAAAGGTTTTCAGTTTTTTTGAAAAATCTTCAAAAGATAAGTGATTGAGTTTTTTTAAGGGTAATTTTAAATTTGATGCAATTGAATCATTATAGTTTTGAATGTATGTTTCATCTATGGTTTGAAATTTTGATAAAATTTGCGAGGATTCATCAAAAATTAAGATGTAATCTTTAAAAAAATCTAATGTTGAACTGGGGTTTTGAATAAAGTAGTTAAGATAATACTCTATTCCTTCAAAATATCCGATTTCATCAATTTTTTCAATTAATTCATTTTTTAGGTTTTCAAGAAAGTCGTTATCTTTAATTTCAATATTTTTAATTTCTTTTTTGAAAAAATCTTTGTTTTCATCATTTAAAATAAATTTATACAAAGGGGTTATTTTGATTTTATCTGTGTGTTCAAAGCTTTTTTGGTTATTAGGATAAAAATATCTTATATCTTCAACATTGTCTGCAAAAAATTCTATCCTAATCGGATTTTTATCTAACGTATAAATATCAAGAATATCCCCTCGAAGCGCAAATTCTCCTATGTCGCTTACTTGGGCTGTTCTTTTGTAACCCATTAAAATTAGTGTTTTTGCAAGATTAGAGTAATCAATTGTATCGTTTTTTTTAATTTCAAGAATATTACTTTTATAAAAATCCTGATTGTTAAATTTTTCAAGGAGTGATTTAGCCGGCATGAAAATAATATCAGGTTGATTTTGTATTATATTAATTTGTTCTTCGTATATATAGTAGTTTTTTTCAAGTTCACTGTAAAAGCTGATTTCTTGCGAGGGAAAAACCTCGCTTTCTATATTTAACAGATTTTTTATATCTTTTTGTGCTTTAAGTGAGCTTTGTTCATCAAGGGTTATATATATAACTTTTTTTTGTTTTTCAATTATTGATTTAATCAAAAACAAATTAAAAGGTTTCAAAAGACCTGACACAACTAATTTTTGTTTGTCGGGAATTTTAATAAAAGAATTTAGGCAGTTAAAACTAATATTTTCAAAAGACATTATTATATTCTTCTGTTAAAGTTGCTCCGATTACTCCTGAATAATCTCCGAGTTGTGCTTTTTTAAATTCTGTTTTTTCGCTTGCGGTTTTTAGCGCTTTTGCTTTTGCAAGCTTTACCGTTTTTAAGTATATTTCATCTATCCCTTGAATTAATCCGCCGCCAAGGATTATAAGTTCAGGGTTGAAGAAATTCATTGCACTTGCAAGTCCGCCTGATAGGTATTCAATTGCTTCGTTTACATATTGACTTGTAACTTCATCATGAGCATCAAGTGCTTGTTTTATATATTTTGTTGAAATATGTTGAGCCTGGGTTAATTCTGTTATGATTGATTTTCGTCCTTTTTTAATGGCACCTTGTATTCTTGATTCTATAGCGCTTCTTGATGCATAAGCTTCAAGACAGCCGACTCCGCCGCAGGAACAACTTCTTCCGTTTAAATCTACAATTATGTGCCCGATTTCACCTGCTGAACCGGAAGCACCATGGTATATTTTTTTATTTATTATAAGAGATGAACCTATTCCTGTTCCTATAAAAACGCACAAAATATTGTTGTGGTTTTTTCCCGCCCCCAGAACAAGCTCTCCTATTGCTGCTGCTTCAACATCATTAAAAACATTTGTTTTAATTAAATATTTCTCTTCAAGGATTTTTTTAATTTCAAGATTTTTTAAATTTAGATTGCAAGCATCTATAACTGTTCCGCTTGTTCTTTCGATTTGACCTGCAACGGCAAGACCTATAGAATCAACTTCTTCTTTTTTTATGTTTGAAATTTCGAATAATTCATCTAAAGCTTCAAGTAATTTTGCTGTTACTTTTTTATTGCCTTTTTCTTTTTTTGTTTTTTTCTTGATTTCAAAAAGAACTTTTTTTTCTTTGTCGTTTTTGTCGATTAGTGCGCAAAGTACTTTTGTTCCGCCTAAATCAATCCCTATATCATATTTTTTCATTATTGTTCGATTTTATCTTTCATTCCGATGTTTTTTAATCTTCTTTCGATATCTCGCCACCAGCTTAATCTTTGTTTAAAGAGGTATCTGTAACCGTCAAAATTTCCTTTGGAAATTTGTGCTTGTTGATTATCACACAAAATTTCAAATTCTTTTTCTAATTTATGACAGAATTCTTTTCTGTTGTATTTAAAATCATGATACGTTGTAACTTCTCCAAATTCAAGGACAATTTCGGGTTTATCCTGTCTTAAAAATGTATAATTAACAGCAACAGGGCAAAGATTAATTCCGCCGAAGTTTTTAACTGCATTTTCGGTTAAATATGCAAGTCCTGTTTGAAAAACTTCGGGTCTATAGTGCGGAGGTCTTATAATTCCTTGCGGAAACAGCCAAAAATTTATATCAGGATCTTTAAGAGTTGTTGCTGCATATTTAAGAGCTTTTATAGCATCTTGTGCAGTTTTTTTGTTAATTGGAAAACAGCCTATATATTGAAATAAAGGGAATCTGTTCATCTCCTCTATCATTAGGCGCAGACGCCCTTTCATTATTCTTCTTGCAACATTATAGCCCAGTATTCCATCCCACCAATTGTTGTGGTTGGTGTAAAACAACATTGCTTTTGTTTTATCTCTTTTTTCAATATTTTCAATGCCTTTATACATTAGAGAATGAAACCTTGATTCAATCATTCTCGGAAAAACAAAGTCAGCAATAAAAAGCCAAAAAGGAACATCTTTTGCTGTTCTAAATTTTTCTTCTCTGTTTCTTAAAATTGTCGGCGGTGTATCGCTGTACAAATGTTTCGGAGTTTCAATTATTGCCATAATTCTTTCCTATTATTTGTCCTCTATTATTCTGTTTAGTTGGCAGTGAGCCCTAAATGATGTTAATTCTTTTTCTATTTTTCTAATGTAGACTTTTAAGTTCAGTCTTTTTGCTTGTTCGATTGTTCTATTATACATTTTTATAATATTTTGAGCATAGTCATATTTTTTATTATCGGGTTCTTGTGAAAGTCTTTCTCTAGCTATTTGGGTTTTTAGGTTATTTAATCTTATTTGCAGATAAAGCAATTCGTTGTCATATGCGCTTTGAAGTCCCATTTCGCAGTACATTTTAGCGTTTTCATAATCGTTTAATTTTAAATAAGCCTTTGCAAGGAGTTCTTGGAATAAAATTTTGAAATAACTGTTGTTATTTTGAGCATTTTCACATATTTTAACAGCTTTTTCGCAAATTTCAATACAATATGTATCGGCTCTATTGTTTGCTGTTGCAGCAGCGCTTATATACCAAGCAAGAAGCGCTCCGAAGGCAATTTTTTTGGATGAGAAATATTGCATTTCTTCTGTCGAAATTTCAATTGCTTTTAAATATGATTTTTCTTCCAGTAAAACATAAGCTAAAAGTGTTTTTAAAATATTTTTTGATACTTCATCCGAGCAATTGTTTGCAAAAGCGGTTGCCTCAAAAAGTTCGTCTTTAATTTTATCTACTTCAAGTCTTAAAATTTTATTTATTAAGCTTATTATATTCCATTCGCAAACCATTTCGGGAGTATCAATTGTATATGAATAATCTTTAACAATGTCTTTTAAAATGGCGTCAGATTCATCAAAATATCCTTTTGAAGTATTTGCCATAGCGTTAGCGTATGCAAGACGCACTTTAAGATAATCTATTCTTTGACCTTTTTCTTTTTCTAATACTTTATTTATTTCTGATATGAGTTCAAAAGCTAAAGGAGAGCCTTGCTGCGAGTAGCTTTGAGCTAAAATTATGTTGGATTCAATCCAGCAATAGAAAATTTCGCTTTGATTAATCCATTTGTGTTTAGAAAAAATATTAAGATGTTTTTGTAAAATCGGATTGATTTCGGTATTTACAAGGCTTGTAATTTCTTCCCATGAACCGAGTTTTAAAAGCGCTTCAAGTTTTCTTGTTTTAATTAAGGCTATTTGAAGCTCTCGAGTGGATTTTTTTTCTGTTTTATCGTTTTTATCAAAATATTTTAATACATTATCGCAAACTTCAACAGCACCGGTGTAATCTTGTGTTAGCATAGCACTTGTAAGCAAGTATCCTGATAAATCAATAACCCTATTCTCGTCATTATTTTTTTGAGCGGCAACAATAGCGTTTGAAAGGTAGTCTTTTGCTTCCTGCGGGCTTTTTTTGTAGATTAATTTTCCTAATCTTTCACAGATATTGTTTTTAGTGTATTCAAAATTATCAAGCTTAACGCTTTCAAGTAAAATCAGGCTTTGTTTTTGAGCCATTGTGTATATATTTATATCGCCTATGTAGTTTGCAAATTGAAGGTTTTTTGTCCATAAGCTGTATGCTAATTCTTTGTTTCCTATGATTTGTGCTAAAATTGGGCAGATTAGAGGGGTTGATATGGTTTTGCCGTTTAATTCTTCTAAAAGTTTTTTGGCATCTTTTTTAATTAATTCTTCTTCTTTTGCTCTTATGTAGCAGTATGACCAAGTTAGAGAATTTTTGAAGCCATAAATATCATCAACTTTTCTTTTTAAATATCCTTTTTTGTTTAATTTTTCAACTATATCAAAAAATTCATTTTCGGTTAATTCATATAAACCTGCAAGAATTCTGTAGTCTAATTTATCGCCTAATAGGGATGCTGTACATAGGAAAATATATTCTTTTTCGTTTTGATTTTTAAGAAAATCAAGTCTTTCGTAAAAACATTTTTCAAGAGTTTCAGGGATTTCAACATTTTCATTGTTTTTTATAAAGCTCACTTTTTTATCTTTTACAAAAAGATATTTTCGCTCGAATAAATATTGCAAAATTTGCTCAATGTATGCGATGTTGCCTTGAGCATTGTATGCAATTTGCGCTAAAATTTCATTAGGTACATCGGAATCTTGACCAAGGATTTTTTTAATAAAATTTTTGCTTTCTGATGCGTTATAGCTTCTTAATGAAATATTGAGACAGTTATTGTTGTCTAATTTATTTGATTGAAAATACATTGCAATTGCATGTTGGTTTTTATAACCCAAAATCATTTTAGCATCTCTTGCAAAGTAATCTTCATCAACAAGGTGTTTTAAAAATCCGTATGACGATTCATCAATTAAATCAAAGTCATCAATTATAAAAATGACATTTTTTCTTTGTTTGATGTAGTCAAAAATATCTTTTAAATATTTGTATGTGATTTCTTTGTTAATTAATATGTTTTCAAAATAATCTTTTTTAATGGGATAGATTAAATTGGCAAGTGTTTCAAGGTTTTCTTCATCTATCTTTTCAAGATTTAGCCTGTCTAAAACTTTTCTTTCAAATGCTTTAATGTTAAATTCATCCTTCAAGACAGTCGGACAGTCAAAAAGGCTTGTAAAAAAGCTTTGCATTAAGCCGTAAGGGCTAACTTGAGTCAGTGCTGAGCATTGAGCATAAAATATAACAGTGTTAACAGAAGATGCTTTATTAATTTTGAAATATAAATCGTTTAATAAGTGCGTTTTGCCCGCCCCTCTGGGTGCATTTATTGAAATTGCTCTTACTTTTGAGTTGTTATCCGAAAGATTGTTTAAAATCATTTCGAGGGCTTTATCGTATTTTTTATATTCACTATGTTCAAAAGTTGGTTTATGATCAAGAAAAACCAGTTTGTATGAATCAGGAGCTATTTTTATAAGAGTTAACTCGCTGCTTAGCTTCGGATATACTGTGTTTGAAACAATAACATCCTTATCAGAGCCCAGTTTCAGTTGTTTTATATCTTTATCTTTTTTTATTTCGTTAAAAGTTAATATTGCAAATTTGTATGATAATCCTGTATCAAGAGTTTTTTCAAGAATTTGGTTAAATTTTTGAAACTCTGTTTCAAATTGATTGATTTTATCTAAGAATTTTATATTTTTATTGTAATTAAATTTAAAAACAACAGTATCTTCTTTTATAAATTTACAAATAGCACCAAAGGTTATTTTGACTGTTGTTTTAATATTTTCCGTTACTTTTTGTTTAAATTCTTCTTTGTTGTATTTTTCAAATGTTGTTTTAAGATTTGGAAAATTTATGCAGATTAACAATGGTTCAAAATCTTTTTTGGGTTGATTTTCAGTTATTGCAACGGTTTTGCTTGTTTTTTTATTTTCTTCTTTGATTTCAATTTTTTTTACTGTTTTAGGTTGCTCTATAAGTGATGTGCCGCATTTTCTGCATTTTTCGCTTGTAGAGTAGTTTGCACATTTGCATTTTGGGCAAAATTTAACAAAAACATGTCCACAATTTTTGCAGCTAACGGAACCAAGGCGTGTTGGGGCTCCACACTTTGGACATTTAAAGATTAGTCTTAATTTACATGTAGGACAAATTGTTTCATTGTCTTGTACTTTTGTTTTGCATTTCGGACAAATCAAAATCTTTATTCCAATATAGCTATATTACTTTCAAAAAGAATTATAATACAAATATACAATTTTGATGTTTTATTGTAAATTTTGTAAATTTTTAACTCTTAAATTTTTTGTTGTAGTAAAATTTAACTATGAAATTAGGAGTTAATATCGATCACATAGCAACATTAAGAAACGCAAGAGGGGGAGTTGAACCTAATCTTGTTGAGGCTGCTAAAATTATTTTAAAAGAAGATATTTTAGCTTTAACAATGCATTTAAGAGAAGATAGACGTCATATAAAAGATAAAGATTTGTACGATGTCAAATCATTAGGAGCTAAAATTAATCTTGAAATGGCAGCAACAACAGAAATCCAAAAAATTGCACTTGATATTATTCCCTATAGTGTTTGTATTGTGCCTGAACGCCGTCAGGAAGTTACAACTGAAGGCGGTTTGGATGTATATTCTCAAAAAGAATATTTAAAAGAATTTATCAAACCTTTAAAAGAAAAAGGTATATTGGTTAGCATGTTTATTGACCCTGATATTAAGCAGGTTGAAGCTTCAAGATATATTGGAGCCAATTATATTGAAATGCATACGGGTTCATTTTCAATTGCTTTTGAAAAAGGTGATTTTAAGCATGAATTAGATAAATTAAAATCAGCAGCACTTCATGCTCAAAAATTAGACCTAAAGGTTAATGCAGGGCATGGTTTGAATTATGAAAATGTGTATCTGATGAAAGAAATATCAGGAATTAGCGAATTAAATATCGGACATAGTATAATATCTCGTTCGATTTTTGTTGGAATTAGCCAAGCGGTAAAAGAAATGCTTGAGCTTATAGATTAATGTTTCTTATGATTTTTTGGTAGCGGAATATATAATCTTCGGGTTTATTTGTATATAGTGTATAAATCGAAGATATTATAACTAATGCCATACTTAAAATACAGCAGCCTGCAATTATTTTTTCTTTCTTAGTCATTTTAGTCCCCTTTTTGCATACTTTTTGCCATCCATTCATCTGCTCTGTTGCCTGGAATTAGTTTTCCGTCAGCACGAAGTGCATAACCAAAAGGACACTCGTTAACACAATCGTCAACAGTTGCAGATTCAGGTACCCCGTCTACATCTATACAAAGGACTGTATAATTTTGCAAAAATCCATTACTTGTTTTAACATGAAATTTTAATGCTTTGCAGTCGCTTACTCCTGCAGGACACGTGCCTCCCGAGTCCATTCTCATGCCAAAATGAGAATTTGGCCAGACTTGATAAAATACCACGTCATCAGGGGTTACAATTTCTCTTATCTTTCCTGCATCGCTGCTTCTACATGAGTCGTCCACGGCTTGTTTCATTGTTTTACCCGATACACCATACATATCATTATTTTCTCCATAAGTATGCAAATAAGAAATTCGTGATTCTGGGTATACGGTAGATAATTTTGAACAATTATGTTCTTTGGTGTTTAAAACATCAACTAGTGTTTCACAGAAATATGTTTCGGAATCAACGATTGTACCATCCGCTTTTGTTGCTAAATCTCCATTTAGATAATACTCATCTGAATTTACAAGTTCTCTTATTGCAGTTCCAAGTGTATTATTTGCTTTTTTGAATTTCATGATGTTTTCATCCGGTGCAGAGCTTATCGCTATTGGTAGCAGTATAGCTGTAATAACTCCTATTATCGTTAGTACAATCATGATCTCAGCCAGTGTAAAAGCTTTTATTTTCATATGGTCCTCAAAAAAAATAATAGTTAATCAAATATTCCATACGTATGGAATATTTGATTATAATTTAGCATTATTATTTATTTAATGCAAATAAGTGACGAAAAATTTTATAAAAACGTAGGTAAAATCCTTAAAAACAAACGTTTGGAAAAAGGATTAAAATTTACAATTTTTTGTTACGAAAATGATATTGCAAAATCTTCTCTAAATCTTATTGAAAATGGGGCTTCGCAAGCTTACTTTTCAAAAATTGCAAGAGTTATTCAGGCACTTGATATGTCTTTTGAAGAATTTGGTAAATTGCTTGACAGAGAAATTTCAAAAGATTTTTTTAAAGGTGATTAAATAAAATAAGTTTTGTAAACAATTTCTTGACATAAATTTTTGTCTTAGATATATTATAAAATGCAGATAGGTTGGTCGCTTTTAAATGCTTGAATAAGCTGCGATTCCTTAAAAGAAAGGATTAAAAATGTACGCAATAGTTGAAACAGGCGGAAAACAATATAAGCTTGAAGAAGGCAGATATGTAGATATCGAATTGTTAGACGCTCAAGCGGACGAAAAAGTTACCTTTGACAAGGTTGTAATGCTTGTTAACGGTAAAAAATCAAAAGTTGGTAAACCCTATGTAGCTTCTGCTACTGTTGACGGTACCGTTGTTAAAAATGACAAAGCTAAAAAAGTAATTGTTTACAAACAACGTCCTAAAAAGGGCACAAGAGTTAAACAAGGTCACAGACAACAATTCACTCGTGTAATGATTAATAAAATCAATACAAAAGCTGCTAAAGCTGCAAAAAGTGAAGAAACAACAGGAGAAGAATAAAAATGGCACATAAGAAGGGTGTAGGTTCATCAAAGAACGGACGCGACAGCGAAAGTAAGAGATTAGGCGTTAAAAAATACGCTAATGAAGAAGTTGTTGCAGGAAATATTATTGTAAGACAACGTGGTACAAAAATTCATCCCGGAAATAATGTAGGCAGAGGTTCTGATGATACTTTGTTTGCTTTAATTGACGGCGTGGTTAAATTTGAACCATATAGAAGAACAAGAAAACAAGTTAGCGTTTACGCTAAATAACAATCGAACAATTAAAATTTAATATGGTTTGGGAGCGTAGCTCAGTTTGGTTAGAGCGCTTGCCTGTCACGCAAGAGGTCGCGGGTTCGAGCCCCGTCGTTCCCGCCATATTTATAAAATAAACACCTTAATGGTGTTTTTTGTTTTAAATATAGACTTGATAATTATTGATATTTTTTATTGTTTAAGTTGTCTAAAAAAGTCTTTTAAAAAAGCGTTACTTTCGATATTGCTTGTGTTAATTTCATATATTTTTGAAATTTTATTTACAGGGATTTCATCTCTATATAAAAATTCCAGAGATTTTTCCATTAATTCCTTTGAGCTTTCTGATAAATAATTGCTAAAAGGTATTATTTCTGTTGATATAAAAGCGTTATCCTGACCAGCAAGGGGTATTCTTCTGAAGCCGAGTAAATTTTGATTAAGCTCATTTACGGGTATTTTTAATACAATTACCGAGCCGTTATGTCTGTGAGGTGATGGATTTAGAATGCTTCCGCCATCATAATAATTTATCATTCTTAAAACTGAGTTTTTCGGTGTTTTATTTTGTAAATTATTTAAATCGCTCATAAAAACACTGGAATCAAAACGAGAAGTTTTTATAGTTCCGTCATTTACAATTGAGTTGAAACACTCTTTGGATGTTATATGATATAAAAATTCAGGTTTTTTTATTTTTACCTGTTTTGAGGTTATTGTATTTTGGAATAACTGAGATATTTTTTTTCTGCCTATAATGCCGGCTATTAATGCTGCAGCTATTGTGCTAAATACTATAAGTTTTTTGTATTGCTGGTATTTAGTTGTTTTGTTGGAATTTTGTGCTAGGTTTTGTTTGTTTGTGCTTGGTTTTGTTGATATTGTTCCAAAGGGCAATATTCTATTTTGTTTGAGATTATTTAAAGAGAAAAATATATTGTTAATTTTCATGCTTTAATTATAGTATTAATGCTGTTTTTTGTATAACAATATTTATTTTCTTGATTAAATAATGTATTTTATATATATTTAAAAGATATTTATTGTATTTCATTTAAAATAAATCAAAAGATGAAATATTAAATAAGGTAAAATTGTGAGAGGAGTTAGTATTGTATAAGAGTTTATTTAAGCAAATCCCCAAAGATGTTAAAAAAGTTGCGATTTATGGCGCGGGCACTTGTGGAATTGCTATAAAAGAAGCATTAAGAAAAAATTTACCCGACATTAATGTAGAATTTTTTATAGACTCTTATAAAACTGAAGATGAAAAAATTGATATTCCGATTTATTCTTTTTCTCAAATAGATGAACTCAAAGATAAAGTTGATATGGTTATAATTTCAGTTAGAAATGCGCTCCATGTAACAATTGCAATAATGGAATATTTCGATGTTCCTTATATTTTTATTCCGTTTGGTTTGGAAAGCAGGATAAGAAATGCTAAATATCAGTTAAAATATAATCAAGCGTTAAATATTTTTTCAGATAAAAAATCTAAAAAATTATATGAAATGCTCTGGAAAGCAAAGCTTGATGTTGATTATAAAGATATCGCAAAATATGTGGCAAAAGAACATGATATAAAAAGAGGCGAAAAAGCAAGAAATTATAATAAGCAATATTTGGAATATGTTAAAAAGGATAAAATTAAAACAATTTTTGATTGCGGTTTTTGTAATGGCGCACATGTTTTCGGATTTAAAAAGAGCTTACCAAATCTAGAAATAGATTATGCTTTTGAACCTTTGTATGATGAATTAAAGGAAGATTATATTGATATTTTGTTAAAAAAAATGAATTGCACTCAAATTGTACCGTTTGGTGTTTGGGATAAAAAAGATAAATTGAGTTTTATAGTAAGTGGACCTGCTTCTCGAGTAGATGGAATTAGCAACTTAAAAGCTCAAGTTACTAAAGAAATTGAAACAATCACAATGGATGAAGCAAAGAAAATGCTTCAAATTGATAAAGTGGATTTTATTAAAATGGATATTGAGGGAGCTGAAATGTATGCACTTCGTGGTGCAAGAAATCTTATTTTAGAAGATAGACCTCAGCTTGCAATTTCAATTTATCATTCAAGTGATGATTTTGTTAATATTCCGCTTTATTTAAAAGAGCTTTTAAAAGATTATAGTTTTTATCTCGGTCATTATGCAATGAATCAACATGAAACTGTCTTATATTGCATTCCTGATGAACTTAAAGATTAATATTATCCGGTGAGTCTTGGGCGGCTTTATTTTTTTTGTTATAAATTGCGTAATTAAATTATTTTTTTATTAAATTTGTTTTGAGCGCTTTCAATGCCTTCATTTTTCCAGCATTCGACAAGTTTAACTGCGTTTTTTGCCATTAAGTTGATTTTATTTAATTCTTCTTCGCTAAAATTTGAAAGAACGAAATTGTCAATTGGGATATTATCAGGCACGGGTCCTACGCCTACTTTTAATCTATCAAAAACATCTGTTCCTATGCGATTTATGATGGATTTAATTCCGTTGTGCCCCCCGAAAGAACCGTTTTTCTTTAATCTAAACGTTCCAAATTCTATTGTTGCATCATCATAAATTACAAGAATATCTTTATTTGTAAGTTTGTAAAAATTCATAAGTTGAATTACGGCATTACCTGATAAATTCATATAAGTCTTTGGAAGCAGATACAATAAATCATCTTTTTTTGCAAAAAATGAATCAAATTTATCACAAAGATTAACGTTGTGAGCTTTTAAAATCTCGTCCATTATTAAAAAACCGGTATTATGACGAGTTGTTTTATATTTAATTTCAGGATTTCCGAGTCCAATTAAAGCTTTCATTTTTTCTTTCTTCTTTTAGATAATATTTGAATTAATCAAATTTATTTATCTTTTTCGGTAATTTAAAAATAAACAAAAAGGGTTATCTGTAAGATAGCATACAAGACGGAGTAAAATCAATATAAATGAAAAATAATCTTAAAGTACAAAAGAAAAGCTCAAAACTCGTTGGCGATTTTTTGGATAGAACGGGGCTGCATAAAAAAGAGTTCGCTCAAATGATAGGCGTTACGTTGTCTTACGTTTATAATCTTATAGATGAAAATGTTCCTTTTTCAACTCGTTCTATAACCCTAGAGCGAATTGCAACGGTTATGGATATAAACCCAGAAGAATTTATTGAATATCAAATTCCTAATGATGTTGAAAGTTATAGTGAAAATTTATTAATGTTAAAAGATTTAATTAAGCATAATAATCTTTCAACACTTGATTTTTTAAAGATGTTTGAGCGTAAAAAAAGGCTTGAACTTGTGGATATTTTAAGAGGTGCAAAGCCTATTCAAATTGATTTTGAAGAATTAAAAAAGATAGCAGATGCCCTTAATATGAAAGATAGTGAACTATTCGATATGTGGAAAGCAAGAATGCTTGAATATCTTCAAGAGGGTGGATTTAGTTTTGATAAAGGCAAGGATAAAAACAAAGAAATAATAGATGCTATGTTTGATTGCGCTGAAAAGAAAATAGTTAAAAAGAATTAATAAAACTTCACATAAAAATTAACCTTTTCTTGACTTTATGTTGAACTCTTTATAACATGTCAACAAGACTATTTATGATAGGATAAGACAATGAAAGGTTCAACTTTACACAGATCGGGTTTAACTCGTGAAAAAATGGGTGTTCTTGCCAATCTTTCACAAGTTGAAAAGAAACAGGCAACAAGAGCACAGCTTAATCAATACTATAAAAATCAAAAAGCACATGAACTTGACATATTATGGGGTGGTGTTCAAAAAGGAATTCAAAAGGTTCATAATGCAACAAAAACTACTCATCAAAAGTCCCCTGCTGTATATTTAACCATCGGTTTTATTGCAGGTGTTTTATTTATGTCTTGCATATTTTTTATTGTTTCAATTTGTTCTATGTCGCCTAAGACTTCTGAAAATATAGAACCGAAAGAAGACGTGGCAGTTATAGGTACAGATTCTGCTTCTGAAAGTTCTGTAGAAACTACTTTAACAGAAGAAAAATATGTGGTTAAAAAAGGCGATACGCTAAATGGTATTGCATATAGGTTTTATGGAAAATATGACCCTGTAAAAATTCAAGAAATTCAAAGAATAAATAATATTGTAAATCCTGCTGCAATCGGCATAGGTCAAGAACTTATAATTCCGGTTTCTCAAGATAGATAGTAAATATAAATTGTTTAAAAATCGCTTCCGAATGGGAAGCGATTTTTATAATACTTTTTTCTAATGGATAATAACATTATTTTATATTGTTTAAACATATAAAATCATTTAAAACCTTATAAAAGAGGTTTCAAATGAAAAAAACATTGTTATTGTCGGTTATCTATTGTTTTGTATCTCAATTTGTTCTTGCAGGGGTAATTTCAGGTAAAGTAGATAGATACGATACAAATTATCAAAATAAAATAGTAGATTCAAAAACCCAAGAAGGTTTAAGTAATGCAAAAATTACAATACCCGAATTGCATTATACTACTTATTCGGATAAAAACGGCGCTTTTCAATTAAATGCTGATGTAAATAGTCAAACTGTTCTTTTTGTTGAAAAAGAAGGATATAAAGTTTTTTCGCTAACTGTTGATAATAATGTTTTAAAGAATCCTTTAAAATTGGGAATAGAGCAAAGTAGCCCTTTTGATATGCAAATAACCGATGGGGTTATTCATCTTGGAGATAATATGTTTTCAGATAATTCTGCAAATAGCGGGGATTTTAGAATAAATGCTAATGGTCATTATTTATCACAAACTTTTAAAAGGCCTTCGGCGGCTGCTAATCAGGATGTTATTATAAGAATAGGGACAATTATAGGGCTTGATACTAAAAAAGCAAAACAACTTGGCCAAAATAGAATTGCAAAAGTTTATTCAAGTCCTGCTGAAGTTTTTGTAAACGGACATAAGGTTGGAGTCCTTGAAGTGAATGGTGATAACCATACGATAGTTGTAAGTAAGTCTATTTTAAAAGATACAAATGAACTTGTAATTAAAACGGGACGCAATCTTTTTCAGACGGAATATGTTGATTACGATGATATAGAGCTTGCAAATATAAGAATTGAAGTACAAGAAAAAACATACTATGCTCGACATTAAATGGGTTATATAGTATAATCCCCATATGATTAAACCTAAAAAGACTCTTGAGAATGTTTCCTCGTATCAAACTGATAAATATAAAATAGATTGGCGTTTAAAACTTGATTCTAATGAGAACATATACGGTATCTCGCCAATTGTTACAAATGCCATAAAGAGTATGGATTTTTCAGATGTTTCTTTGTATCCTGCATACGGAAAAACAATAGATAAATTGAGTGAAAAATACAATGTAAAATATGAAAATATTTTACTTACAAATGGATGCGATGAAGCTATAAATGTAATAATAAATGCGTATTTAGATAAAGAGGATGAGATTTTATCATATAATCCGACCTTTGTTATGCCTCAAAAATACGCAGAAATTCTTGGTGCAAAAGTTAATTTAATTGATTACGATGAAAAATTTATTTTTAAAACCAATAAAATTGAAAAAAATATTTCAGATAAAACAAAAATAATTTACATATCAACTCCGAACAATCCTACAGGTGAGCTTGTTAAGGCTTCTGTTGTTGAAGTGCTGGTTAAAAAATATCCTGAAATATTGTTTTTAGTTGACTGCACGTATATTAATTTTTCGTATAATTCAATGTTTATGGATTATGTGGATTTGGCTTGTAAATATGATAATGTAGTCGTAGTTAAATCTTTTTCTAAGGATTTTGCTCTTGCCGGTTTAAGGTTTGGTTTTGTAGTTGGAGCATTTGATATAATAAACAATCTTAAAAAAGTAATTTCACCGTATAGTGTTAATGTTATTGCTCTTAATTGTGCGATTGCAGTTTTGAATGACGAGAAAACATTTGAAGAAATAAAAGAACAGAACTACGATGCAAAAAATGCTTTAATTGAAGGCTTAAGAAAGAACAACATATGGGCGTATGATAGCGAAGCTAATTTTGTTTTTTGTAATTTTGGTGATTATTGCGATTTTTATTATCAAAAATTAAAAAACCATGGGGTAATTGTAAGGAACTTTCCAAAAAACTCCAAATATGCTTCTTTTTTGAGAATTACAGTTCCTAAAATTGGTGGAGTTAAATTCATACTTGAGCTTTTAAATAAAAAAGACGTTTTGATAATGAACCTGGATGGAACCGTGTTTGATGTTTCAAAATCATATATACAAGCAATAATTCAAACAGTAGAGCACTTTAGCAATACAAGGATTTCTGTTAAGGAAGTAATGGAAATTAAAAACAGAGGTGGTCTAAATTGCAATGTAAATACTATAAATGAGTTGTTGCGTAAATATGAAAAAAATATTGATATTTGTGAAATACGAAATATTTATAAAGATTTTCTCTATAAAGCTGTATCCGGAGAAAGACTTATTGATTCTGAAAAATTAATTCTTTCAAAAGATCAACTGGAACAGATTTCTAAAAAATATGATCTGGTTATTTTTTCGGGACGAACAAGAGATGAAATAAACTATTCTTTAAATAAATTCGATATAGCTAACTATTTTTATTATATTTTATCTGGAGATGATTTAAGTGCAGACGAGCAAAAACCCAATTCAAAGGGTATTGCTCATATTTTGAAACATTGTCCGCATAATTCAATAAAAAGCATAGGTAGTAGCGTAGATGATATTATTGCTGCAAATTGTGCAGAAATTGATACAATTGGAGTTGTTTCTCCTTATGCGGATAATAATGCCATGGTAAATAATTTTAGGCATCTTGGTGTAAGTTACATTTTAAATAATATAGAATTGTTGCCATCTTTTTTGGATGATATTGAAAAAGAAGATAGGGTTGAACCTGTCTTATAGGTCAATTGTTTTTTTTGATAAAAAAAATTACTTTTAAAATGAACAACTTTTGTTTTTTTTCGTTTTACTTGATGTAACTTGATTAAAAGTTAATTAATTTTAAAAAAGGAGAAAAAAATGACTGAAGAAATGGAAAAAACAACATCAAGAGAAGAATGTTTTTGTAAATCTAAAGGTTTTAGAAAATTTTTAGTCGTTGCAGGAGGTAGTTTTGTTGGTGTATTTTGCGCCCTAAGTTTGTTTGCAGCACTTCATAAGCCTCTAATGCCACCTATGGGACCAATGATGGGCGGTTTTAATCATCCTTATGTTATGGGACATCACATGAAACATTTTAAAAAACATCATTGCGATTGTCCATGTCATAAAAAAATGATGAAAGATATGAAAAAAGGACCCGATAAAATGAAAGACCTTCCTAAGCAACCGGAAATTGATGATTAATAAAAGCCCCCTTTTGGGGCTTTTAAAATATGACTTGTTTTTTAATTTTTTTTATGTGAAAATTGACTTACGGATTTTGAAAATTTAAGATTTTGGCTGGGTAGCTCAGTTGGTGAGAGCGTACGGCTCATACCCGTAAGGTCGAGAGTTCGAATCTCTCCCCAGCTATTAAAAAGAGGCTTAAAATTAAGCCTCTTTTTAATATTGTTAGTTTTTATTTATTGGATAAAAGCAAATGTTAAAAACAAAAAAAACAATATTAATAACAGGTGCAACTGGTTTTATAGGTTCTAATCTATCGAGAAGACTATTGGAAAATAAAGATAACTATTTGATTTGTGTTGATAATAATTCGTCAGGCAATATTAGCAACCTAAAGGATGTTCTTGATAATCCGAGAGTTGAATTTATCGAGCATGATATAGTTAAACCGTTTAAAATTAATGAAAAAATTGATGAAATATATAATCTGGCTTGTCCTGCTTCTCCTGTTTTTTATCAGGGGCAAAATGCCATTCAAACAACTAAAACTTGCGTTTATGGAGCGATAAATATGCTTGAGATTGCAAGAGATAATAATGCAAAAATTCTACAAAGTTCAACATCCGAAGTGTATGGCAATCCCCTTGAACATCCGCAAAATGAAAAATACTTTGGAAATGTTAACTCATGTGGTGTTAGAGCTTGTTATGATGAGGGAAAAAGGTGTGCAGAAAGCTTGTTTTTTGATTATAACAGGATTTATAATACAAAAGTTAAAGTAGTTAGAATTTTTAATACATACGGACCTTTTATGGATAAAAATGACGGCAGAGTCGTATCAAACTTTATTTGTCAAGCTTTAAGCGGTTCAGATATAACTGTATATGGCGACGGAAGTCAAACCCGTTCTTTTTGTTATATAGATGATTTAGTTGAAGGATTAATTAAAGCAATGCAAAGTGATGATAATATCAAAGGGCCTATAAATTTAGGTAATCCCGATGAATACACAATTAAAGATTTTGCAGAAATTATAATAAAAAAAATTAATCCGAATTTAAAAATTATTTATAAAACTTTGCCTTTGGATGATCCAATAAAAAGAAAACCTGATATAACTCTTGCAAGAGATGTTTTATGCTGGGAACCTAAGGTATCTTTATTTGAAGGGCTTGATAGAACAATAGAATATTTTGCAAATTAAAATCTTTTATCCATGTAACTATCAATTACAACTCTGCAAGTATATTCTCCACCTTTGCAGCCTTCTTGTGATTTAAATTCTGCACTTTCGGGTACTTGACCCAAGAAAAATGATTTTGCTAGATTTGTATCCGGTAGTTCTTCAGTAAAAGGTATGCTAAATGGTATATCTGGGCTTATTGCTCCGCCCCAGGCACCTTGTATTGCTTCAAAGAAGCTCATAGTTTTTGAAAATCTGTTATCTACAATTGTTCCGTTAATTTCTGCTGCAGGATAGCCAATTTTTGCTGTTAAATACATATTTGAATAAATGGGATATCCCATAGGAATTGTTTCACCTCTTGTAGTTATTGCAAAAGGTACTATATCCGGATAAACTTTTTCTTTTTGTTCTTTATCTACTTTATTGGGGCTTTCTTTGCCGTTTATATCAACGTATACAATAAAGTAGTTAAGTGTTTCTCCTGAGTCAAACGTATATGTTTTAAGCGGAGATATATAAAATCTTGCAGCATTAGATGAAACAAATCTTAAAGTTGAATCGTTTATATTTGTTGCATTATCGTTAATATCTTTTGTTGTGTCGTTTTTATCTGTGCCGCAAGTTGCTCCTTTGGGAACGTTTATAAATTCTGCTAATCTTCTGCACATATCATAGGAATTATCAGGAAAAGGTCTTGGTCCTTTTCGACATTCGGGATCGTCGCTACTGCTGTTGGGGCAGTACATATCAGCTAATATATTATATGATGCTTTTTTTAGAGCGGAATATACATTGTAATATGGTGCTCCGTATTGATTCATTCTATTTTGCAGAATTATAAGTTCAAAGACGGTAATAACGCCTATTATTGTGAACACCATTATAATTTCTATTAAAGTAAATCCTGTTTTTTTGAAATTCATAATTCGCTCCGAAAATTTTATATTTTAATACTATCATATTGGCTAAATAAATAAAATATAATAAACTTTACATATCATCCATTTTTATTAAAGAATTTTACAAATGTGTCGTAAATTATTATAATTCTTATAGAAGGAACGATGGAATTGAAAAAAAGCGGATTTACCATAATCGAGCTTATAGTTAGTGTCACCATAATGTTTGTGGTGATTATTGCCGCATTTCCTATTTTATTTAAAAAAGCTAAAACTACAGTGGATACACCTAAAAGAGGCGGTAAATTTGTATGTTCCTGTTTGACAGGTTCCGGTGAGTGTACATTTAGGCCTGAAAATCAGTATACTCAAGAGTTTTATACAGTGCAAATTTTAGGCGGCGGAGCTGGCGGTGGTACAGGTGCAAATAAAAAAGGCGGCGGTGCCGGTGAAGGAAAAGTTGTATATTATCCTTCAATGCCAACTGAAGAAGGTACATATTATAAAATCAAGCTTGGAGAAGGGGCGGAAGCAGGTAAAAATGGCGGTCAAACAACTATATATAAAGTAAACGGTTCTAATGTTGAAGTGCTTGATTATGCTAAAGGCGGCGTTACCACAAATGAAAACGCTGAAGAAATAGATGGAATTTTAAATACATCGGGAGAAGTTTCTAATTATGATGAAAACGGCTGTGGCCGAGGCGGAGATGCCATGCAATCAGGTACAATGGGTGAGGTAATTATACGATGGTAATTAAATACAAAAGCGCCTTTACCCTTGTAGAAGCAATGGTTTCAATGATAATAATTATGATTGTAACAGCAACTTTGGTTCCTGCGTTGACTAAAGTTAACCCAAAAATAGAAACAGTTACAAGGCGCGGTCAATATGCTTGTTGGTCTGAAAATGGTCAATTAAAAGAACAGTATATGGATGAAAGAACTGCAAGAAGACCGGCTCAAGTTGTGGATAGCTGCAGACTGCATTTAGATCAAAGACCGGCCAGATATTATATAATTGCAACAGGAGCCGGAAACCAAGGAAGACAAGCTCAGACAGTTACAAAATATATAACGGGAATTGCTTCTGATTTAGATATAAAACTTGGAACAACTGCTGTAGATAATGAAGTTACAACTGTTAAGAATTCAGATACGGGTATGGAAGAAGTTAGAGCGCTCGGTGGGGCTGCTTATGCTAACGGAATTATGCCTTTAAATGTTAAGGGTTGTCATCTGCTTAGCGTTGGAGAAGTTTGCCCTAATGATATTTCGAAAGTTCAAGAAGGTTGCGAGGTTGTTGAGCTTTTGGGTAGTTCTGAATATAAAGATAATGTAATTAGGATAAATGGTTGCGATTCTCAGGACGATTTGGGCTATGTTGATAGATCAAACTTGATTGAATTTAAGGATTTAAGGTATACCTCAGCTCAAACTTATTTTCCAGATAATGCAAATGAATCACAAATAGCTAATGCAGCTTTATCTGATTCTGATTACTATTATTATGGATCTATTAGATTAAATCTTGATTTTGCGGACTCATCATTCTTTTCAAAGTCGCAAAATATATCAAAAATGTCTCAAATTGTAAATATGATTTCAATTCAAAGAAAAAGTAGTTTAACAGAACTTATTGCAGGCTTAAATGCCGGTGCGCCGAACAAGAATGGAGCAGTGTTGATATTATGGTAAAAGAAACTATGAAAAAACAAAAAAGAAAATTTGGTTTTTCTATTGTAGAAGCCTTGATTTTAATTACGGTTTTGGCGATTGCAGTTGCTGCCACCACCCCAATTATTACAAGAAAGCTGATAAATAATTCGGATATTGGTGCTGCATTAGGCGGCGGCAGCCATGGGCGATATGAAATTTATACTAAAGAAGTTTTAACATTTGGACCTAATAGAGCTCCTCAAGACTTGGACGGTTCTAAAAATATAACTGATTTTAAAAAAGAAAAAAATCCTTCTGTTGCTCAAAATACAATCATTGTGTATGAAAAGAAGGATAAAAATTTCTATAAAAAAATGACAGGGAAAAACCCGGTAGAAAGCACAGGTAAAACCTCGACGCTTTACGAAGAAATCAAAGGTGTAACAGCTGTTGTTAATGAAGACGGTACAATTACTCAAGCTAAGAAAAACGTTAACGGTAAAGTTGAAACGTATGTTGCAGGCAGCAAGTATATTTTTGAAGATGGCACATATAAATATACATCAAACACTGGTACCCCTCTTGATACAAGCAAAAACAGAATCATTGAGGGTAATCTGACATCTAAGTTTAATAAAAATAACCCTGACACAAATAATACTTTGTGGGAGCTTACCGTAAAAGATGAAAATGATGCAGGCGGTGGCGTTGTAGGGTACGAAAAAGTAACTGACCCAAGCATAAAAGGTGATTTAATTATTTATGAAAAGAAAGATGATACTCAATATAAGGTGTTGACTGGTAGCAATCCTTCAGTTAGCGGTGAGTATAAATCAACTTTATATGAAGAAATAACAGATGTTAAACCTATAAAAGATAAAGACGGAACAATTACTGCTGCAAAAATAAAAGTTAACGGCATAGAAACAGTCGTAAAAGATGATAGTAAATATATTTTCGAAAATCCTCAAGTAACCTATGTTAAAGGTATAGTAAAAGTTGTAAACGGTATTACAACGTTTATCCCCGATGAAGATGGAAAAACAATCGACAGAAATAAAAACAGGGTAATTGAAGGTAATCTTACTGATAAATACAACAAAAATAATCCGCAAACAAATAATCCTTTGTGGCATATTCAAGCATCATCAAATAATTTTGACGGAGATGTTACAACTATCCCTTGGGAAAAAGTAGTAAGCGGCTCTAAAGAAATCGTAAATAGGCCCATACATCCAAATAGTAATGGAGATTATGTGGGTGAATTTACTCCTCCTGCTACTGCAGTTAATACAGTGCTTCATGCTGTAGGCGGCGGCGGTGCTGGCGGCGGGCCTGCTGCATCTACTTTGGATGCTTATGTAAATCCTAAGATTGCAAACAGTTCTGAAATAAATATAATGAAAAAACAATTGGCAAAAAGATTCAGAGAAGTTGCTAAAAAGAAAGGTTTAAATAATCTTGCCGCTTTATCTGATAGTGATATTGTACAGGTTGTTAATATAGCAAATCTTGATACAGCCAATAGACCAAGTGATTTATTGTATGATAATAAATACATTTTATTAAATACTTATAACGGTACAATTACGGTTAAATTTGATGTTACAACCGGTATGATATTGCCGCATGAGCTTTTGGACTATACAAAAATTCTAGGTGCTCAAACTCAAATAGCTGAAATCCATGATATGCCTAAGTGGTTTGATTGGCAAAATGTTACAGATGGCAAATTTAAAGCAGGAGCAGTTGCTTGCGGCGGTGCCGGTGGTCGCGCGGGTACGTTTACTTGGAATATCAATGATAAAAGCGATGAAGATATTAATTGTATGAGAGATGAATATGGCAGATATACCAATACTTGTACAAAGCGCACTTCTTGCAGATATCGTACTGGACAAAATTGTTATGAATATACGTGTTATAAAGAAAAATGTGGGAAGCGCTCATGCAGAAAAGTAAAGTCAACATGTGAAAAATGCGTTGATACCTATGACTGGGCATATAATGTTTGTGTTGAAAACACAGGTACTTGCGCTAATACACAATACTATACTTGCCCTACTTGCAGATTAACATCAAGCTGTCCAAATGAGCCGGGAACCTGCGATGATTCTAAGCGAGAAAGAAATAGTACTAAATATAGCCATATATATAAAGGTGGTAATGGCGGCGCGGCACCTCCCTGTGTTTGGTTATCTTCTATAGTTACTAAACCAATAGAAGTTAAAAATTATTGTGTCGGCGTTTATTCAAGTTATTCTGGTAACGATGTAACCAAAGAAAATATGATGAATATGCCTGTTGACATAACTGGCATTAATGGCAAAAATGGCAAAACTTGTGCAGCAGTGGTAGATGGAGTAGTAAGCCTATCCCAAGGTGGTATGGGCGGCATTGCTTGTGTACAAAGTCAATTTGAAAATTCTGTTAATGGTAATTTGTCCGATCAAGAAACTGATACTGCTCAATTTAATGATAAATTATTAGGAGCACTTGGTGGGGCTTTCGGTTTACCTGTGTATAATGATACTAACTCTACAATTACAATGAAGTATCAATTAGATCAAGGTTTTTTATGTGAAACGGTTCCGAATAATATTGCATATTGCGGGAAAGACGGTAAAAATGGGGTTGCAAGACCAGGTAGTCTGAAAAGTAATATGTGCTCATTTTCAAGCGGTGCATCTGAAAAATGTATGTCAGGTGGTCAAGGCAGTCCAAATCCTTCTGCATCAAATAGTTACGGTATAGGCGGTTCTACAGGTAGATATAACTATTTCTACACTTGGACTATTCCATACGGAACAAACTATCTCGGATACGGTGAAGCAGGAAGTGCCGGTGAATATGCTTCTACAAAATTATCTAAAATAGAAGGCAGCCTGTTTATAAAACTTGGTAAAGGCGGCGAATGGACTAATTCTGACTGGAAAAACGGCAAAAAAGGTCCAAACGGTACTGATACTGTAGTTAAAATGGGAACAAATAATGTTACAGCTAAAAAAGTCCTTGTAGCTAAAGGCGGACAAGGCGGCAGAGGTAACTTAAAGACAAATAACTATGATTTGTGCTATGCAAATGATAGAAATAAAGCATGTTCTGATAACGCTAATGTACAATGCTGTAGCGGTATAGCTAAGACTTCTCGTGAGGTTTCTGCTACAAATGTTCGACATAGTTTATTTGAAACAATAAAATCGTTTGTCGGAAACAGCAAAATTATAGGCATTGGTCTTGGTAGAGGCGCTCAAGGAGCCGGTACTACTTCTGGTGAATTTGAAGTTTACGGCTCAAGACTTGGCATAAATGCATCTGCTGATTTAAGCTTTAATAATAAAATTGCAGAAAGAATAGTATACAAAAGAAGCAGTGCAGCAGCTACTACAGGATCAAAAGAAAATACTTCTGTTTCATCTGTCGATGCTTCAAAATATAAAAATAAATACTTAAAGCCTGCAAATGTCAACTTTAAAGGCGGCGATGGAGCTGTAATTATTACGTGGTAAAAAGGATAAATATTATAATGAAAAAATATGAAATAAATGCTTTTACTCTTGCTGAATCATTGATAGTGTTGACTATGATAGGAGTGCTTGCAATCTTAGTAATTTCAGCTCTTTTGCATGCTTCTCCTGATAAGAATAAAGCTATGTTTAAAAAGGCATATTCTGTTACCGAAAGAACAGTAGCTGAACTTGTGAATGATGAAACATTGTATCCTTATGATCCTGAAAGGATTGGTTTTTTAAATATCGATACAGTCCAAATTCCGGGGACAGCTGATGTTGCTGAAGGTGATACAAAATTATGTAAACTATTTATAAGTAAGCTAAATATACTTGGTGATCCTGTAATTGAAAGCGATGAATGCACCTTTGAAACAACAGATGGTATATATTGGACTATGCCTACGGGTATTGATGACTTTGCAGAAAGAAAAACAATTACAGTTGATGTAAATGGTAACGAAAATCCCCCGAATTTGACAACGGGTGAAGATCAGGATATTTTCTCAATTCATATATATTCAGATGGCAGAGTAAATGTTTCAGGTGAAAAAGAAATCGAATTCTTGAAATCTCAAACCGTAAGAAAATAATTTATCACAATGCGCATAAATCTTTAAACGGACATTTTTTACAGTTGTCTTTAGATTGTTTTTGTTCAAAATTAAGTTCGTTTATGTTTTTATAAGCATTTGTAAATATTTCTTTTACTTTCCATTCAGTTTCTTTATCTGAATCCATATAAAAACTGCAATTAGGGTTATCGGGTTGAATTATTTTTAATCCGCTAACCTTTTTAGAGGTGAATTTTTCAAAGAAAATTTTATATAAAACCATTTGAATTAAATAATTTTCATATTTTTTACCTAATTGAAAATCGTTTGCTTTTTTTTCGCTTCCTGTTTTATAGTCTGCAATTGTATAAGTATCATCATCATTTTTTTCAATTCTATCTATTTTAATTGAAATTTTTATTCCTTCGAATGAATCTTTTATTGAATATTCGTTTTCAACAAGTCTGTCTGCAGGGGTTGAAATTAATTGCGGATAAAATTTTTCAATACTTTTTTTAGCTCGCTCTTGCATAAAATTTCTTGTAAATTTATCTGATAAAATTAAATTATCGAACGATTGTTTGAAATTATTTATGACATCCTCTTTTTTAGGATATTCATTGTTTTTTATTGCGTATTCACAGGCCTTTTGAAGTGCATAGTGCATTGCTGTACCGTAATTTAGTTCGTCTTTAAAATCGGATTTTGTATCCAGTTTTAATATATAGGAGTATAAATATTGTCTTGGACATTTTAGATATGTATTTATTGAGCTTGGAGAATATGATATTTCGGATAGAATTTTTTTAATAAGGTCTCTAAATTCTTTTTTATAGTCAAAATCTTTTTGATTTAGTTCGTATAAAATATCGTTTTCAAAAAGTTGTTCATTAATTTCTTCTTTTTTATTTTCTGTTAAATTTAAAAAAGGCTTAATAATTTCTGTTAATCCGAGCCTTAAATCCTGTGAATATGATAAATAAAGCCCATGTTTTGCTCTTGTTATTCCGACATACATTAATTTTGTTTCATTGGATTTTTTTAGTTTTTTTCTTTCATCTTCATCTATAACTTCATCCGTTGGAATTTTAATTGTGTTTGATTTGCTGCTTGATTCCCATTTGCTTCTTTTTAAATTAGGCATAAAAACGTATTCAAATTCTCTGCCTTTTGAGGAATGATAAGTTGATAGTTGAATAGCATTCATTGTTATCGGTGGTTTTTCTATTTGTATTTTTATATTATTTTCTCTTGAAAAATCAAGATAGTTTATAAAATCTTCAAGTGTGGCGTCTTTATTATCTTGCGAAAAATCGTATGCTTCTTGTATTATCTTTTTTAATCCCAAGATATTTTCGGTTTTATTTATGTTGCAATTAACAAAATAATTATAAATTCCTGTTTTTTGGCAGGCGGTTAGTATTGTGGTTCTTAAGGTTTCGTTTTGCATTAATTCATAAATATTTTCATAAGTTTTAATAAAATTTTCTATTTTATCGGGTTCAACAAAAGCATTTTCTTTAAGTGCATTTTTAAATTCATCAATAAATAATGTATTATTTTTTTTATGCCTTAATTCCCAAAGGGTTGTGTAATCTTGTTTATTAAAGTTAAACGGCTCTATAAGCATTAATTTAAATGCATTTTCTTCATATAAAGCAGGATTAGCTAAAAGCTTCAGATACAAATATAGAGTTATTGAAGCTTTTATTTCAAAAATTGATTTTCCTTCTTTAATTTCAAAGGGTATATTTTTTGATTTCAATTTTTCGGCATAAATTTTTAATTCATCGTTGCTTTTAGTTAAAATTGCTATTTCATTTAATTTTTTTTCTTCGTTTTGCTTGGGGCAATCGTTTGAATTAATTATTTCTTCGATTTTTTGAACTATGGCATTGATTTCTCTTTCGGGCGTTATATATTCAACAAATTTCGGGAGCTTGTTTTTATTTAGCAGACTTTCATTTTTAGCTGATAAATTTTTATTTATGTTGAATTTGATAAAATCAGGATTGCCTTCAAGCCTGTAAGGGTCGCATTTTGAGACTTCATAGCCAAAATTTAAGATGTTTTGCGTTGAGCGCCTATTTTCTTTTAGACAAATTACATTAAAATTTTCCGTGTTTGAATATTTTTCTATGAATTTTTGAATTGTATTAATGTGTGCTCCTTGAAAAGTATAGATTGTTTGATCGTCATCGCCCACAACAAGAGCATTTTTTTCTTGCATATTATCAATTAAATTAAATAAAATTTCATTTTGAATTTTGTTTGTGTCTTGATATTCATCAACAAGAATTTGACTGTAGTTTGAGGCAATTTTTTTAGTAAAATCTTCGTTTTCTTTAAATTTGTCATATACAAATGTCAGCATATCTTCAAAATCAATCAATGAAAGATTTTTCATTTTGTTGTTGTATAATTCATAAATTTGCCAAAGTTCTTTTGCTTTTTCTATTTTTTCTTTTTGGGCTGCGATTTTCTTTTCGGTTGAATCATTTTTTTTATTTTTTAATATATTTTCTTGTTTTTTATTTTCCAATTCAATAAGTTTTGCTCCCCATTCGGGATGATTTTCAAGGTTATTAAAAAAGTTTTCTTTAGATATTATATTTTTTTTAATTTCTGCAATATCACCTAAAATACTTTTTATATTTGCGTAGGGATTGTTTTTCTTATCCCTGTTTGCTGTTGGATTAATTTCATCAACACATTCTTTTAAAAGCTTGTATTTAGTTATTTCTTTTATTATTTTAAAATTTTCTTCTGCAATTTCACTAAAATCTTCTTGATTATTTTCAATTATATTTAAGCATAAGCTGTGATATGTAAAAATGTTGATTTTTTGAGCTGTCGCTTCATTAATTATTTTAGATACGGCATTTCGCATTTCATTAGCTGCTGTATCTGTGTATGTAAGACAAAGTATTTTATTTGGGTCAACATTATTTTCAATTAAGAATTTTATTCTTCTTGAAATACTAAATGTTTTTCCTGTTCCCGGGCCGGCTAGAGCCAGTTTTATTCCTGTTTTGAAATTAATACATTCTTTTTGTTGTTGATTTGGCTCTTTAGTGGTTTCAAATTTAATTTGCTGTTGCATTGTTATCCTTTAAAATTTTTAATACGTCTTTTGTTATTTCTGTTCTTTTTTTTGTGCTGTAGTAGTCAAATACCTTTTGCGCTTGCCTTGTTAAAGGCATATCTATACCTTTTCTTGTTTTTAGATAGGGGCTTTCTTTTGTTTTAACTTTTGCTGTTTTTGAATCAAAATAATCTCTTGCAAGTCTTAAAGTTGATTTTTTTATGTTTGCCATAGCTGCAATTTTTTCAAAAGCTTCGTTTTGATTAAGGCTTGGAAAAAGTTCATAATGATCAAATCTTGAAAGGTAATATGCAAGAATTTGAACTTTGTTTTCTTCAAGATTAAAACCCGCTGAATTTTTCTTGTTTGAACCGTTAATGCTATCCAAAAAATTCGTTAATTCATTAATTGGCGCAAGGATTTCATTGTATCCATGCTTTTTTGCAATTTGTTTAATTTTTTTTAATTTTTTACTTAGTTCTTGCGGGTATAATAAATTTTCCATTTTCCAAAAATCCCTTAATATCGCTATTTTAACATTAAAATTAAAATTGTTAAATGTTGGTAAAATTTGAATTTAGGTCTTGAAAAAATGTTGCGTTTTTATTATTATAGAATTGTAAATATATGTTAATTTAAAATACGATGTTAGCAAATTATTAGATTTAGTGTTGTTATATAGGTATCTTAGTAAATAGAAAGTAGGGTGTTATAATGAACGTTAATCCGGTTAATTCTTTTAAAGCAATGTCTACAAAGAAAAAAGTTGCTGTAGTTGCAGGAACTGCTGCTGTAATTGGCCTTGGTGCTTTATCTTATGTTAAAGGCAAAAAGACTGACGCTTTTATTAATTCTACAAAAGAAGGCGCAAAAAAATTAAATGTATTTAAAACTATGTTTGAAGGCTTGAAATCAATTGGTCAAACAATTGTTTCTCATTTGCCAAAAAAAGCTGAAAAAGCTGCAGAAGATATTGCAGATAATGTTTCTGCAGTTACCGAAGATGCTGCCGGATATGTAGAAAAATTATAATTATCGTTAATTAAAAAAACACCATGTGCTCTTATTAGGTGCATGGTGTTTTTTTAATTTTTAATTTAATTTATTATTTGAATAAAAAATTCAATTTACATGACATTATTTAGCGAACTTTTATTTGTATGTAATACCTATTATATGCTGACGTTTGTATATATTTAATTATCTGTTGTATAACGTATATCGATATTGATTTATGTTAAAGTAATTTTATTAGGGTTAATTAAGTATGTCAGATTATTTTGAAATTTTATTTAAAAATAAAATATATAAAATAAGCTATAGTAAAATTTATGTTATATTTTTTGCTCTGGAAGGTTCAAAAGTAGATATAAATAGTCCGCACAAGATAATTAAGTTATTTAGAAAATATAATCTTTTAAATAGGCATTTTTTGAAAAAAATATCCGATATTTAGTAACAATTTAGTTAATGTTTTTTTAAAAAACTTGTTTTATTTTAGATAAATGCGATACAAAAGAAATAATCTTTTAAAGTTTGTTGACTTTAATTCTGATTGCGAATATTTGCCTTTAAGTGAAAGAATTTACACTTTATCTGATTTTCCAACTAAAATTAAAGGCGAGGTCGTTTATTTAATAACAAGAGAATTTCGTTTTTTCGATAATTTTGCATTTAATTATGCGATAAAAAAATCAAATGACTTGAATTTACCTTTAAAGATTGCATATAAATATCCAAATTTTGAAACAAAATTAAAGCAAGAAACTTTTAATAGAAATTTCTCTTACTTGAAAAGATATTTCAAAGAAAAAAGTATTCCTTTTGCTGATATCAAAACATTGGATGAAACGAAAATTTCCTTGCTTATAGTTGATTTTAATCCGTTTGAAGAAAAGAATTTTTTAAATAAAAAATATCCTGTTGTAGAAATAGATGGACATAATATTATTCCTGCCCGCTATATTTCAGCTAAGCAAGAATATAGCGCTATGCCTTTTAGGATAAAAGTATATAAAAATATTGGATATTTTTTAAAGAGTTTATCTGATGATGTTAATTATGATATTGAAGTTTTTCAGGTTTTGAGGGATTTTATTGATAATAAGTTAGATTATTATTCTGAATTTAAAAATGATCCAATAAAAAAAGTTACATCTAATCTTTCTTTTTATATTAATTTTGGCTTTATTTCATCATATAGAATTGCTTATGAAATTATAAAATCAAATGTTTCTGATATAAACAAAGAAGCTTTTTTGGAAGAATTGATAGTAAGAAAAGAGTTGGCAGACAATTTTTGTTTATATTGCAACGATTATAAAAGTTTAAACTGTATTTCTAATTGGGCAATAAAAACTATTGAGGAACATAAATCAGATATAAAGTTAAAATTATATTCTTTATCTGAACTTGAAAAAGCAAATACCGAGGATATTTTATGGAATGCTTGTCAAAAACAGTTAATGATTGAAGGAAAAATTGAAGGTTATCTTAGGATGTATTGGGCAAAAATGCTTTTAAAGTGGACTGTTTCAGTTGAAGAAGCTTTAAAAAATGCGATATATTTTAATGACAAATATGCGCTTGATGCCCCTTCTGCTAATGGCTATGTATCTATTTTATGGGCGCTTGCAGGTTTACATGATAGGCCTTTTTCAAATCGTGATATTTTTGGAAAAATCAGATATATGTCATTTGCTAGCATAAAGAAAAAATTTAATATAAAAAAATATATAGAAAAATATTCTAAATGTTCTGAGTAGATATAAAAAAAGGGAGGTTATCAAAACCCCCATTTCCCCATTAAAAAATTTTTTATATTAATAAACCTTTGTTTATACTATTATTTTAAACTAAGTTTATACATGATTGCAAATTTATTAACTATGTTATTATTTTACACATGTAGTAATTGCTATTCATCCTACAAGCAGTGGATTTTAAGGAATTAAAAAAAGTTTACAATTTGTATAATGTTGTCAATTTAAAATAATTTATTATGTATTTGTCATGACAAATTTTAATTCAATCAATAACTTAAATTTTTATATTTCTCAGCGGTCATCATCTCTAAATCCTCAACAAACAAAGGTGGGTGATGATAGTTCGTCAGCAAATTTTCAGCAGAATACTCAAGTTTTGATTAATAATGATGCTTCAATTAACCCTGCTTTATTGTATAACATGCAATCTGCTAAAATGGATTACGAGGTCATGCTTAAATATATTCTAAATATGTTGATGCTACCTGAAAATATAGATAAATTTATTCAAAAAGCTGCGCATGGTTCTAAGGATAATGAGATAGTAAAATTATTGGTTGAAAATCTTATAAATACAAAGGCTTTGGCAGAATTTTTAAATAAAAATTCAAAAATTGCAATAGATAAAACTCTTCAAATGTTATCAAGTTCAATGAAATCAGGCATGGATGATGGTGTGCAGTTAAAAGAAATTCTTTCTATTTTAACTGCAATACAAAGTCATAGTCAGGTAAACACGAATGTTTTAAAAGATTTTCTGCTTTTATATATCTCTGTATGTGGTCAAATATTTGATAAGCAAGCAGATTATAGTGTTGATAATTCAGAAGAAGAAAAACAAATACAGTGCTCTGAGATTTCCTTGATGTTTGAAACTATTAATTTTTCAAATATCTTATGTACTTTAAGCGCCGAGAACAATGATTGCTATTTAACTTTGTTTGCTTGTGATATTTTTCCTAATTCTGCTTTCGATAAGATAATACAAGCTTTTTCAAAAGAAGCAAATTTGAATGTTTATTCAGATTTTAAATTAAGAAAAAACAGTGTTAAAGAAAACTCTTTGCAAAATTTTAAAATCATATCAAAAACCGCAGTTCAAATTAACGTACTTATTTTGGCACATTTGATAATTAAAACAATATTCAAAATTGACAATGACTTTATTTAATTTTCTTTAAGCTTGATAAGAAATTGTTGTGTTCAACATCTCCTTCAACCTGAGTTAAAAATACTTGTGTTTTTTCGTTTGGAACGTTAATTTCAGGTAGTTCATCAAGTTCTGATTTATAATAATTTGCGTCATTTCTTGTGTTTAATTGAACTTTGTTTGCAAGAGCACTTAATGACATATTTCTTAAGAAGCTAAACATTGTTTTTTTATCCGATGAAAATCTGGTGTAAATTCTAAGAGATGTATCATGGCGCTCCATATCAAATCTTCCTCTTATTAGAGCGCTTAGTGTTTTAGAATATGATTTGATATTGATTTTGTTAACAACGTTGTTTCTAATTGCAAGTTCACCTGTTATTTTTTCGAAATTTCCTTCAGGTATGCTTACAATATCCATTATTGCTCCGGGGCTTAACATTGCAACAGGGTTTCTAAATACAGATGCAATTTTTAGAACATATTCAACCAGACCGATTTTTCCTATGGTTCCGTCTTTTATTATGAATTTGATGTCTCCGTTTAATTTTAATGATTCATCCCCATACAGCTCTATTATCCCTGAGGCTTTACCTGATATTTCCTTGTGAAGATTGAATAAAACTTTTGCCATTAAATCGGAATTTATATCTTTTGCCCCGAGTTTAATGTAGTATTTAAGATTTTTAAGGTCGCAATCAACGAAAAGCGACGATATACCGTCTGCTATATCAAATCTGTTTGATTTTACCTTTAATATTCCTTTTTCATCAAGCGTTAGATTAGCTTCAATGTTGCCGAAATTAATTTCTTTGTAGTTGCCTTTATGAAGAATAAAATCTCCGTCTTCAATTCTTATAAAGCTTGTGTCAAACATATAATTGTCGTTAGCTAAATCATCTTCAGATTCAATTTTTGAAGTATCCTGTTTAACACCTTGGTTTTGATTATTTACAGTGGTTAATAATCTTTCTGCATCGATATTATCAACATCTAATGTAAGATTTTTTATAACAAAAGGAGGCTGCAGTTCGTTTTTAATCTTTCCTTCGAATATGTATTTTGCTCTTTTGAAACGTCCTTGTGCATATATACTGATTAAGTTTGAATTGGTTTTTAGGGTTGCGTTTTTTACAAACAATCTTTGTGATGGAATTAAGGTTTTATTTATTTCCATATTTGCATTAAGTATTGGAATGTTGTTTTTAAAATCAACATGCAAACTTCCTTTAACGGTACCTTTTTTAAATAATTTTTGACCTGCAAAAATATTTAAAAATTCACAAGGCATTTCTCTTCCAAATGTAAAACCGGCACTTGATAATTGACCTTTAAGGTTCATTTTAGCATCAAGAATTAATATTGGTTTTAGTTTAATACCTCTTTTTATATCCGGTGCTATATAATAGTTGATATTTCTGATATCGAAAACATCGCCTTCGATATGAAAATCTCCTTTTGCGGCTCTATCATAATCTGATAGTGCTGATTTTGTGTCATCTATTCCAAAATTTACACCTTTTGGAATTTTTGCAAGCCAAATAATATCCATAATGTTGTTTTTGGCTTTATATATAATTCTTGTTCCAAAGGGTTTAGATGTATTAAGAATAGTGTCGTTTATAAGTTTTGATAAATAGTCTTTAAAAAATTCATTAGTAACAACTGTGTCTATAGTAATGTTTGAATCAAATGTTTTGTAGTAATCTTTTATGCTGCCATAGATTTTAATTCCGTTGTTTTTGTTTTTTCCATAGTATCCTTTTAGGTTTGAAAAAGTTATTTCATTGGGTGATATAAGTATTTTTCCTTCGGAAATATTAACAGGAATTGAAGATACATCTTTAAGGTGTGCTTTTGTGTTGTTTACTTGAATATATCCTGATAAATCATTATTGTTTGAATTAACGTTAAAACTAACTTGTCCGCTTGGATTTTGTAGAGGTTTTAGAAGATTTTCTCCGTTTGGTATTATTATATTTGAATTAATTAGATTAAAAATGTCATTTAGCGTGAATTTGTCGGATTTTGCATTTAATAATATATTTTTTTGATCTATTGTTGAATTTAATAAAAGTCTTGAATCATTAATTAGGACAAATAGATTATCTATTTCAATTTTGTCTTTATAAATTTTTACTTCATTTATTGATGAAGAGGCGATATTAGCGTATGTTTTAGAATTTTTTGATATTATTGCTTCAAAATTAAATTCAAGATTTTTTTGGTCGTTGTCTTGGACGAGCGCTATATCTCTTGAATATAAATCGCAAGTTGCTCCGTTTTGTTTGTATGATAGTTCAAGTTCATCAAGTTTAATTTTTGAACTATATATATCAAGTTTCCAATCGATTTCTTGTTTTTGTTGTTTTTCTTCTTGTTTGATATCCAGTGCTTCTATTAGTTTGTCTGCCTTTATTATTAAAGTTGTTGCTAGAAGCTTGTTTAGTTTTATTTTTTTAGAAAAGATTTTTTCAAAAGATAATGATGTTTCAAAATTGCTCAATTCAATTAAATTGATACTATCTTTGCTAAGAGTTAAGTTGCCAATTTTAAGGTCAATTCGAGGTTTTAAATATGTTTTTAATTGAACATTATTATATACGAGCTCCATTTTTGTAAAATCGTAAATGATTTTATTTAATGTATCAGATAAGAATTTAGACTTGGCTATTTCCGGTATAAGGTATATATAAGTTAAAATAGTCAAAATAGCTAATATGCAAATTAGAAGTAAGCTTATAAGACTAATCTTTTTTATAATTTTCTTGTCTTTCATAAAAAAATTATAACATAAATTTGTGGTATGATATTTTTATGAAAAAGATATTTTTATGTGCTGTAACTTTTTTTCTTGTTTCTCAAAATGCGTTTTCAATTCAAGAGTTGGTAAACACATACAGCGAAAACAATAAATTTGGTTTGATTCAAAACGAAAATAGAATTACGGACCCTATTTACAACAAACTAATTCGACTTGGTGATTCAAGCTGGTTGTTTTTAGATAAAAACAAATATGGAATTATTGATAATTCCGGCAATATATTGGTTGAGCCAAAATTTGCTACAGCGCAGCGGTTTGCAGGAAAATATGCAAAACTCGGATACGGTGGCAAGTATGCATTGTATGATGAATTTGGCAATACAATTATCGATAGAGAATATACATCCATTGATATTTTGTATGGAAGAATGTTTTTAGTTAGAAAAAATTATAAATATGGTCTAATAAGCTATGATGGAGATATATTGCTTGCTCCTGTTGCGGATGATATTTATATGCCGAAACCCAATATAATTAAAATTCAATATGATGGGGTTTGGTATGAAATAGCTCAGCCAAATAGAGAAGTTATTGAGATTCCGGCTGAAATATTGAGTGCAAGTGAAATGAATGATAACTTTACAATTACTCAAATAATTGAAAATCCGATTACAAGTGCTGGCTACGGTGTTGTTAGTTTGGGTGATTATATGATTAAAATATTTTCTTCAATTTCTCCTGCATATGAACAGACAATCGATGAATTAATATTAGCCCATGGAGCAGATACAGCTTCAATTTTGATTAAATCGTCTTGGCTTTTAAAATTTCCCTTTGTGTATGGGAAAAATTATATAAATAATTTAAAAACTCCTAATAATGGTCCATTTGCAGATGTTAAATCTAATTTAAAAAGTAAATTAAAATAAAAACCCGACATGAATTATCGGGTTTTTATTTTATGTTAATACCATTATATGAAATGATATTTATGTTGCATTTTTTATATGTACCAGACCGTAGTTGCCGGCATTTGTTCCTGAAGATGTTCCATCGCCGCCTTTTCCATATATACCTGTGCCACATGATACTCCAAAACCTGCTCCTCCTGTTGTTCCTGAAGCTGCATGCGCTGTGCCGCTGTTTGATGAATATTTAACCCCGCCGCATTGCAGGTATGTTTCTGCTCCATCCAGTCCGAGCGATACGGTGCAGGTTGTTCCTGGAGTTACTGTTGCGGTTGTAGTATAGCATTTTCCTGATGAACCACCATTTCCTGTTGTTGTTGAAGTTCCCCAGCTTATTTTTAGATATCCATTTTGACCAGCTCCGCAATACCCTGATTTTGAGAAACTTCCACCGTGACTGCTTGTTCCTGCTCCGCCTGGGTTTCCATCATGGGTATAGATACCCCATGATGCATTTCCTGCACCGCCAGCTCCACCAATACTCCATGTGCCCACAGTTTGCCCTGCTCCACCTGCTCCACCTGCTGCTGTATATTTTCCATTGCCGCTACTTGCACTACAGCCACCGCCACCGCCACCGCCACCGGCTGCTACTACAGTGTTTCCATCGGAAATGACGGTTGCACCACCGCCAGCTCCCCCAGCTCCGCCAGAATTATATTCGCTAGAGCCTCCGGATTGGCCCGCGTTACCATTACCTGCTGCTCCTACGTATATATCAAGTAAGGTTGCCCATGATGCTATAGTAAAACTGGTATTTACTTGCCCTCCGGCTGCGCCTGCTCCGCCATTAGTGGACATATATCTGCAGCATCCGTATCCCGGGTAGCTAGAAGCTCGCCCATTTAAGCCTCCTGCGCCGCAGCCTTGTACTGTAATATTTCTTCCTTTTAATGCTGCATAATTGCCGGTTAAATATAGCTTCGCATTACTGAAGTATTCTAATGAGCCGCCTGGTATGCTTGCTCCTGCTGTGCTTCTGTATCCTCCGCTAATTAGAGTTAATGATACTTTTGTAACACCTGCTGGAACAACCCAACTTGTAGATGATGTAGATGACCATGTTGTAAAATTAGCTACGCAGGTTCCACCTGATGCTGTGTAGCCCGTTCCACAGGTGTTACATTTAACGCTTGTACCTTCTGCGTAACATTTTGTACAGTATGCAATTTTGCTTGAGCAGCTTAAGCAACTGCTTGCTCCTGCAAAGCTATATTTTCCGTTTGCACATGAACTGCAGTTTGCAGTTCCCGGATTTGAAGCATATGTGTTTGCAGGACAATTGGTGCATGACGATGCTCCTGCAGCGCTATATTTTCCTGCTTTGCACTTTGAACAGGTATTTGATCCTTCGGCAGCATAAGTCCCTGCAGTACATTGAGTTTTTGTGCCATTTCCCGGACATTTGTATCCGGCTGGGCAATTATAGCAAGACGATGCCCCTGCATCAGACCACTTATTTACTTCACAATTTTTGCATGTGCTTGAACCTTCAACAGCATATGTTCCTGCGGGGCATTGAGTTTTTGTTGCATCTCCCGGGCATTTATATCCTGCGGTACAGTACTCTGTACAAGATGAAGCTCCTGCACTAGACCACTTGCCTGCTTCACAATTTTTGCATGTGCTTGAAGCTTCTTGATTTTGATATTTGCCTGCGGGACAATTTTTACAAGATGCAGAACCCGCCCCTGCATACGTTCCTGCAGTACATTGAGTTTTTGTACCGTCTCCGGGGCATTTATATCCCGCAGGACAGTTGTAGCAGCTTGTTGCTCCTGCATCAGACCATTTTTGTGCAGCACAAATTTTGCAACTATTTGATCCTGCAGTATCTTGGTAATATCCTTCAGAGCATTTTTGACAAGCTGTAGTTCCATCTGAATAATATCCTGCAGAACATGTTTGACATTTGTAATCTGCTGTTATTCCTTGTCCGGGGCTGCATTTTTGGCATTTGCCCAGACTGCATGATAGACATCCGGTACTTATTGAACTGCAAGTTTGACATTTTTTATCTGAGGTAATACCTGTTCCGGCTGCACAATTGAGGCATTCACCATCTTCACAAGTCAAACATCCGCTGCTTATGTCGCTGCAATTTATACATTCGCATTTTTCTATATCCAGGTATTGATTTCCTGCGCATAATCTAATGCACATTACGCATTTATCTGGGTAACACAAGGTGCATTGATCACTAAATTTGTCGCAATTGGTTGTGAGCTCTTTGCCACCTCCGCCGCCTGCATAACCTGACATGCCGCTATTCATTTTTTTAGTTATAACTGGTGCAAATGCAGCTGTTATGCAGCTAATTGTGATTAGGCTTATCATTAATTCAATCAAGCTAAAGCCCAAAAATTTTTTGAGATTAAATTTCATTTGTGTTTTGATCCTGATATACTATGTAATAAATAAAAATTATAAATTCTTTGTGCTTTGATAATAGGTATTTTATCTACATTATACAATTTATTTCAACCAAGTCAACAATGTTAATATTTGTGATTGAGAGTGTTTTTTAATTTTTTTTTGGTTAAAATAATTTTGTAAAATTTATTGTAGGTTTATTTATGGGTATATATGAAGAACTAAAAGAAAGACAGCTTATAGCTCAAGTTACAAACGAGGAAGAAGTAAGAAAACTTATTAATTCCGGAGGTGCAAGATTTTATATAGGTTTTGACCCTACGGCAGATTCATTACATGTAGGGCATTTTATGGCTTTGTGTTTAATGAAGCGTTTACAGCAAGCTGGAAATAAACCTATTGTATTAATTGGCGGCGGAACAGGACATATAGGTGATCCATCCGGAAGATCTGATATGCGTTCGATGATGACAAAAGAAATTATTAATCATAATTGTTCTTGTTTTAAAAAACAAATGGAAAGATTTATTGAATTTGGCGAAGATAAAGCGATTATGTTGAATAACGCTGATTGGCTTTTAAAATTAAATTATGTTGAGCTTTTAAGAGAAGTGGGGGCTTGTTTTTCAGTTAATAATATGTTGAGAGCAGAATGCTATAAACAACGTATGGAAAAAGGTTTGAGCTTTCTTGAATTTAATTATATGATAATGCAGGCTTATGACTTTTATTATTTGAACAATCATTATGATTGTAATTTGCAATTTGGTGGCGATGATCAATGGTCAAATATGCTTGCAGGAAGTGATTTAATAAGGAGAAAAACCGGTAAAGATGCCCATTCAATGACTATTACTTTGCTTTTGAATTCGCAAGGTAAAAAAATGGGTAAAACCGCATCAGGTGCTGTTTGGTTGGATAAAAATAAAACCTCTGTTTATGATTTTTATCAATATTGGAGAAATGTTGAAGATGCTGATGTATTAAAGTGTATTCGAATGCTGACTTTTCTTCCTTTGGATGAGATTAACGAAATGGAAAATTGGCAAGGAAGTGAATTAAATAGAGCAAAAGAAATTCTTGCTTTTGAATTAACTAAATTAGTACATGGTGAAGATGAGGCTATAATTGCTCAAAATTCTGCAAAAGCGCTTTTTGGAGCAGGTTCAGATGATGCTAATATGCCTTCAACTAAATTGAATTTTGATGGTGATAAAATTGCATTGGTTGATGTTTTGGTTGATTGCAGTTTGTGTCAAAGTAAAGGCGAAGCAAAACGCTTGATTCAGCAGGGCGGAATAACTATTGAAGGTACAAAGATTACGACGCTTGACTATGAATTAACAAAATCCGAATTAAAAGATGGCTTAAAAATAAAAAAAGGTAAAAAGATTTTTCATAAAGTTTTTGTAGATTAATTATGTTAAAAGCCCGCAATTGCGGGCTTTAATTAATTGATTGTTCAATACACATTTGTTTTATAACATATCAGACACAAAAGTTTGTGTTGTTTCATCAGCTTTAAATGTGTTATATTCTCTCTTTATGTTTTTAATAAAGTTTTTGGTTGCGCTAAATGGGGGAATTCCGTTATATTTTGCCACATTTCCCGGACCTGCATTGTATGCTGCTAATGCAAGTTCCATTGAACCATATTTTTTGTACAACATTTGATAATATTTTAATCCGCCTTCAACATTTTCGCTTACTATATATGGATTTACTCCTAGTTTTTTTGCTGTTGAAGGTGTAAGCTGGAATAATCCTATTGCGCCTTTTGGGCTTTTAACTGTAGTGTTAAAATTAGATTCAATCTTTGCGATACTAAGCGCAATGTAAGGGTCTACTCCAAGCTTTTGTGCTGTTTGAACAATCAATTTTTTTGCGCTTTCTGGCGATTGGGAAGCATTCGCTGTGTTAGATGCAATAAGAACGAAGCAAAAAGCAACTAACAAAGTTTTTACTAGCTTTTTCGTCATAAAAATATCCTCATTTTTGTCTTTAACCGGGTAAAAAACTTTCCTCTAAAGTTTTTACTTTAAATTGAGCTACACACCCTAAGTTTTGTGAACACTATATCATAAATTTTATAATTTTGCAACCTTTGATTTGGACTTGTAAACTGAAAGTACTGCAAATAGTGCGTTCTAGATTACTACAGATATAGTAAGTATTAAACTTTTTTTTGTCAACCCTTGCTAAAAAAACTTTATTTATGTTAGAATTTATTAACGGAACATGGAGAAATGGCCGAGTGGCTGAAGGCGGCACCCTGCTAAGGTGTTAGGTGGAGTAATCTGCCTCGAGGGTTCGAATCCCTCTTTCTCCGTTTTTTTACGGAGAAGTGTCCGAGTGGTTGAAGGTGACGACCTCGAAAGTCGTTGTAGGGGTAACTCTACCGAGGGTTCGAATCCCTCCTTCTCCGTTTTTGATTTATAAGTTTGATGATAGAGGTGTTAAATGGATAACGGGTGGTTTGTATTTTAACGGGACATTTTATCTGCACTGTATTGAAGAGAGTGTATTGAAGTGAGTGTTTTGCGTAGGGCAGATGGTGCGATTATTTTGTGTAATTGGCTTGTGTAGCGGATTTCAGGGGCGGGAAATAATCAAACCATGTGAACCGTAATTACTCTTTTTACTCTT